>CAYXUZ010000137.1:12971-17844 GCA_964467705.1 uncultured Ardenticatenaceae bacterium | reverse complement strand
CACACCCTGGGAATGGGTCTCCACGACCAACCCCGTAGATGGCGAAGTTTTTGTGAGTGACCCTACCCGCTACGTCATCCGCTTCAACGCCGATGGCAGCGCCCAGATTCAGGCTGACTGCAACACCGTCCTGGCCAGCTACACCACCGATGGCAGCAGCATCACCATCACGCCCGGCCCCTCCACCATGATGGCCTGCCCGGAAGATTCCCAGGCAACAGAATTCCTGACCCAGCTCAGCAATGCGGCCATTTACTTCATTCAAAACGACAACCTATTTATTGACCAGGTGTTTGACAGCGGTACGATGCGCTTTGTGCCCCAGGGCACTCCGCCACCTGCACCCGATGCGCCTACTGCGGAAGCTGACGGCCGTACCTTCTACCTGCAATCCTTTGGCCCGGCCGACGCGCCGCAGCCCATTCTGGAAGGCACGGAAATTACCGCCCACTTTGCCAATGAAACCATTTCCGGCAACGCCGGTTGTAACAACTACTCCGGCACGATTGTCCCGGTGGATGATTTCTTCCAGGTAACGGGTATTCTCTCCACGCTGATGCTGTGTGATGAGGCCATTATGCAGCAGGAACAGGCTTATCTGGCCGGTTTGTCAGCCATCACTGGCTACCGCTGGGAACAAATCCTCAATGAACAAGGCTTCCTGCAAACAAACGGGCAGCTTTTCTACACCCAGGCTGACGGCACGGCCGGGGTGATGAACTTCGTGGCTACGCCATAACTAGGTAGGGTGTAGCGTAAACCCACGCTACACCCTATTCTGTTTTGTTTTCCAGCCACGGCCGTGCCAGCAGTGACATCCCAAAAATAATCAGCAGAATGGGAATGAGAGGCAGGTCATAACCCACCAGATCACCCAGGCCGGATGCCAGAGCAATAACACCCAACACGAGCGAAAACCCGCTCATTTTGATGTTGTAGTGCAAACGAGTTGCATTCAGGCCAAGCATAATCAGCCCGGCGCCAATCAGCCATGTACCTTCCGGTACCTGATCGCCCGGTACCAACGCCAGCCCGCCAATCATAATCAGGAAAAAAGCCCACCCAATGCGCTCTAGCCGATCATTCAACACTTTCTTTTCTTCTTCTTTCAACTGCTGTTGTTCTTCAATCATCGTCGCCTCACTTCATCTCAAAAGATGCCAACAAGGGAGGGTGTATCCTCAAGCCCTGCACCTTTGGTAAAGAGAAATTTGTAAACTATCCTCCCCACTGAATCCAGCCCTTCCTTCCCGGAAATCATGAACATGTGCAAAGGAGAAGCTGTGACTAACAATGCATCTTGGAAGATGCCGCTCAATTCTTCCAAGTACCAAATATCGCCAAAATTCACGCTGAATGTCAGCTTTTTCTCTATCGGGAACCAATTGCCCATCAGAAGCGTTTATCTGCTAGACTTTGCCTGGCAAAGTGTTTAACGTTGCTGACTCCCAAAGGAGAGGAACATGTCTCAAACAACACAATCAGGAAATAAACGCAAACGTAACCTTATCTTACTGGCGATTTCAGGCATCGCTGTTATCGGGCTGGCATTAGGGGCCGTCTGGCTGCGCCAGCGCGACCAGGGTGATGGCGGTTACACCAACCCCATTTTACGAACGAACCAGGTAGATACAGGATTTGGTCTGGAAACGGCCGTATCCACCACCACCACCTCCTCCAACCGCTTCACCGAAACGGCCGCCAAACTGCAAATCCGCCTCAGCGAAGGGCAGGCCAGCCCCGACACCTTCCAGGCACAGCTGCCCGTCACCGGCGACCCGCTCACCGAGGCCGAGATCGCCGCCATTTTGGCCCGCCTGCCGGAATTGACCGGCGAAATGGGCGACAGCCAACCCTTCCGCCTGCCGGAAGAACTGCTGCCGCCACCCCTGCCCGGCCAGACCATCACCCAGACCTTCCCACCCCCAGCCACCGATTATGTGGCTCCGGCCGTGCCCGAAGGCCCACTGGAAGTGCTGCGCTACTCGCCCGAAGGAGACGTGGGATTGGCCCCGTTCCTGAACGTGACGTTTAACCAACCAATGGTGCCGCTCACCGACCTGGAAAGCCTGACGGCCGTAAACGTGCCCGTCACCCTCACGCCCAACCTGCCCGGCACCTGGCAGTGGGTCAGCCCACAAACGCTGCGGTTTGAATTGGACTCGACCGCCATTGACCGGCTGCCGATGGCCACCGAATTTGTGGCCGAAATTCCCGCCGGAACGACCTCTATGACTGGCGGTGAATTGGCAGAAACGGTGCGCTGGACGTTCAGCACCCCGCCCGTGCAAATGGTTTCCAGCTACCCCACCTATGATTCGCAGCCGTTGGAGCCAATTGTTTTTATTGAGTTTGACCAACTGATTGACCCAACGGCCGTCCTCGCCACCATTCAACTCACCGCCGACGGCGATCCCCAATCCATCCGGCTGTCTTCTTCATCAGAAATTGCCGCCGACGAGACCATCAGCCGGACGGTATCGTATGCCCGTGATGGTTACTGGCTGGCGCTGCGACCAGAACGGCCGTTGCCCGCCGACGCCGCCATTGATGTCACCATCGGCCCCGGTACACCGTCTGCCGAAGGGCCGCGCCTGACCACCGAGGCCCAATCTTTTCAGTTTTACACCTACCCGCCGCTGGAAATCAGCGATTACACCTGCGGCTGGTATGATGGCGAATGTCCGCCGCTCACCCCCTTCATCATCAACTTCAACAATCCGCTCGACCCAGAAGCGTTCCAGGAAACGATGATCCGTATTGAGCCGGAACTGCCCGGTGCGACCGTTGACCTGAGCTACAGTTCACTTACCATTCAGGGTGTGACCAAAGGGCGCACCACCTATCGCGTCACCTTAGACAGCAGCATCCAGGACATCTTCGGCCAGACGTTGGGCGATTCGGAGACGCTGCGGTTTGAGGTGGGCACGGCCGAACCCTTCATCAGCGGCCCCGGCGATATGCTCGTCACCCTCGACCCCTCGTCCAGTGAGCCACAATTGACGCTGTACGTGATGAACCACGACGAACTACACGTGCAGGCTTACGCCGTCACTCCCGAAGATTGGGATGCGTACATGGCCTACCGGCGTGATTTTGACCAGCGCGAAGCGCCACCGACCCCGCCCGGCCGTCTGGTGTATGACGAAATGGTGGAAACGGGCAGCGAAGAAGATGTGTTGACGGAAACGGCCGTGAACCTCTCTGCTCCATTGACCGAAAGTGAACATCTCATCGTCGTCATCCGCCCCCCCCAAGGCTTTTTTGCCGACCTGTGGCAGCAGCGTTACCAGACCATTCACCCCTGGGTACAGTCCACGCAAATTGGGCTGGACGCCATGCGCGACAATGATGAACTGGTTGTCCGGGCTACCGCTCTGGCCGACGGCTCGCCGCTTTCCGGCGTGGCTATTACCTCTGGCAATGGCAGCCTGGAAGCCGTTACCGACGCCGACGGACTGGCGCGGGTGAACCTGCCCGCCAATGGCATTACCACTATCGTGGCGCGGCAGGGGGAGGACACGGCCGTCCTGCCCATCAGCAGCTACTACTACGACGAATATGGCTGGCAGCCACAGCCCACCACCAACGAACTGCGCTGGCACATCTTTGATGACCGGGCCATGTACCGCCCCGGCGAGGAAGTGCATGTGAAAGGGTGGCTGCGCCACATTGACGGCGCCACCGGGGCCATCACCCTGCCCGGCGCACAGGCCACCGGCATCACCTACCAGGTGTATGATCCGCAAGGGAACGAGATTGGGACGGGGGAAACGGCCGTCAACGCTTTTGGCGGCTTCGATCTCAACTTCACCATCCCTGAAAACAGCAACCTGGGCTACGCCTCCATCAATATGCAGGTGCAGGGTGGCGGCCAAAACCTGCCCGGCTGGGACTACTACCATCAATTCCAGGTGCAGGAGTTCCGCCGCCCCGAATTTGAAGTGAGCGCGCGCCAGGAAAGCGTTGGCCCCTACGTCGTCAACGACGCCGCCACCGTGGCTGTGTCTGCCAGCTACTTTGCCGGTGGGCCGCTGCCCAATGCCGAAGTCAACTGGACCGTCACCTCCACCCCCGGCCAATACAGCCCACCCGGCTGGTCAGAGTTCACCTTTGGCGAATGGATACCCTGGTGGTGGTTTGATTACGGCTTTGGCATGGAAGAGTCATTCGGCCGTGGATTCGGTTTCCCCTATCCAACTGATCAGGTGGTGGAAACGTGTAGCGGCGTCACGGATGGCAACGGCGAACACTTCTTGCAGATTGATTTTGAGGCGATGGAGGGGAACCGCCCATTCACCGTCAATGCCGACGCCAGCGTGATGGATGTGAACCGGCAGGCGTGGGCGGCTTCCACCAATCTGCTCGTCCACCCGTCCAGTCTCTACGTGGGCCTGCGCAGTCCACGCACCTTTGTGGAGCAGGGCGAACCGCTGGACATCGAAGCCATCGTCACCGATATTGATGGCAATGCCGTGCCCGGCATGAATGTGAACATGCAGGCCGCCCGCCTGGAATGGACAACGAAAAATGGGCAATGGGTGGAAGAAGCGGTTGACGTGCAAAATTGTGCCGTTGCTTCCACGAGCGAACCCGTCACCTGCACCTTTACCACAGAAAAGGGGGGCACGTATGAGATCACGGCCGTCGTCACCGATGCTGACGGCCGTCAAAACCAGAGCAAGTTCACCCGTTGGGTCAGCGGCGGCACACAGCCCATCCAGCGCCAGGTGGATCATGAAAACGCCACCCTCATCCCCGACAGGCAGGAGTACCAGCCCGGCGACACGGCCGAAATCCTGGTGCAATCTCCCTTTAGCGCGGGCGAAGGGCTGTTGATTTTGACCGCCGGCGGCAACCTGACCACCCAACC
>CAYXUZ010000137.1:10787-12961 GCA_964467705.1 uncultured Ardenticatenaceae bacterium | reverse complement strand
GGCAGCGCGCCGCGCACCGATGACCAGGGCAACGCCCTGCCCGATGTGCCGCCGCGCCCGGCGTATGCCAGCGGCTCACTCAACCTGAGCGTGCCCCCCTACAGCCGCGAACTGACGCTGACCGTCGCTCCGCAGGCGGCGGAGCTGGAACCGGGCGCGGAAACCGCTGTCACCGTCACCGTTACCGACGCTAACGGCCAGCCCGTGCCCAACGCCGAAGTTGCCCTGTGGGCGGTGGACGAGGCGATTCTGGCCCTGACCGGCTACCAATTAAGCAACCCGCTCAACACCTTTTACCAACCGATATGGACGTGGTTGGAACAGCGCTACGGCCGTGACAGCATCCTCCTGGTCAACCCCGAATCTCTGGCCGACCAGTCCGTCATTGCCCCAAGTGACGACCTGTTATCCAGATCATCAGGCGGAGAAGCAGTAGAGGAGGCCGCGATGGAAATGGAAGCCCCGGCAGCCATGCCCATGGCCACCCAGACGGCCGACGGTGCAATGAATTTTGCCGCCGACGCCGACACAGGCACGGCAACAACCCCCATTCAGGTGCGCACCAACTTTGATCCGCTGGCCGTTTTTGCCCCCACTGTGCAGACGGACGCTGACGGGCAGGCGCAGGTCACGTTCACCCTGCCGGACAATCTGACCCGCTACCGGCTGATGGGCATGGCCGTTGCCGGTGACCGGCAATTTGGCGCGGGTGAAAGTAATTTGACGGCGCGATTGCCTTTGATGGTACGGCCGTCCGCCCCCCGCTTCCTCAACTTTGGCGACCAGTTTGAACTACCCGTTGTCCTGCAAAACCAGACCGACGAGCCGATGACGGTGGACGTGGCTCTGGAAACTACCAATCTGCAACTGACCGGCGTGCAGGGGCAGCGTGTGACCATCCCCGCCAACGACCGCATCGAGGTGCGCTTCCCGGCGACGACGGAAAGCGCAGGTACGGCCCGGTTCCAGGTAGCGGCCGTCTCCGGCCCCTATGCCGACGCGGCTACTATTGAACTGCCCGTCTACACCCCCGCCACCACCGAAGCGTTTGCCACCTACGGCGTACTGGATGCGGGTGCGGTGGCGCAGCCGTTTGTGATGCCTTCCGGCGTGATTACCGGCTACGGCGGGCTGGAAATTGGCACCTCGTCCACCGCGTTGCAGGCGTTGACCGACGCGGTGCTCTACCTGACCAGCTACCGCTATGAATCGTCGGAAGAGTTGGCCTCGCGCATCCTGGCGGTAGCCGCTTTGCAAGATGTGTTGGGCGCGTTTGAAGCCGATGGATTGCCCACACCAGAAGAGATGGGGACGGCCGTGCAGCGCGACATTGAAACGCTTCAGGGCATGCAAAACAGCGACGGCGGCTTACCCTACTGGCAGCGCGGCCGTGAATCCATCCCCTTCAACTCCATCCATGTAGCCCATGCCCTGGTGATGGCCCGACAAAAGGGATATGCCGTAGCAACCGAAGAGACGGCGTTGAATTATTTACAATTGCTGGCCTATTTGCAGCAGATTGAAGAGCATTACCCGGATTGGTATGGTCAGGAAACCCGCTGGGGGCTGAGCGCGTATGCCCTCTACGTGCGCCATCTGGCCGGGGACAGCGACGCGGCCAAAGCGCGGAATCTGCTCAATGAGGCCGGACTGGAAAACCTGCCGTTGGAAACGTTAGGTTGGCTGTGGCCGGTGCTGGCAACCGATCCCGGTGCGGCCGCCGATGTGGCTGCCATCCAGCAGCACATC
The DNA here is from genome assembly GCA_964467705.1 of uncultured Ardenticatenaceae bacterium. Lineage (GTDB taxonomy): Bacteria > Chloroflexota > Anaerolineae > Promineifilales > Promineifilaceae > CAADGU01. The sequence continues at coordinate 11,212 of CAYXUZ010000137.1, read as the reverse complement.
AACAACCGCGCTGTAGAAACGGCCGGGGCCGCCAACTTCACCACCAGCTACGGCGACGGCGACTACCTGATGCTGCACTCCGACCGGCGCACCGATGGCGTGATTCTCAATACCTTGATTACGCAAGACCCGGAAAATGACCTGATTCCCAAAGTGGTGAATGGTCTGCTGGCACACCGTACAGCCGGGCATTGGGGTAATAGTCAGGAAAATGTCTTCATCCTGCTGGCGCTGGATAACTATTTCCGTACCTTTGAAGCGCAAACGCCGAACTTTGTGGCCCAAATCTGGCTGGGCGACAGCTACGCCGGTGGGCAGCAGTTTGAGGGGCGGACGACGGAACGGTACCAGATGGAGATTCCGATGAGCTATTTGGCAACAGGCGAATCGGCACAGGACTTGATCGTGAGTAAGGATGGCGACGG
>CAYXUZ010000137.1:0-10777 GCA_964467705.1 uncultured Ardenticatenaceae bacterium | reverse complement strand
CAGTGCCGTGTTGGCTCCGATGCCGAGCGCGAGAGTAAGGATGGCGACGGCCGTCTCTACTACCGCCTGGCCCTGAACTATGCCCCGTCTGACCTGACGTTGGAGGCGCTGGATCGTGGGTTTGTAGTGCAGCGTACCTACGAAGCGGTGGATGACCCGGAGGATGTGTATCAGGACGCCGACGGCAACTGGCACATTCGCCTGGGGGCGCGGGTGCGGGTGAAGCTGACAATGGTGGCCGATAACCGTCGCTACCATGTGGCCCTGGTTGACCCATTGCCCGCCGGTTTAGAGCCGATCAACACCGCGTTGGCCGTCTCCGAAAGCATCCCGCCCGATCCGAACGCCGCGCCGTCGCCGTATTGGTGGTGGTGGGGTAGCTGGTATGACCATGAGAATATGCGCGACGAGCGGTTGGAGGCATTTAGCACGCTGCTGTGGGAAGGGGTGTATGAATACAGCTACGTCACCCGCGCCACCACGCCGGGCACGTTTGTGACGCCGCCAACCAAAGCGGAAGAGATGTATGCGCCGGAAACGTTCGGCCGTAGCGCCAGCGACCTGGTGATTATCGAATGACCCTCGTCGGGAGTGGGGTGGTTGGGAAATACTCGGGCTATTCATCAAAACCTTGTCACCAACCACCTCGCCCTGGCCGTCTGCAAATCACACGCGGGTGGCAATGGACGAGACGAAAGTAGGGGTAACAGCCGTTATGTACGGCGAGTTCTGACTGAAAGCAACTGCCTTGTACTCGACACAGCCGGATAGGCAGGCATTTATAAGCGTATGCCTCGATAATGGTCGTTTTGCTGGTATTGTTTGAAAATGTGTGTATGCTGCCACTGTTAATATTGGTGTCTGGGCTGGAATATGCAATAATCAGCGCAGAGTTGAGTTTAGGAGACCTGAATAAATTGTCGAAAAAATTGTATGTAGGAAATTTGTCGTTTGACGCCACCGAAGAGCAAGTTCGTGAACTGTTCGCCGAGCATGGTGCTGTTGAATCCGTGTCCATGATTACAGACCGGGATACTGGTCGTTTCCGTGGCTTTTGTTTTGTGGAGATGGAGACATCGGCCGCTAATGCTGCGATTAAGGCGTTGGATGGCAAAGATATTGACGGCCGTGACCTGCGTGTCAACGAAGCCAAACCCCGTGAGGAACGTTCATCCGGTGGTGGCGGACAGCGTAGCGGTGGTCAATATGGTGGTAACAACCGTAACCGCCGTAATGATTATTCAAAAAGTGGTGGGGGTAACAGCAACCGCCGCTGGTAAGTGTGAACTGCTCTTTTAACCGGGCAGCCAACATCAGTGCAAATCAACAGACGGCCGTTGCCAGAAACCCTGGTAACGGCCGTTTTTTTTATCCCCTTCCTCGTTTTGCCCCGTATAAACCGATATTCTGCCCCTTGAAGTTCAATCGAAATGGGACAACCCTGTGCCCTTGCCGCAGTGCATACGCCGCCAGACTTTCCCACCAATGTTCACCCGGCGGGGGCACAAACGGTTCGCCAATCACCCCACAGGGAAACAGAACAAAGCCACAACCAGACTGGGCCGCCGCCTCAATAATCTCCACATTACAGCCATGGGCGTGCATCCCTACCAGCAGATCAAAATCGGCCGCCATCTCTCTGGTGAATGGTTTGTTGATGTGTGGCACGCTGATTGTCATGTCTAGCTTCACGCGCTGCCCGGTCGTGATGTCTTTGTATTTGTCGGTAAGCGGCTGGTAATGGGGATCAATGACGGTAGCCTGCCAGCCGCTTTCTTGCAGCAGGTAAGCCAGCAGACCTTTGCCCCCGGCAATGTCCGCCACGCGGCAGGGAGCGAACTGCGCCACCAGCCAGCGGTGCAGCAGTTGAAAGCGGAACTTCTTCATTTTGCGCAGTTCGGGAGGGCCGGTTAAAACCTCGACTCCGACCCGATCAACCGTTTCCGTTAACTGTTCCAACTTCGCAAACAACTCCTGCCCAAATTCCCGGTCTTTATGTTTTGCCATGCCCTGATTATCCCCATATTCAGCCAAGATGCACCAAAAATATAGAACACTTGTTTTATATGCAGTCTTGTGCTACAATACTTGTAACCAATTGGTTACATATGATGAGACGAGATGTTTTTCAAGCAATAGCTGATCCGCACCGCCGCGCAATACTAGAATTATTGGCTCGGCAAAACCTGACGGTAAATGGTGTGGCTGACCATTTTGCCATCAGCCGCCCGGCTGTTTCCAAACATATCAAGATTTTGGCCGAATGTGGGCTGGTGGTGGTGCAGCGTCACGGCCGTGAACGATACTGCGAAGTACAACCACAAAAATTGGACGAGGTGACGGATTGGCTGGCGCAATATCAGCAGCTTTGGGAGCAGCGGTACGAACGATTAGATGAACTGCTGCAAGAATTACAAAAAAAGGAGAACGAACATGAGCAGCAAGAATAAAACCATCATTACGGCCGAACCCGGCAAACAAGAACTCTTCATCACCAGAGAATTTGACGCCCCCCGTGAACTTGTCTTCCGGGCGCACACCGATCCCGACCTGTATGCCCGATGGCTTGGGCCACGTGGGCTGACCACCACTTTTGAAATTTTTGAGCCGGTCAGCGGTGGCCGCTGGCGTTTTACCCAAAAGGATGCAGAAGGCAACGAATACGCCTTTCACGGTGTGAACCATGAAGTGAAAGCTCCCGAACGCCTGATTGGGACATTTGAATATGAGGGGCTGCCAGAAAGCGGCCATGTCATTTTGGAAACGGCCGTGTTTGAGGAATTGCCACACGGCCGTACCCGCATCACCAGCCAATCTGTCTATCAGTCCGTCGCCGACCGGGATGGGATGATCGAATCCGGCATGGAATACGGCGTCAACGAAGGCTACGAACGTCTGGATGAGATACTGGCAGGGATGTAAATGAATATGCAAAAAATAGTTCCCTACTTATGGTTTGATAATCAGGCGGAAGAGGCGGCAAAGTTGTACGTCTCCCTATTCCCCAATTCCAGCCTGGGCAGTGTCTCGCGGGGGCCGGATGGAGCGGTGTTTATGGTTACGTTCCAGCTTGACGGGCAGCAATTTATGGCCCTAAACGGCGGCCCACGTTTCCAATTTACCGAGGCGGTGTCTTTTTATGTTAACTGCAAAGACCAGGCAGAAGTAGATCACTTCTGGTATAAATTGACGGCCGACGGCGGCGAAGAAAGTATGTGTGGCTGGCTAAAAGACAAATATGGTCTGTGGTGGCAAATTATTCCCACCATTTTGGGCGAACTGATGCAAGACGAAGATGCGGAAAAGGCACAGCGGGTGATGCAAGCCATGCTCCAGATAAAGAAGATTGATATTGCCGCCTTATTACAAGCACGCGAGTAGCCCTAATTGCCCGTTGCGGAGACAACACGAGCATTAGCCCACACAATAAGAGTAAATCAAAGATTACGCAGATTTTCTTATCTGCGTAATCTTTGATTATCTATCCAGGAGCTTATGAAAACGACCTTTATGACCTCTGTGTTGAAAGATGAAAAGGTGAATGCCACTGGCTTGGTTGTTTCGGCAGAAGCGGTGGCGGCGCTGGGAGTGGGCAAACGGCCGAAGGTCAAAGTAAGCCTGAATGGTTACACCTATCGCAGCACAGTTGCCGCTTATGGTGATGTGTTCATGTTACCCTTGAGCGCCGAACACAGGAAAGCGGCTGGCGTTGAGGCCGGTGACGTGGTGGAAGTGACTTTGGAACTGGATATTGAGCCACGCACCGTAGAGATTCCCCCTGATCTGGCAGCAGCTCTGGCGGCAAAACCTGGCACTATGGCCGTGTTCGATACCCTCTCCTACACCATGCGCAAGGAATACGTGCGGCAGGTGGAATCCGCCAAAGCCCAGGAAACCCGTGAGCGGCGGATTGCCAACATCGTTGCCAAAATGGGCAATGGGTAATATCAATGGCTGCTGAAGACGGCCGTGTTCCCCGCCTCATCAAACGACATCACATCATAGGGCTGGGGGGCCGTGCCGGGTTGTTCCATGCCCGGCGCGCCAATGGGCATTCCGGGAACGGCAATACCTTTGACCGACGGCCGTTCCGCCAACAACTGCTCTAACGCTTCCACCGGCACATGCCCCTCCACCACATAACCACCTACCAGCGAAGTATGGCAAGATTGTAACGCCACCGGAATCTGGTATCGGTTCTTGATTGACGTGACATCCGTAATTTCCTCCACGCGCACCCGGTAGCCGTGTTTTTCCATGTACTCAATCCAACCATCACAACAACCGCAAGTTGGTGACTTGTAAACGGTAATGATCGTTGGGGCATTTTCGGCCACCGATGATGGGGCTGCTGCCGGTGTACAGGCCGTTGCGCCCCACACCAGCCAGATTAGAATCAAAACGAATAACGAACGTTTCACGTGCCTTCTCCTTAATTGAATTTAAAGTTGGGCAAAGCATAAGAGAAAGGCGACCACAAACTACAGTGATGGATGTCATGGGATCGGCTGTCTATTGGCTAAAACGACAAACGGCCGTCTGGGAGACGGCCGTTTGTCATCGTCAAAAAAATGGTAGAGGAAGAGGAAGAAGGGTTGTTTAGTTATACGAGGGCTGGCTCAGGAATGATCAATCCTTCTTTGAATTGAACCAGCAGGGAGCGCAATGTTTTAATTTCGGCCGCGTCGAGCGCCCATAAACCGACGTTGAAATTCTCTTCGGTTTCCGCTTCGGCCGCATCACGCAATTGTTGACCAACGGCCGTGACCGTATACCCACCGTCTTGCACCGTTAGCCACCCCTTTTGCACCAGGGTTGCCAGGGCTTCATCATAGGCTACGGCCGCGTGCCCACGATTCGGCAATTTTTCCACCAGTTCGGCCGTTGTCTGCACATCACCGCGCCAGATGGTGGTGAACGCTTCCCAGGCCGGCCCGCTGACGCCATGCGCCGACCAGACGGCAATATGGGCGTCATCACGGTAACGTAGCAGGTCGGTCAGATATTGATCTATGCGCACCATTTCCGGTGCATCCAGGCCCGGGTCGGTGCGGCGGCTGACTTTGAGGTTGGTTTTTACGGCCGGTTCAGCGGCCGTCTCGGTGGCGGCGACCACCCGGTAAAGCAGACGTGCCAACCGTTCCATCTCTGTTTCGGGAATGGGCAACAGTTCGGCAATCGTATCCCAGGCAATCTCAAAGAATCTGTCCATACCCTCCCGCCCGTGGGCGGTGAGGGTGTACTGCCCGGCCTGGGTCTCGGCGATAAAACCGCGTTCGGCAGCTCCGGCTAACAACTGCCGCACCCGATCCAGATGGGAATAGACGAAGATATTTTTTTGCAGGGCTACGGCCGTGAGCGGTTCCGGGTCCAACCCATAGGCAACGAAGGAAATAAACCAGTCTCCGTCCTGGTATCCCGCCTCGGTGACAAACGGGCCGGTCTGCGGCTGATAGTGCGGGCCAATCGCCTGAAATGCCTCTTGTACACTGGGCCATATAACTTCAATCATATTTTCTCCTTTTGGGGATACGCGGCTGCCAACGAGGGCAGCCACGTCATATCAGGAACCATTACCCTTCGGGGCAAGGTTCAGCCAATTCAAACGTCACCTGCACACGCACCTGGCGCAAACGGCCGACAACTTGCACCCCTTCAGCCAACCGACCAACCCAATGGGATGGTTGGGTATGAGGTGTGGGCAGGGGGTCTACGGCCGTTGCCTCTTTGATACGGCGGTGATGTAGTTCATTCAACATTTCGGCATGGGGGAGATTCATGATCTCTACTCCTTTGGATGTTACCCCTTCAAAAAGCGGGATAACGCCAACAATGTGTCTTCAATCCGTTCCTCGTTCAAACTGTAACATTTTTGCCCTTCTACGCGGCGCTCACGTACATAGCCGGTGGCGCTCAACTGCTGCATATGGCGGGAGCCGGCCGATTGGCTTAGTTCCAAACGCTGCTGCACATCCTGGGAACAGAGTTCGCCTTCTTCTTTGAGCAGTTGAAGAATGCGCAGCCGCGTATCATCGGCCAGGGCACTCAGGCGTACTAGCAGTTCCGAGCGGCTCAGGTCAGGCGCCTCCACCGTCGAGCCTTGCGGCAGCCGCGCCCCAAACAAGAGCCAAAGGGTGCTGTCGGCGGCAAAAGTGCTGACATATGGCCCAATGTGCGGTGAGGGCACAAAGATAAACTGCGAGTAGCTGCCCCGATCGGTGTACTTGTGCCACCATTCAGGAATGTCGGTGCCAACAATGGTCTGGGCTGCTTCCAGCGCGGTCATACCGCTGAAATCAAGCTGGCTGAAGGCCTGGGCGCTGCTTTGCAGCAACGGCCGTGTCCGTTCCCACTCCTCTTGCAACACCAGATACCACATTTGCCGCAAATGGCCGACGAGCATTGCCTGCATCTCTGGCGGGTTTTGCAGCAAATGGTACGCCTCCGTCTCGATTTGCACATGGACGTGATCTTCCGGGAAGCGGGCATAGAGATAATCGAGATAGCTGCCGACCGTCGCCAGTGTGGCTTCCATGTTGAAAGGTTGCCCAGTCAGTTCTAAAGATGGCTTCATTTGCTCATAGGTGCCGAAAAGGCGTTGGCGCAGCACCAGAGGGTCTTCCTGTTCCATGTAATCCAGGTAAGCCGGAAAACTGGACCAGCTACGGTGGGGTGAGACGGCATAGAAAAAGCCCTCCATAACGAGCATGTTGGTATGGCGCTGTTCCGGCGTCAGGGAAACGGCCGTGCGTTCCACCCATTCATGCACCCCCGGCATCTTTTCGCGCCGGTTGAGTAGTACCAGGCTGTTGAGCATCGTATGGGCTGGTTCGACTGTGACGCGGACGGCCGTTTGGGTCAAGGGGTTGGCTAAATCAGTAGCAGGCATTTTCCATATCCTTTTGTTTGCTCTACCCTATTTTGCGAGTTATGCAGTAAATCGGGTAATGTGCATACATGGTAAACGATCCCCGCCTTTTTGTCAACCCCTTTGTTGTGTTACAATCGCCCCACTCCACAAATCTACACCCAATAAGGCAGGCCATGACCCAAGTACACCAACTGTATCAACTGCAAGAAACCGACCTGGAAATACGAGACAAAAAGCAGCGGCTCGGCGAAGTGCTGCAAACGTTGAAAGGCCCTCCCTGGTTACTTAAGGCCAGAGCGGATTTGGACACGGCCGTGACCAATCTCAACACCCTGCAAAGCCAACGCAACACGCTCAACCTGGAACTACAAAGCCTGCGCACCAAGGCCAAGAGCTCTGAAACCCGCCTTTACTCCGGCAAAGTGGTCAACACCAAAGAGATGACCGATTTGCAGCACGAAATTGAATCGCTCAACCAGCGCGCCGCCGGGCTGGAAGATGAGATGCTGGAACTGATGCTGCTGCTGGAAGAGGCGGAAGCTGAGAAGGACGAGGCGGCCGCTGCCGCCGCCAAAGTGGAAGAACGGTGGCAAAAAGAGTCAGTAGATTTGGAAAAGGAAAAGACGGAACTGGCGGTGCGGCTGAATCGGCTGCTGCAACGGCGGCAGGAGCAGGCCAGTGTCATAGATGCGGCCTCATTGAAGGAGTATGAACAGTTGGCGAAAAAGAAGGGGGGCACGGCCGTGACCCGCATCCGGGTAGATATGTGCCTGGGCTGCCGCATGACAGTCTCCGCCAACTACATCAAACAGGCCAGAGAAGGGAAAAAGGCCTACTGTGGCAGTTGTGGCCGGATTATTTACCCGTATGATTGACGAGGAAGAGATTGGGAGACCCTCTAATCTCCCAATCTCTCAGTTTCCTATTCCTGTACCCGATGCGCCAATAACAAATCCAGCAGCGCCCGGTCAACTGAAAAGCCGTGTATCGTTTCGTAATGGGTATGGTCACGGCCGTGACCCACAATACCAAACGGCCCGGCAAACTCCCACAAACTGTATCCCCAGCCAAACTCGTGAAACAGTGACAGCAAATCGGCAAACCAGGCCAGCGCCACCGCGTTTGGCGTCTGGTTATAACAGCCAAACTCCCCAATATGCACCGGTGCGCCCAACGCCTGCACCTCCCGCCAGGGCTGGTAAAAGTCACGCAGCGTCGCCTTATCCCACGTCAGCCCCGCCCACTTCGTGCCTGGATAAATGGGCGGTTCCGCCACCAGCACGTGCTCCGACCACCAACTGGCCTGATAATGGCTGACGGGCATCGGCTGATAGCCCCGTCCGCTGTGAACCACACCCGCATCAGCCAGTTCCGGCATGGCAATATGCCCGCCACCCAGGCCATCAATCACAATCTCACGCGCCGGATCAATGGCGCGAATGGCCGCCACCGTGCGCCGCACCAGCGCGGCATGGTTCTCTCGCGTCATGCCATACTGACCGGGATTGGGCGGCTCATTCACCAGGTCAAAACTCAGCAAATCGTTGGTAATGCCCTGGTAACGCCGCGCAAACAGTTCCCATTGAAACACAAAGGCATCCTGGGCAATGGCATCCAGCCACAGGTTATGTTTCTCCAAATGATTATCGTTGATGCAGTAACCGGGGGCACGGTGCAGGTTCAGGCTCATGTGCAGCCCGCGTACCTGGCAGGCGGCCAGGTAACGGTCAATCAGCGCCAGCACCGCCTCATCGGGGTGAAAATAGTCGAAGTTGCGCGTCCAGAACCAATAACTGGCGGGAATACGCACAAAATCAAAGCCGTACTCGACTAAAAAGTCCAGAGCGCGTTCATCGGGTGGGGCCGGTTGTTTGCCCTCTTCCCACCAAAACATCCATTGAAAGTTGAAGCCGTATCGTGCCATGTGGTTCCCTTTTAGAGTGATTCCAGGTAGGTGAACACGGCCGTCGCCCCCTCCCCACCCGCTTTGGCATGAGCAATCAAGGGAATGCCGTGTGGCCCTGGCGCGTTTTTCATCGTCGGGTAAACTGCCAGCATCGCTTTCACGATGTCCAGTTGGCCCAACATGGCGGCGGCAAAAATGTCCAGCCGCGCCCCGTTTGCCAGCAAAAATTCGGCAATATCACGGCGGCCCATGTGCGCCGCCGCGCCTAACCCCGTTTCCCAATCGCCGCCACCCCAATCCCAACAGGCATTCACCAGCGATGGCTCTTGCTGCAAAAGTTCTTGCACCCGATTCAAGTCGCCATGCGCATTGCCCACAAATTCCTGCACCAACGCACTGTCCAATCCTGGTTCTCTGTCCATATTGACCTCATTGGCGGTCTAAAACCTGATAGGTCTTCTGAGACCTGTCAGGTTTAGTTCCGCAATATATCTTCTATCTGCTGCAATTCGTCAGACGTGAACGAGAGACGGTTCATCACGCCGACAATATCGTCAATCTGTTCGGGGTGGCTGGCGCCGAGCAGGGCGGAGGTCACGGCCGTCTGCCGCAGCACCCAGGCCACCGCCAACTGGGCCATCGTCTGCCCACGTGATTGGGCCATTTCGTTCAGGCGGCGGACTTTGTCCACCTTTTCGGGGGTGATGTGGCTTTCGTTCAGGAAGACGCCGGAACGTTTCACCCGCGAATCTTGCGGGATGCCGTGCAGATATTTGTCCGTCAATAAACCCTGCGCCAACGAAGAAAAAACGATGCAACCAATGCCTTCATCGGCCAGGGTGTCCAGCAGGCCGTCGGCTTCTACCCAACGGTTAAACAGGCTGTAGGAAGGCTGGTGGATGAGGCAGGGGGTGCCCAATTCGCGCAGGATGTGGGCGGCGCGGCGGGTCTGTTCGCTGTTGTAGGAGGAGATACCCACGTAGAGGGCACGGCCGCTGCGCACGGCAAAATCGAGTGCGCCCATTGTCTCTTCCAGCGGTGTGTCCGGGTCAAAGCGGTGGCTGTAGAAGATGTCCACGTATTCCAGCCCCATGCGTTTCAGGCTTTGGTCCAGGCTGGCAATGAGATATTTACGTGACCCCCATTCGCCGTAAGGGCCGGGCCACATGTCGTAACCCGCTTTAGTGGAGATGATGAGTTCGTCCCGATAAGGGGCTAAATCCTGCCGCATGATGTGGCCGAACATTTCTTCGGCCGAGCCGGGCGGCGGGCCGTAGTTGTTTGCCAGGTCGAAGTGGGTGATGCCCAGATCGAAGGCGCGGCGGAGCATGGCACGGCCGTTGGCCTGCGTATCTACCCCGCCAAAATTGTGCCACAGTCCCAACGAGATGAGCGGCAGTTTCAGCCCACTACGGCCGCACCGTTTGTATTGCATCTTGTCATAACGCGTTTCAGTTGGTTGGTAGGTCATAATTCTCCTAAAAAGTGTCAGGTGCCAGGTGTCAGGTGTCATGCACTTGACACCTGATACCTGGCACTAAAACACGTTTTATCAATTCCAGACAGGCACGGCCGTTGTGGTAGGGCGTTTTCCAGATACCGGCTTTGTCACGGGGGGCGGGTCTGTTGTCCGCGCTGACGTGGGCAAACCAGTCGCCGCCCTGCCGGTCAATGAACACCTGCTGCACAAAACGCCAGCAATTCAACGATGCCTGGAAAAATCGTTCGTCGCCGGTGAGTTGATATGCCTGGAAAAAGCCGATCATGCCCTCGGCTTGTGGCCACCATTCTTTGCTGCGGTCACAAACGCCGTTAGGGTCGCCTTCATTGAAGATGCCGCCGTTAGCATCCACACCTTCTTGCAAGGTGACGCGGGCGATGTGGCTGGCTACGGCCGTGACCTCTGCCAACAACGCCTCATCTTCCAACGCTTCCGCCGCTTCCACCAGCAGCCAGCTTGCTTCAATATCGTGTCCGTAGGAGATGTGCGGCGTCAGTGA
>CAYXUZ010000136.1:9895-17927 GCA_964467705.1 uncultured Ardenticatenaceae bacterium | reverse complement strand
CCGGTTGAGCCAGATGCGGGATACGGCCGTTGTTTTTGGCACAGGCTGTTCGGTGAGATGCTGTCCCCGGTAATGTAGTGGCAGTGGGGTTGGTAGGGGATTAAAGTCCCGGTTGAGAACTGGTCTTAAAGCGGCAATCATCCCCTGCTCGGCCATATCCATGTCAAACTGCTCCCATGCCTGCATAGAAAACAGGCTCTTTTGGGCCACAAACGGACGGCAATCGGCCAGTGAATAAAAATCTACCGCCCAGGCCAACGATTGGGGTTGGTTCAGTTCAATCAACTGTCCTAGGCGTGAGGGCCTCTGCACATGTTCCCCAAAGCGGGTCACCACATCCCGTTTGGATTGGCCGATATAAAAGACAAGCTGCTCATCCCGTACCGCGTAAAGGACATGGCCGAGAGTGCTGTCAATTTGTTTGTTCAAAATGGCTTGAACGGTGGTGGTGTGCATAATACGGCCGTATTATACAATTTGGTAGGGACGTTGTTGAGAGGATTTCGGCTAAAGGTGAATTGGCTGTTTTGCCGGCCGTGCGTCACGTGCCGGGAAACGTGATAGCGCGAGATCATCCGACGAACGCAGGTTGCCCAGTCTTAAGAATTGGAGAGTAAATACTTGGCAACCTATGATCACGCCTCTTTAAGATTCAGATTCTTCACTAAAAAGTTCGGCACGCGCTATGGCATCACCAGCCAGTTGGGCGACGATATTCAGGATCATCATGTCGGTTTCGTTAAATTCCTGACGATTGTGTTTGTTGAGAACCTGAATGACTCCCTTCAACTCGGTATCATGAATGATTGGCGCCGCCAGGACAGAACGTGTTTTGAAGTTGAAGGCCAGGTCTATACGTGGTGAAAAACGTTGATCAAGTTGGGCATTGGCAATAATGATCGGTAGGCGTGATTGAGCCACATAGCCGGCAATGCCCTCACCGGAGGGAATGCGATGGCCGGTCAGACGCTCGCGCACCGCGCCACGCACGACGACAAACACCAATTCGTTTGTTTCCGGATCCAAAAGCAGTAGTGAGCCATCTTCCGCGCCGATGCTTTCCAGAGCAGATTGTAGGATTCGGTCAAGAAGCTGCATGACGTCGGTGCGGGCGTTGATATGGGTCGAGATTTCCTGCAATGCTCCTAAATTGCGCAAAATCAGGCGCAACCGCACCACTTCACTTTGTAAATGTTCGTTTTCTTCTGATAAGCGACTATTCTCTTGTTGTAAAAAATGCATTGTGCCCCGAACTTCATTTACGAATGTCATAATACCTCCACTCAGGTTGTGATTTTTGGGGCGAACCTGGGGTTGTGTGACACAAGTTTGTCAGGAAAGTTGTTTGTATATACGCCCCGACATACTGCGGCAAAGTCGGGGGCAGTATAGCACGAAGGTTATCTATAGTAAATAAGTCCTATATGAACGCCTAGATAGTGATGCTGATGCCAGCCCAAAGAGGCCAGTTGATTGGCTTTGGTTTTGAAGATCAGGGGGTGTCTGGTTCTGGTGTTGCCGGGCAACTGACAGTTACATCGCGGTAAAGCAAGAACCAGTTGGCAAAGGTGGTATAACGGTCGCGGGGTGAAAAAAGGTAGCCAATTTCGGCGTTATTGACGCTATGGCTGAGGGCGTAAGTGTTGGTATGTTGGAAAAGGGTGAGAGCAGGGAGAGTGCTATCGAATAAGCGGAGAAAGGAGTCGTAATACGGCCGTCGCTCTACTTCATTCCACACCTGCCGGGCGCTTTCTAATGCTTCGCTGGCCCGACGATTATTCCATTGGGCATAGTTCTGACCGCGCACCATGGCTTCCTGGCTCCAGAAATCATAGAGGTCTGGGTCGGCCGTTGGCGTAATGTCTAACAAAGCGGCATCAAATTGCCCTGTCGCCAGTGCATTTCGCAGCGAGGTTGTGGGGGAGATAATGGTGTTAACATGAACGGCCGTCCACTGTTCCTGGATTGCTGCTGCTAATGATAAGTATGGTTCAGCATCTACAGTCAGCAGCCGGATAGTAAGAGGGGTTTCCCCGTTCTGACGGATGGTTTGTCCTTCGGATAATGTCCAACCAGCGGCATCTAGCCGGGTGGTGGCGGTAATAGGGTCGTAATGGTAAGCGGTTAACTGCGAGGGATTATAGGCCCAAGATGATGGCAGGTAGGGGCCTTCAAAAGGAATACCCTGTCCAGATAGGACGGTATCCACCAATACCTGTCGGTCAAGAGCATAAGCAAGCGCCTGACGTACTTCCAGATTGGATGTTGTCGCGTTGTCGGCCTGATTAAACAAGAGTTCGGTGTAGCGCGGGGCAACGGCCGTGAATAGACGCACATCTGGCAGCACGGCCGTTGCTGGCAGCATAGTGGGAGTCACATGGCTAACGGCTGTTACTTCTCCATTTGTTAACGCTGTGAGCAGGCTGGTTTCGTCCGGGAAGAAACGAAATTCTAGTGTGGGAATGGAGGTGCCCTCACGCCAATCCATTGGGTTTGGTGTGAGTTGCAGACGATTGGATGTGGTCCAATTTTGGCCGGGTTGAACCTGCCAGGGGCCTGTGCCAATGGGGGCCTGGTTAAAGAAATGTTCTAACAGAGCCGAGACAGGTGTTCCCGCCAGGATATGCGCGGGCAGGATGCCGCGCGTAGTTGCTTCCAAAAATGGTGAATACGGTTCAGCCAATACAAATTCAACGGTTTGTTCATCAATCTGGTGGATAGTCACAGATTGCCAGAGTGCCTGGAGTGTGGGTGAGCCGGGAAAATCCTCTTGTTGTAAGAGGGTATAGGTAAAGACGACATCACCAGCAGTGACGGCCGTGCCGTCATGCCAGAAGGCGTCATCACGCAAGGTAAATTGCAGGGTACGGCCGTCTTCACTCACTGTCCAGCTTTCCGCCAGAGAGGGTTGGATACGGCCGTTGGCATCCACCCGTGTTAGCCCATCAAATAATAGGCTCACCAATTCCCGATCAACGGGGTTTGGATCACTAAGTAAGGGATTCAGGTATTGGGGTGCGCCCAAAACACCTTCGGTAAATACACCACCGCTGGTTGGAACACGGGTAGTGCAAAGGGCGGCCGTTTGTACCTGAAAAGAGAGGATTGAAAGCACCAGCAGCAGGCCCAAAACTGCCAGGAGAATCTGCCAGCGCAGATGCAATTTCATATAGTGGAATTAGTGATGTGTTGCAATTCACACATCACGATTCACGCTAACCCCACGCCAAAAACGATAAAATCGTGTTGATGAAAAAAAGCACGGCGCAGACAATGGTAATTCGATGCATGGTGGCTTCGATGCCTCTGCGGGTGCGAAAGCTCCCACCACTATCACCGCTTCCCCCTAAAAAACCACCCAGGTCAGATCCTTTTGTTTGCATCAAAACTAAAACAGTCATGGCGACTGCCAGAATGATTTCTATGATGCCCAGATAGGGCGCTAATCCTGAAAGAGTCATTGTTTACATCCTCACAAGCAAAGTTGAAATTCAGTTTCACCTAACAAACAAGCCAACATTATAACAGCGGCCGCCGATGGCGTCGAATGAGAAGACGATGACCCATTTGGAGATATAGAGCAGCGGGGTTATAATTTGCCGCTGGCTTGGCTGTGCGACGTTATTCGGCACGACGATAGTCTGGCTAAATTGAAAACCAAACTGGAGGAAACTATGTCTTTAGAACCTACTGCGAAAGCCGAAGTTTTACAATCATTTGCGCAACATGAAGGTGACACCGGGTCACCGGAGGTACAAATCGCCTTATTTAGCGCCCGCATTGAGCAGTTACAAACCCATTTACGTGAACATCGGCATGATGAAAGCTCACGGCGTGGTTTGTTGCGACTGGTAGGTAAACGGCGACGGATGTTGGCTTATTTGCGCAAGAATCACCCGGATCGTTATCGTGCAGTCATTGACCGGTTGGGGTTGCGCCGGTAAGGATTGTTTTATATCAAGGGGCGCATCGAGGTCGCCCCTTATTTTTTATAAGTTTTGTTGGCATGGGCGAGCGGTTTAGGAATTGGGTATTGCCCCATATCGGCCCGGTATGAGCCAATCCCCAGTCCCTAAAACCCCAATTGCCAACACCATATTGTCTAACTGAGATGTTCCTGCTGCCTGATGGGTAAATTCAGGCGTTTTGGCGTTTTACCTGGCAGCGCGGTCAGGCTCGTGTGACAGCTAAATTCAAAAGGAATTAGATAAGAAATGAAAACAGAATCTGTTTTTACAGCTCGTATTGGCAATGAAGAGCTGATTGTGGCGACTGGTTTACTGGCAGAACAGGCCGGTGGGTCGGTAACGTTGCGTGTTGGGGATTCAGTGTTGTTGGCAACCGCTACAATGTCAAAATTTGTACGGGAAGGGCTGGACTTTTTTCCGCTGAGTGTGGATTTTGAAGAGAAAATGTATGCAGCTGGCCGGATTCCAGGCAGTTTTTTCCGCCGGGAAGGGAAACCGACCACGGAGGCGGTACTCATTTCGCGGCTGACGGATCGACCGTTACGGCCGTTGTTCCCCGATGGTATGCGCAATGAAGTGCAGGTCATCACCACCACTCTTTCCTCAGATAATGTGCATTATCTGGACATCATGTCCATCAATGCCGCCAGTGTGGCCTTACACATTTCGGATATTCCCTGGAATGGGCCGATTGGAGGTGTGCGCGTAGGCTACGTTAACAGACAGTTAGTGGCTAACCCTACTATTCAGGAAATGGCGGACAGCACACTGGATTTGCGCATGGCAGCTTCGCGTGACGCTATCATTATGGTGGAAGCGGGCGCTAATGAAGTGACCGAAGCATTGTTGCTGGAGGCACTCGCCTTTGGGCATCAGGCTGTGCAATCATTTATTCAGATGCAGGAAGAGATGCGCACGGCCGTAGGCAAAGAAAAATCATCGGTCGTCATTTATGAAGTGGCAGCCGATCTTCAGGAAGCTGTGAAAAGTAAGGTGGGTAGTCGTGTCGCCGACATCATGGCTGATAATACTGATCGCCACGAGCGCAACGATGAAATGGGCGATTTGCGGGATGAAATTGTCAATGATTTCATGGAAGCCGACCCAGAAGTAAATCCGGTGCAGGTGCGTGAAGTGATCACAGACATTCAGAAAAAAGTGGTACGCAGCCGAATTTTGTATGAAGGGATTCGTCCTGACGGCCGTGACCTGACCACTATCCGCCCACTCTTTTCCAAAATTGGCCTCAGCCCCCGTGCCCACGGTTCCGGCCTCTTCCAACGCGGCGAGACACAGGTTCTAAGCATAGCCGCTCTTGGTACGCCCCGCGATGCGCAAAAGTTGGATGGCCTCACGCCCGAAGAAACGCGCCGTTACATGCACCATTACAACTTTCCACCCTTCTCCACCGGCGAAACCTGGCCCCTGCGCGGCCCCAAACGGCGTGAAATCGGGCATGGCGCACTGGCCGAAGCCGCCCTACGCCCCATGATCCCCCCGGAAGATGAATTCCCCTACACCATTCGTGTAGTGTCGGAAGTGTTGTCTTCTAACGGCAGCACCAGCCAGGCCAGCGTCTGCGCCTCCAGCCTGGCGTTGATGGATTGTGGTGTGCCCATCAAACGGCCGGTGGCCGGCGTGGCCATGGGTCTCATTAGCGATGGCGAAAAATTCGCCGTTCTCACTGATATTCAAGGTATTGAAGATCACCTGGGTGATATGGACTTCAAAGTTGCCGGTACCAGCGAAGGCATCACGGCGCTGCAAATGGACATCAAAATTTCTGGTTTGACGATGGATATTATGACGCAGGCGTTGGAACAGGCGCGCTTGGGACGGCTGCAAATCCTTGAACACATGTTGCAAACCATTTCTGCGCCGCGTGAAGAACTCAGTCCTCATGCGCCGCGTATGCTCACCGTCAAAATTGACCCTGACAAAATTGGCGCAGTCATCGGCAAAGGTGGCGCGAACATTCGTGGTCTGGAAGAAGATTTCTCTGTCTCCATTGACATTCAAGAAGATGGCACCATCTTTGTGGCCGGGGTGGACGGGGCTTTGGCGGAACAGGCGGTCAAACGCATTGCCGCCATGACGCACGAACCAGAATTGGGTGAGATTGTCAGCGGTAAAGTGGTGCGCATCACCGACTTTGGCGCGTTTGTGGAATTTTTGCCGGGGACAGATGGCATGGTGCATATCTCACAGCTTTCTTCAGAGCATTTGCGCAAGGTAGAAGATGCTGTGCAGATGGGGGATGAGGTGATGGTGATGATTATTGACCGCAGCCCAGAAGGCAAATATCGTTTGTCGCGCAAAGCGGTGCTGGAAGGATGGTCATTGGATCAGGCACGCGCCGAAGACCGCCCCAAACCGTCTGGCGACCGGCGCGGTGGCGACCGAGGCGGCGACCGTCGTGGTGGCGACCGCGGTGGCGACCGGGGACGTGGCGGTGATCGTGGTGGTCCCCGCCGCCGTTAACTTGATAAATGCAAACATCCGATTTCTTTGAGAAATCGGATGTTTTGTTGTAAGCCCATCAAAAAAGCCCGGCCTCGTACAAGGCCGGGCTTTTTGGTCAAGAGTGTAACCTTATAGCCAATGTTTTCGCTTCAGATAGCGTAATAGCATGAGCGTGAGTATGACCCCAATGACATTGACTGATAGAAAAAGTATGGGATGGTGTTGTTGTGGCAGCAAGTCTACATTGATACCAAAGACGGTGGCCAGTAAGGTGAGGGGAGCTGTAAGGATGGTGATGAGAGTCAGGATGCGCACTACGCCATCAATGCGATGGGAAGCCAGCGTGTCCAATGTGTCAGACAGGCCATTGATCACGTCCATATGTTCATCCAGCATCGCTTTTAACTGCGCCAGGTGGTCGCCCAGGTTACTCCAATAAAGTGTCAGGTCGTCATGGATGAAGGGCCAGTTGCCTTGTTCCAGGGTATGAACAATGTCGTACTGCGGCCGTAAAATGTGGCGCAGGGCAATGACATCGCGGCGAACGATGGCCACATCTTGCAAGATATGTTCGGTGTCTACCTGGAAGAGATGGTCTTCAATGTGGCGAATGTTCTGGTTCACTTTGTCCAGGATAGGGAAGCAGTAATCAATCAACTCATGCAAAATTTCATAAAGCAGCGGACTGGCCCCACAACCCATCAACTCTTCTCGTGTGGCTTCATCTGTCTGGGCGCGGGCAAATAGTTCATTAAGTGGTTTCAGATTACCGGCGTGGGAAGTGACAAGGATGCCGCGACTGATGAGAATATCTACTTCGCTGGGGTGGGAGATTTTCTGTTGGGCATCCCATCGAGGTAATTGCACAACCAAAAACAGGTAATCATCGTGATGGTCTATTTTGGGGAATTCCAGGTCGTTGCCGAAGTCACGGAGATTCAGGGGATGGATGTGGGGATAGGTGGCTTGTAACTGGTCTATGTCGGCCGGAGTCGGTTTGACGATGTTTGTCCAGGTGACACGGCCGTGCTGCAAAACAGTGGTACTCATGGGCGCATTGTATGACGGGTGGTCACGGCCGTCTACAGGAAAATAGTTTACGCCGCCAGACCTGGTATGGCCCCAACCGACCAGGCAAACCGGACGCTATTGCGGATGGCTTCGGTGACGACGTGTATGGCCGTGTTCGCCACCAGATCAAAATGTGTCTCCATCTGCCCCGTGGCCAGCGCAAAGGCGGTATCGCCATCGTGGGTGGTATGCACAGGACGAATGGCAATCGCCAGCCCATCATGTGCCCGCTGCGCCAGCCGGTTCGCTTCCACCTTTGTCAGCTGGGCATTGGTCCACACCACCACCAGCGTCGTATTCGTTAATTGTGCCGGAGGCCGGGCCGCAAAAGGACGAAATGGCATGTCAGTGACCAGCCAACCGCCGTCCGCTTTTCGCGCTCCGGCCAACACCGTTCCATCCTCGTTGACCACATCACCCACCGCATTGACAACGGCCGCGGCCCCAACAATTACGCCTTCCTGTTCTACACAGGCCAGCCCAAAACCCCCTTTCATAAACCCGTCGCGGCCACCCCACTTGCCTACCGT
>CAYXUZ010000136.1:0-9836 GCA_964467705.1 uncultured Ardenticatenaceae bacterium | reverse complement strand
CGCCTGCGCCTGCGCCCACGTTGCCCTGGGCAATATCTTGCTCCCGTGCATTCAGGCAGGCGGCGTACCCCATCTCGGCGTCTGGCAGCCGTTGCCCGCCGCTGAAAAACAGATCATACACAACGGCCGCCGGGACAATGGGAATAGGACGGATGGGGGTCCAATGGCCGATGTTTCGTTCACCCAGGTAGTGCATCACACCATCGGCTGCCGCCAGCCCAAACGCACTGCCACCCGTCAGTAGCACGGCATTGACAAACTGAATCGGCTTATCCAGATGCAGCAGCGTCAATTCCCGGCTGCCCGGCGCGGGGCCGCGTGCATCTACGCTGCCCACCGTCTCCGGCGGACACAGGAAGACGGTGCAGCCGGTGTGAAACTGCTCATCTGTGGCATGGCCGATTTTGAGACCGGCGAGGTTGACGGGGTCGTTCGTCATGGTTGCAAGTGGCAGATGGCAGGTCACTTGCAACCTGCCCACCCGCCATTCATTTCCAATGCGTCAAAATTGTTTCGCGCTGGAATGATTTGATGGTAATAAAACCTAAAACGATGTCCAAAATGAGTACGATGACGCCAATCAGGTAGATCATTTCCTGGCTGATCACAATCCAGCCTACGGATTGGCCCACCAGCAGCAAAATGATGGGTAGTACCACCAGGCCGGAAAGCTGTTCGGCCACACGCGGGTCGGTGACGCGGGCAGAGACCATAATGGCAATGCTCACGGCCGTGAACGTCATCAATGGCCCCACAATAAAAATGGCTAACACCCAGATGGGCGCAAAAACATAAGCGAGTGTCTTTTCCGTGCCTAACATGAGAACTGCGCCTACGGCATAAACCAGGTAAGCCAGCCAGGTGGCGACAATGGCCGGAACGATGGCCGACAGCGCCTTACCGGTGAGCAGTTCCAGGTTGGTGATGGGTGTGGCTAACAGGGGTTCCAGGCTGCGCGTCGCTTTTTCGCCGACAATGCTGTAGGCGGCAATGGTGACCGGAATCATCACCGGTAGAATCATGAAGAGCAGTGTGTAGAGGCTGAGGGTATAAACCATGATACAGTCATTTTCCGAAAGGCCCGCGCAGAGGTCGCCAAAAAATTCCAGGTCTTCGGCGGACATATTGGTACCGCTGCTGGCCGGGAAGCGGCTCATTCCCCAGATGGTTGCCAATGGTAAGACGGTGAGAATGAGTGGTAGGAAGATGACAGAGAAGAGGACGAGCCGATTTTTGAATACTTCAGCCCATTCTTTGCCGATGATGGTGCGGATTTTTTTCATGGTTTTTCAGAAGTTCAACTTTTCCGAAAAGTTGAACTTCATCAATCAGGCATCATTTACCAGACGCAGGTAAATGTCTTCTAGCGAATGGCGCAATTCGCCGACAAACTGGATATTGGCGCCAGCATTGACAAGCAGGCGGATGAGTTCGGGGTTATGGGTTTCCGGCTCGTCCAGGGTGACGACCAGTTTGTTCTCTACGGCTTCCAGGCGGTTGAGGTAGGGCAGGTTTTGCAGGGCGGGTTGGTAAGGGGCGGCGGCTTCGGCCAGGTGGAAGACTACCTGACGGCCGTACAACTGCTGCCGTAACCCCTGAGGTGTATCAATCACCCGCAGCCGTTGGTTGAAAACGGCAATCCGGTCACACAGGCGGTCGGCTTCGTCCAGGTTATGGGTGGTTAGAAAAATGGTGCGCCCCTGCTCCTTCACTTCCAGAATGAAGTCCCGTATCAGTTTGGCTGCTTCCGGGTCTAGTCCTGCTGTTGGTTCGTCCAGGAAGAGGATTTTGGGTTCGTGCAGCAGGGCGCGGGCGATGGCTAACTTTTGTTTCATCCCTTTGCTGAACGTACCCGCCGCATCATCCCGCCGTTCCCACAACCCAAGCAGCCGCAGATATTTTTCCACCTGACCGGGCACATCGGGTACTTCGTACAGTTCGGCATATATGGTCAGGTTCTTGTGAGCCGAGAGGCGATCATACATACCCGGTGTTTCTGTGAGCAGCCCCACATGGCGGCGGATGGATTGGCTCTCTCTGCCCACCTCGTAGCCCAAGACAGTGGCCCGTCCCTGCGTAGGGGCAATCAGGCAGGTGAGCATCCGCACAGTCGTTGTTTTCCCCGCGCCGTTTGGCCCCAGAAAGCCAAAAACTTCCCCTTCGCCGATGTGAAGGGTAAGCCGGTCTACGGCCGTGTGTCCATCAAAACTTTTGGTGAGATTTTCGGTATCTATCATCTTTGTAATCCGTCATCCGTTTTCCGTAATCCGTTGTCGGTTTACGGATTACGGCTTACGGATAACGGGATTCTACTCCCCTTACGGCCGTCCTGCCAGCCAACCGGGAAGTTGGTTGATGTGCGTCAGTTCGGTGTAGTGGCTGCGGTCGGCGTCGGGCACAATTTCGTGCGCCCAGGTGGTGGCATGGGGGATATGTACGGCCGTGCCGCCAATTTCCACCACCGGCAAAATGTCCGAGCGCACGGAGTTGCCCACCATGAGGAAGCGGCTGGGCGCGATGCCATATTTGTGCAGCAGGGCGTCATACGTCTCCGCTTCTTTTTCGCTGACGACTTCGATGTATTGGAACCGGTCGGCGATGCCGGAGCGGGCAATTTTGGACTCCTGCTCAAACAGATCACCTTTGGTAATGATCATGAGACGGTAGTGGGGGCGCAGTTGGTCCAGTACGGCCGTGACCCCCTCAAACACCTGCACCGGATGGTCACGCATCTCTTTGCTGAATTGCAAAATGGCCTGGATGGTCTCGCCGGAGACACGGCCGTTGGTCAGATGCACGGCCGTTTCCACCATGGAAAGCGCAAAAGACTTGATGCCGTAGCCGTAATAATGCAGGTTGGCGATCTCCGTCTGGTCGAGGGTCTGGCCGATGTGGTCGGGGTCGGCATACGGCCGTAACATCTCAATGAACTGATCCCGCTTTATAATGTAGAGGTGCTCATTCGGCCACAAGGTGTCGTCGGCGTCAAACGCAATTACGTCAAACATGTCGGCCTCTCACTAATGGTTTACAAACCATTCTTGCAGGAGTCTTTCAAAATGAGTATCTACATATTTGAATATCATTTCATTATTTACCTGCTCGGTTATTTCGTGTTCTAATTCTTGTCTAGCTTTGTTTGCAATCCACTGTGCTTGTTTCAAATTTTCTTTTGCTTCATTGTCTAGTTCCGCAAGTTTTTTAACAGCCTTCTGCACACCAGCAGACACAGTATTAGACGTGCCTGAATATAGCCTGTAGAAGAATATTTCTTCAGGCAATGCTGTAAAAGCGGTTTTGGGCATTGGACTTCCTTTCCTTGCCTTGCGGCCTGCCCCTGAGCGTAATCCACCTCGAGTACTCATTTCAAAAACCTCCAATATAATATAATCTAGTATTACTAAATAAGATTATACAGAGATTTTTATTCTTGTCAACGATGAGTTTTTGAAGAGAAGTAACCAAAGTCATTTTGAGATTGGAAGTCGAATGAACTTTGTCACTTGCTAATAATATACTTTGAGAAGGGTAGATTGCTCAACATGCTATGGAAAGACATCAAGCCGAATTTCTGCTGAGTTGCTCAAGTCAATCGGATAGTTAGCAAAGGTATGAGCAAAAAGGATTTTGAGTTCCCGGCCGTTCACCCCCTCTTCAAAATACCCCAGTTGCACCACCAGCGCGGGCCGGTCTGTGCCCACAATTTGTTCCATTTCCGCCGGATTGCCGGTAAAAGTGATGATGATATTGTTTTCGTTCGGGTTCAGCGGAATCCAATCGCTCATGCTGTCTATGGGCGCACGGCCGTCAACCACCGTTTCCCAATCTGGCGCCGCGTAATGTAGTTTCAAGAAGAGTTCTTCTGTTGAAGTAAGCGTGTAGCCAAGATTCATGTCAAGCTCAATCATAGAATTCGCCGACGGCCGTGCCTTTTGGGTGGCGGTGATGATCCAGACGCGGTCGGTTGCTTCGTTGGTAAATTCCCAATCGGTCAGCCACACGGCCGTACCCCCATCCACCACCATGCGCTCATTATCGGCTGTTACCGGCAGCCGCTGCCTGGTGGCGGGGTTGTAGAGGCCAATGATGATGTCGTAACGGCCGTCAAGTTCAGGTTGCAACAAAATAACATCTTGCTCACTTCTGGACAGTTGTGTATCTGTTTGCGAGATTAACTCGCCGTTTTCGTTCAGGAGGTGAACAAAAAGCTGCACATTCTCCGGCCAATTCGTCGGCTGCCAGCCCAATCTCAACTGTAATCCATTTTCCTGTTCTTCAATTTCATACTGTTCCAATTGAATCCCATCACCAAAGACCACTTGAGCCGGGCTGTTGCTGGCGCTAACCACGTCCGATTCCATAAAGGTTTGCGACATCGGCACAGGCGTTGGTGTAACTTCCGGCACGGCCGTGCGCGTCGCCACAATCACCGTATCCGCTGCCGGGCCAACGGCCGTGTTCCGATTCGATAGGCTGGCCCAAAACAGCCCCACTGCGACCATGAGCAGCACAATGGCGACGGCCGTACCCGCAAACCGCCACAACCGCCCCATTTCTGCCCAGGATAACCCTGACCGTTCATGTTCTTGCAGCAGCCGTCCGCGCAACTCTTGTTTGAATGGGTCTGGTGCGTCAGGTGCATACGGCCGTGACTCCACCATCTCCAACTCCTCCACCAACCCCTTAACCTCTTCAAAACCCTTTGCGTCCTTTGCGGAATTAAAAGTTCCCATAATTCACCTCCCCGGTCACACCCATCGCCTCTAGCTGGCTTTGCAGCCGCTTCAGCGCCCGGTGCAGCCGGACATACATGGTGTTGGGCGAACAGCCCAACACCTCGGCCACTTCCTCACCGCTCAGTTCTTCAAAAAAGCGCAGGCTAATGATCTCGCGGTCTTTGGCCGAGAGGCGGGACAGGGCGCGGTGCAGGGTTTCGTGGCGCTGGTGGTGCAGCACGGCCGTTTCCGTTGCCCGCGTCTCGGTTTGCCCTGCCATTCGCCAGGGAGTCAGCCATTTGCGTTTGCGCTGCTGGCTGATGGCCTCGTTGCGGGCAATGCGGTAGAGCCAGGCCAGCACACTCTGGCCGCGCCACTCGTACCGCTTCAGATGATGGAGGGCACGTTCAAAGGTCACGGCCGTGACGTCTTGCGCCAGCGCCTCATCCCCCGTCTGCCGGTAAGCATAGCGGTATATCCGGTCTACATACCGGTCATACAGCCGGGCAAACGCCTGTGGATCACGTTTGGCCTGTTCGATGAGGATTTGGTCGTTATCAAGCATCTGCACTTTTCCTGAGATGTGAGATTGAGAGATTGGAGATTGTGAATCTCTCATCACCAATCTCCAATCTCTTTTGCCTGATTAACGCCCCAGGGAGGGAAATCTTACACTTTCCAGACCCGCTGGGTTTGCAAAAACTCTGTGAGTCTAGGACTGCATCACTTAGCGCACAATCACAGGCAGGAAAATGGAATACCCAACCCACCCTGGATTTGCACCCACGGTCAGGCCAACCGGTAGTTGCACCGTCTGGCCGTTGTCGCCGCTGATGGTCAACACCGTCTCCATGGGCACACCGCCCGGAACAGCCGTCGGATCGGCCGTCAGCGTCAGCGTAGCCGGGGTGCTGCCATTGTCGGCGCTAATCGTCAGCCAGGTTGCGTTTTCACTGGCCGTCCAGTTAAGCGAACCTGTGCCGATATTGCTGATGCTCAGGGTGGTTTGTTGTGGCGTTGTTGTGCCCGCCGCCACCTGCCAGCCCACTTGGTCTGGCCCCACGCCCAACAGCGGGCCGGGGTAGTCCAGATCATCATTCACAATCACCGTCACACTGGCGGACGAGATTTGCACGGCGCTGTTATAGGCAAATAGTTCAATCTCATTCACCCCCACCGGCAGCAGATAGGCAGTGTAGTGCGGGCCGGTGACGCCGGTGTAGTTGCCGTTGACATACCAACCCATCTGGTTATCGGGAATGTGCCCTTGCAGGTCTTCTACCTCGGCGATGAAGTTCACGGCCGTGCCATACGTCACCTCCAGCCCATCCTGCGGCGTCAGAATCGCCACCGTCGGCGGTTTATTCGCCATGGTAAACGTGGCGCTCTCTGCTTCCGCCAGCCGTGTGCCATCATTAGCCGTCACCCGGAAACGCGCCTGTGTGCTGCCGCCCATCTGGTTCGTGTCCAATTGCACGCTCGTTGTTGTCAATGCCAGGGCATAGGCCGTGTATGTGGCCCCGTTGTCATCGGTGTAATATACGTCAAACATCAACGGGTCGCCGTCGGCGTCACTGGCCTGCCATTGTAGCGTGGCCGTGCCCGTCACCGGGTTCGTAGCCCCCACCAATTCCACATTGCTGATGGTGGGTGCGTTGGCGCTGATCTGGTGCGTGCCCAGCACCAGTCCATCGCTGATGCGCGACAGTTCGACGCTGGTAGTCGTCATTGGGAAGGGCACAACCACCGCAAACCCCAGGTTAGACGGATTGGCATCGCTGGCATCGCCATCAAAGTCATAACTCGCCAGTTGGTTATTGCCACTGTCCAGCAAACGCATCCGATATGCGCCGCCAATTGGTGGTGTGTAGGGGCCAGGGCTATCCCACAAGCCCACCACCTGGAAGTTCGCCACGTCAGAATCATCATAAATGGTGCCGAACAAGGCGATGGTGTCTGTGCCGGCCCGGACGGGTTGCGGTACGGCCGTTTCCGGTGCGAGTTGTTGGCTGCTCAGGAAGTCATAGATGCCTTCATAGGTGTAATCACTGATCCATTGGCGGTCACAGTAGCTCATCATATCGCGCCAGGTGCTATTGGGATACACACGCGGCGTCAGCACACTGTTCAGCCCAATATCGCCCACATCAAATCCCCACATGCTGCCCGTGCCGATGGCGGCGTTGGCATAGGGGAAGTTGGGATCGCTGGCGCTGTGGCCGCAGGAGTTACCCTGCGACGGATGGGCACGACCGGCGTTGTGCCCCACTTCATGCCCCATGTACCAGTCACCATAACTGCCGTCATTGTCCCAACCCCAGGTGCCCGTGCCCGTGGGTCCGGCAGAGACGTTGCCGGTGGCAAAGCCGCGCGGGAAGGGCAGCGATGGCTCATCCCAAATCATGCTGTAGATCATCTCTTCATTGGGAATGCCTTCGGTGGCGCGCAGCCATTGGGCGCAATTATTGGTGTAGGTGGCGGCGCAAAATTCGCGGTCTTCGGCGGGAATGTCCAGGCAGAAGTCGGAGGTGCGCAGTACATGGTCGCCCAGGTTGGGGTCGTTGATGGTGCGTACTTTCAGGCGGAAGCCGGGATCGGGGGATTCATAACCGCCAGGGGTACTGGCCAGAGGGTAGGTGCGGCGAATCCAGGATCGCGCCTGGTTCACGTCTTGCCAGGTGCCGGGCTGGTAATAATCGCCGTCTACGGTGTAACCCCACACGAGCAGGTGGGTGCGCAGGGTGGGCGAGTCGCGGAAGGTGTAGATGGGGGTGTTCACGTTGTTGTTGGTGAAGGTGGGTTCGGGGGGAATCTGGGTGTAGTTGACTTCAGCGCGCAGGCGGACGTTGGTGCCATCTATCCAGTCGTTGGGCAGTTCAAAGTAAAAGGCGTGGTTGAAGTTAGCCCGGTCGGGGGTGTTGGGGACGGTGAGATGATGGGTGCCGCTGTTGGGGTAGATGGGGCCGTCGAGGATGGTGCCGACGCTGTTGATGCGGTAGAGGCGGGCGCTGACGCCGGGTACATTTTGGCCGACGGCGTCTACGTGGACGCGCACGCCGGTGCGTTTATCACGTATGAGTTGGATGGAGTCGTTAAGGTCCTGGATGGATTGGGTGACTTCGACATCGGTGATGGCGATGTCAATGGAGGGGATGGCGGCGGCGTCACGGGGCAGCCGTTTGAGAGCGCCGCCGTCATGCCAGAAGAGGTAGTTGTTGTCGGGGCCGCCGAGGGTGAGGTCGAATACATCGTTACCGAAGAGGTTGTCGCTGATGAAGTAAAGGAGATCCGGTGTACCGTTAACGGCCGTGCGGTTGATGCGATATAGACCGTAGTTGTACACACAGAATGGGTTGCAGCCAGCTTCGCGCTGCTCGTAAAAGTATATGCGGTTGCTGTCCACTGTCATTTCCACGACGGAAGCACCGGTCACGGGGCTGTCATAGATGACGGAGCCAAACGTTTGTGTGTCTACGTTGTAGCGACGGATTTGTTCACCCTGAGCGACGAAGACGTATTCAGTGGTGGGGCAGGGGCCACCGGGTGGGCACAGACTGTTTTCGGCGATGTAACCGGTAACGCCGGTGGTGATGCCGTCACCGCCGGCGCCGCTGTTGGAGGCGATTTTGAGGAAGCCGCCCTGGTTCCAGAAGACGTATTCGTCGGTGACTTGCAGGTCACGAGAAGAACCGCCAAGCTGCACGGCCGTGACGATGGTTGTGTCTGCGCCGGTTGTTTTGTTGACACGAATAATGCCGTAGGCGTCATCCATCAGATAGACGTAATTGCCACGTTCTTCAATCTCATCGGCCAGGGCTTGCTCGCTGTAGAGCAGTTCGGCCGCATCGCCCACATTCGCTTCCACCGAGAGCCTGACTAACCCGTTTTCGACATTGCTCATCCAGTAGAGATAATCGTCATCGGCAGCGACGTTGGAGAGCAGCTCGGGGCTCCAATCACCACAGTAGGGGCTGGGTTCGTCGTGCACAAACACGGTGCGGGTGATGCCGCCAGTGGTGGCAATGCGGGCAATTTCTTCCAGCCGCCACGCGCCACCTTCGGCACTTGTGGGGGCGCAGCTAAGTGTATACCACCACCACACTTTGGCATTTTGCACGGTGCTTTCGGCCACGTTTTCGGCGACCAGGGTGACGGGTGTTTCACCACCTGCCACTACCTGTTCGTCTGCGGTTGTTTTGGCCGATACGTGCGCGGCTACCAGCAGCAGCACGGCCGTAAACAAAACTATGGAAATAAACGGTCTCACTTTCATTTGAACCATCCTTTTGTAACTGCTGATCCCTGACGATGAACGATGCAAAGAATGGACAGGTGATGAGCAGTCACGTTTTAATGACGCAGGGCCAGATAATAAATAACGGCCGTCCGGTCATCGTCCGAAACCCGTCTATTTCATCATAACACGGCCGTGCAACCGCCAATGGGCTGGAAGGAAAAGGGGGGACACGTTGACATCCGATTTCTTGGAGAAATCGGATGTCTCTATTCAGTTACTTTGTTGAATGAGGCGCTCATGTGCGGACATTTAGCACGGCTTGGGCCGCATTGTAACCTGGTGCGCCGGTAACGCCGCCGCCGGGGTGCGCGCCCGCGCCGCAGAGGTAGAGGTTTTCGATGGGGGTGCGGTATTGGCCCCAACCGGCTACCGGGCGCATCACCAGCAGTTGATCCAGGCTCATCTGGCCGTGGAAGATGCTGCCTTCGGGCAGGCTGTATTGGCATTCGTAGTCGGCGGGGGTGATGAGGTGACAAGGTGACAGGGTGAGGGGGTGAGGGGGTGAGGGTGGCGAAGACGCCGGGGCGAGCAGGGGGATGAGGGTGTTGTGGACGGCCGTGACCAATCCCTCTCGTTCGCTTTCCCAACTGCCTTCCGTCAGGCAGTAAGGCGCGTAGCGGATGGTGATGGAGAGGATGTGTTTGCCGGGGGGGGCCAGGGTGGGGTCGGTGAGGGTGGGAATGTGCATGTCCAGGACGAGGTGGGGGGAGTAACGGCCGTGTTTGGCGGCATCATATGCTTTTTCAATAGTGGCGAGGGAGGGGGCATGGCGGATACGGCCGTGTAACTGCCGCTCATCGGTCTGCCCCACAAAACGGGGTAGC
>CAYXUZ010000135.1:0-17990 GCA_964467705.1 uncultured Ardenticatenaceae bacterium | reverse complement strand
CCCCGCTGCTCAAACTGCCCTGGCCACTGCCCAGGAAACGGAAATGGATACGGCCGTGCGCTTTGAACTGGCGCGCCCAGGATATGGTGAACACTAATTCTCCCTATCAAACGGCCCTCGTTCCAGACACCGCGCCATCAGTTCCAACACACAGCCATAACGCACCGCGCAGGCCACCATCTCCCACGCTTTTTCACTTTTACTCTGTCCATAGAGATGGTCATATGCCAGCCTTGTATCCGTGCAGAGTTCACGTAATTCACTTTCTGAAAAACAGACCAATCCCTGGTAAAGCTGCACCAGATTCACCCGCTGTCCTTCCGTCTCAAAATTTGCAGCCCGTGTGTCCAACCAGGTCACGGCCGTATCCCCCGCCCGCTTGAAAACCGCCACTGCTGCCGCCGAAAAGAGCAACCGCCCCAACTCTGGCGTTAAACCACTCACCCGTGCCAACAGCCATGTAGCCGCCATCATCACAATGTCTGCGCTGGGACGGCCGTCCGCCTCCGTCTTGAGCAATTCCGTTTGCAGCAGGCGCAAATGAAACCCACCCATGTGCATCTCATAAGGTGACAACAACCGCGCCGACCGGGCAAACGCCGCGTCCACCTCCGCAAACATTGCCGCCAACTTTTCATGCGCGGATACTTCACGGCCGTATTCCCCATCCGCCATGGAGAACACACCTTCATGTTGTTGTACTGCCACCACGTAGGATTCCATTACAAAACTCCTTTGGAAAATAATCAAAGATTGCCCGGATTGCGCAGATAAAAAATCTGTGACATCTGTGTAATCTGTGGATCACATGCCGCCAGCATACCCCCCAAGCGTTGACCCATCGTTAAATTATCTCTCACCTGCCACCTGCAACTTGCCACCTGCCACCCGCCCCCTTCCCCGCTATAATTCCCTCCATGACACACGCAGACCAGATTGCCCCCTTGTTGAAAGTGAAAGTTAACCAGGTCACGGCCGTTATCGAACTGCTCGATCACGGCAATACCATCCCCTTCGTCGCCCGCTACCGCAAGGAAGCCATCGGCAGCCTGGATGAAGAGCAAATCCGCCAGATTAGCGATCACCTCACCCGACTGCGCAATCTGGACGAACGCCGCCAAACCATCCTCAACACCATTCGTGAACAAGAAAAACTCACCCCCGAACTGGAAGCCCAGATTCACGCCGCCGCCACCCTCACCGAACTCGAAGACCTGTACCAACCCTACAAACCGAAACGGCACACCCGCGCCTCCGCCGCCCGCGACAAGGGGCTGGAACCGTTAGCCCATCTCATCCTGGCGCAAATGCAATCTGACCAGACGGCCGTGCAAATTGCCACCCCCTTCCTCAGCGAAGCCGTGCCCACACCCGACGATGCCCTGGCCGGAGCGCGGGATATTGTGGCCGAGGTGGTCAGTGATACGGCCGTTGTCCGCCACACCCTACGCGAAAAAACGATGCAGTACGGCACGCTCATCTGCCAAAAAATCGAAGACGTCAAAGACGAACGCCAGGTCTACGAATTGTACTACGACTTCCAGAGCCGCTTCGACCGCCTCAAACCGTACCAAACACTCGCCATCAATCGCGGCGAAACGGAAAAAATCCTGCGTGTTACCATTGACATCCCCGAAAGGGACTGGATACTGGCCGTGCGCACCGGCTACCGCCCCGACCGCCGCTCTCCTCTGGCCGACCAGTTGCAGCAGGCCATGGACGATGCCACCCACCGCCTGCTCATCCCGGCCATCGAGCGCGACATCCGCCGCACCATCACCGAAACGGCCGAAAGCCACGCCATCCACGTCTTTGCCGACAACCTGCGCGGCTTGCTCGTTCAGCCGCCCTTGGCCGGGCACACCGTCCTGGCGATTGATCCGGCGTATCGAACGGGTTGCAAAACGGCCGTGATTGACCCTACCGGCAAACTGCTGGAAACCGTCACCATCTACCCCCATCAGCCGCAAAACCGGCGCGACGACGCCCTGAAAATGCTGGCTCTTTTGGTGCAGCGTCACCACGTCACCCTTATCGCCATCGGCAACGGCACCGCCTCCCGCGAAACTGAACAACTTGTCGCCGACCTCACCCGCCAGATTCACACCGTCCACTACCTCATGGTCAACGAAGCCGGGGCCAGCGTCTACAGCGCCAGCCCCCTGGCCAAAGAGGAACTGCCCGACCTGGACGTAAGCATACGCGGTGCCGTCTCCATTGGCCGCCGTGCCCAGGACCCCCTGGCCGAACTGGTGAAAATTGACCCCAAATCCATCGGCGTGGGGCTGTACCAACATGATGTGAACCAGAAGCAGCTCTCCGAATCGCTAACCGGCGTGGTGGAATCGGTGGTCAACCAGGTAGGCGTGGACGTGAACACAGCCTCACCAGCCCTGCTGACCTACATTTCCGGCATTGGCCCCAAGCTGGCAAAAAGCATTGTGGAATATCGGAACGAACACGGCCGTTTTCCCACCCGTGACACCCTTAAAAAAGTGCATGGCCTGGGCAGCAAAGCGTTTGAGCAATCGGCCGGTTTCTTGCGCATCCGCGATGGCGAAAACTCGCTGGACGCCAGCGCCATTCACCCCGAAAGCTACAATGTCGCCACCGAACTGCTCGCCCGCGTCGGCCTGAAACCAGACAGCACCCCGGCCCAACGTGAACAGGCATTGGCGGCGATTAAACCGACGGCCGTCCTCGCCGCCGAATTAGGTACCGGCCTGCCCACCCTGCAAGACATCTTCGCCCAACTCATCCGCCCCGGCCGCGATCCCCGCGAAGATTTGCCCCTCCCCCTCCTCCGCAGCGACG
Source organism: uncultured Ardenticatenaceae bacterium (assembly GCA_964467705.1). Lineage (GTDB taxonomy): Bacteria > Chloroflexota > Anaerolineae > Promineifilales > Promineifilaceae > CAADGU01. The sequence goes on along the minus strand of CAYXUZ010000135.1, from coordinate 15,176 downwards.
TGCTCTCCCTGGATGATTTGCAGCCCGGTATGCGGCTGAACGGCACGGTGCGCAACGTGGTGGACTTTGGCGCATTCATTGACATTGGCGTGAAACAAGATGGCCTGCTGCACCGCAGCCAGATTCCCCGCCGCGCTGCCCTCAACGTCGGCGATGTGTTGGAAGTCGCCATCCTCTCCGTAGACAAACAACGCAACCGCATCGGCCTCGGCTGGGCAGATTGAGCACAGTGAGGCGTGAGTTTGTCCGGTCACGAATCACGCATCAGGTATCACGGATTACCAATTACCGTCTCAACCAATTCACGGGTCACGGCCGTAGGTTCCACCCCCAACCCTTTTTGCAAAGCAGCCACACATTGTTGGTAAACACGAATGGCTTGGGGGCGGTGGCCCAGGTGGTGGTGGGCAGTCATGAGATGCTGGTAAGCTGGCTCCCAACAGTCGTCAAGCCGGATCATTTTCTGGCATAGGGGGATGACCTGCACCCACTGCTGCTGCTGCACCTGGTCGGCGGCCACCTGTTCGGCCGTTTGCAGAAAAAGGGTGCGCAGCCGCTGCTGCTCCTCCAGGCGCCATTCGTCGTAGGGGTACGCCTGCAAAAAGTCCCCTTCGTACAGCGCCAGGGCGGTCTGGAAATGGCTGACGGCCGTTTCTATTGACCTATCTTTTACCCGCTGCCCGGCGGCAATCGCCTGCTCAAACAGACGCACATCCAGTTCAATATCCGCACTCAAATCCAGCCCGTAGCGGCTGCCATCGCGCAGCACGTAGGCCGAGGGAGCATTCCGTTTGCGGCGCGGCTCCAGCACATTGCACATGGCGCTAAAGGCGATCTTGAAGTCGCGCAATGCCCCGTCAGGGGTCAGTTCCGGCCAGAGCAGTTCGCAAATCTGATCGCGGTGCAGCAAACGGCCGTGATAGGTGAGCAACAACTGGAACAACTGCCGCGCCTTCTTGCGTTTCCACTCACCGGCGGGCACTTCCTCCGCCCCGCGCCAGAGGCGGAACGGCCCTAGCGATTGGATGCGTAACTGGTAGCCGGGGTGAAGTTGCACCTGGGGCAGGCCCAGTTGCGCCAGCAGTTGCCCGGCAAAGGCGGCCTGCTGCTCATGGTCGCGGGCGAAGATGAGCAGGGGTATCAACTGGCGTGGATCGGGCGGGCCGGGCATGGTGCGCCGGGTGAGTAAAAATTCGTAATGGTGCTGGCGAATGAGCGCCAGCGTATCGGCCAGGTCACGTTTCAGGCGCGTTTCGTCCTCCTGCCACAGCCAGACCAGACAAAGCCAGAGGCGGGTGACCGTTTCGCCGAAGGTGTCGGAACAGTCGCGGAAGCCGGTGATGGCCTGGAAGAGCCAGTCGGCCGCTGCCGCATATTGCCCGTGCAGGGCAAAGGACGCGCCTAAGGCAGCACGGACGCACATTTCCACCCACTCGTCACCGTCGCGGCGGGCAATGGTGATGGCATCTGCGGCCATTTGACTGGCCGTGTCTAACTCCCCCATAAAGCCGTGCATCTGGCACAACCCCCAATATGGCTCCACGCGCAGCCGGGGCACGTCAATGGCCTGGCTGATCTGCAAGGCGGTCTCAAAACAGCGGCGGGCCTGGCTATAACCGTCAGCCGTTTTCAGCACATTCCAGGCGTGCCCCTGGCGGCTGTAGCCTACGGAGATGATGAAGTGGGAATCCAACTGCTGGCCGCGTTCGGTGGCGGCGACGGCCGTTTGCAGCGCCGCCGCCTGCTCCCCCTGAAAACTGTAAATGAGCGATAGCAGTAGTTGAGTTTCGCGGTGGGCACGGGGGCGCTGCACCGGCTCTTTTTGTTCTAATTCAGCCTGGGTTTCCAAAAGCTGGCGCGCTTCGTCCAGCTTGCCGGTACGCAGCAGCAGGCGCACCGGCAGTTCGGCCGGGCCGTGCCACTGGTCGCGTAGTTCCCGCGCCTGTGCCTGGTAGCTCTGCGCCGCCGCCGCTTTGCCCTGATTGAGCAGGTTTTCGGCCAGCAGTTCCAGCAAACGGGCACGGCTTTCCCGGTCTTCGGAGCCGTCGGCCAGTTTGAGCGCCTCTTGCAGCAGCAGTTCCGCCTGATGGGTGTTGACCTGATCGAGATAGACCCGTGCCTGGCCGCGCAGCGCCTGCCCCAGCGCGGGCACGTTGCCCCGGCTGCGGCTGAACTGTTCGGCCTGTTTGTACCAATCCAGAGCGTCATCAAAATGGCTGTGCAGCCGGGCAATGTCACCCAGGTAGACGAGCAGGGGCGGATGGTTGCCGAGCGTTTCCGGTGGCAGGCTGCCAATCCAGTTGGCTAAGGTGTTGAGACGACCGACACGCACCATGTCACGGCCGTAGCCCTCCAATAATTCTGCTGCCTCCTCATAGGCTGACGCCGCCAGCCAATGGTAGATAGCTTCTTCGCTGTCCGGCAACTGCTGGTAATAGGCAGCGCCTGCTGCCGTTCGACCGGCTCTAGCTGGTTGCGCAAAATGTCACGGAAGAGGTGATGATAACGCCAATGCCCTTCGCCCACAGAGACGACAAAGAGGCCGTTTTCCAGCAGGTAGCGCAACATCTGGCGACTGTCTCTGGCCCCACGCAGGTGGTCGCAATTGTCGGCGGTCATGTCCCGCAGCACGGCCGTGAGCCGCAAAAACGCCTGCACATCGTCCGGTTGCTGCGCCAACACTTCCTGGGTCAGGTAGACAAACAGGTCGCTGGCGGAGCCGGATAGCTGCCACAATGCCTGCGGCAGTGACGCGCCGCCATCCCGTTGCAGCCGCTGCCAGATGAGGTGCAGGGCAATGGGCCAGCCTTCAATGCGGTTGACCAGCAAATCCGCCTGTTCCAGGGTAAGGGCGTAGCCATATTCCTGGCGGAAAAGGGCATCAATTTCGGCGGGGGTGAAGGCCAGTTCCGTCTGGCCGATTTCCAGCAATTCACCTTTGACCCGCCACTGCACCAGGGAGGGTAGAGGGATGGGGTAACGGCTGGAGAGGATGGTATGCAGGGGGGCGGGGGCACGGCCGATCAGCCGATCCAGAATGCGGATCGTTTCGGCCGCTTCCTGGATGAGATGCACGTCATCGAGGATGAGCAGGAGGGGCTGATGGGCGCGGGTGGTGATTTCGCTGAGCAGTGCGTCGGTGACGGCCGTCCAACTCAGTTGCGCCCGGTTCTGCCCCCACTCTTCCAACAGTGCGTCCGGTGTTTGCGAGAGCGCGGGCAAGGCATCGTGGAAACCCTGGATGAGGTGCAGCAAGAATCGCTGGGGGTCGCCATCTTCCCTATCCAGCCGATACCAGATGGTGTGAACCTGTTCGTGCGCCAACGCGGCCAGGGCTGTGCTTTTGCCATAGCCGGTACCGGCCTGCACAATCGCCAGCCGGTGCATCTGCACGTCCAACAGACGGGCCGTCAGCCGGGGACGAGGCAGGATATATTTTTGTGGGCGCGGCGGTGTTAATCTGGTGCGGGCGATCAGATGGGGTGGGTTCATAGCGGCTGGATTGTAGCCAGGGGGGTAGCCAGTCGCAAACCCTAGGGAACCAAACGGCCGTAACCGGTGTATAGTGGTGCAGATGACGCTCTCTAGTGAGATTGAGACGGCAGAGAACCGCCCCCCGTCGGCCGAACAACAGTGGGTGCGGCAGGCGAGGCTGGGAGATGCGGCGGCCTGGGAGTGGCTGGTGGCAGCTTACCAGGAGCCTGTCTTCCGGCTGGCGTATTTGATCCTGGGTGATTCCGCCGAGGCGGAGGAAGTGGCGCAGGATGTGTTTGTACGCGCTTATTTTTCGTTGGGTCGTTTTGATGAGGCACGGCCGTTGCGCCCCTGGCTGCTGCAAATTACGCGGAATCTGGCGCGGAATCGGTGGCGCGGGCTGAAACGGTATTGGACGGCCGTGCAGCGGTGGCGTCAGCAGCAGCCAGAAAGTATGCCATCGGCAACAGAGCAGCAGGAAGCGCAGTTGTTATGGCAGGCGGTACGGCAGTTAAAACCAGCGGCGCAGGAGATCATTTATTTGCGTTACTTTTTGGCGATGAGTGAGGCGGAAACGGCCGTGACGCTTGGCGTCCAACCAGGCACTGTCAAATCTCGGCTGCACCGCGCCTTACAACAATTACAAGAGTTAGTAGAACAGGAGTTTCCAGAGTTAGCAGGGTGACACGGTGACAGACGATAGCATGAAAGATTGGCTCAAATCGGGACAGTGGGAAGAGCGAGTGCAGGAGATGGCAGCGGCATTTCCTTACCCACCGACGCCGGACAATAGGGCAGTGGTGTGGCAGCGGATTGGGGCACGGCCGTCCCCACGTTCCATCTACACGCCCCGCCTGGTGTGGGTGGTCATCGTCGTGACGCTGCTGCTGGCGCTGCTGGCTGTGCCTCAGGTACGAGCGGCGGTTCTGCGCCTTTTCCAGATTGGGGCCATCACCATTTTTGAGGTTGATGAACCACCCCCAACCCAGGCGGACATTTGGGCAACCAAACCGGCAGCATTGCCATTGGTCGCCCAAGGTCTGGCGCAAGAAGTTTTACTGGCAGAGGCGCAAACGGCCGTGTCCGGCAATCTTTATTTACCCACTTATCCACCTGATTTAGGCGAACCAGATGTGATCTATCTGGCAGATGCAGATTGGCCGCAGACGGTGATTTTTGTCTGGCAGGAAGAAACAAACGGCGCCAAAACCAGACTGGCACTCTACCAGATTGGGGCCGAACAATTTGCTTTTAAGAACGCCCCAATCATCGAAGAGACGGCCGTGAATGGGCAATGGGCCGTATGGCTGGCAAGGCCGCATTTGTTTTCGCTGGCGGACGGCCGTTGGCAGGAGTGGCAGTTTATTGAAAGTAATGTCCTCATCTGGTGGACTAGAGAGGGGCCGACCTTCCGGTTGGAAGGGGCCGAATCATTAACGGAGGCGGTTCGCATCGCCGAATCGCTGGCAAAATTGGAGGAGTAAACGATGGCTAAAAAACGGATGTGGTTATTGTTTGGTGTTTTTGGTTTGTGTGGTTTGTTAGCGGGTGTTGTGCAGGCAGGCGGTTGGGCAGTGCTGACGTTGGAACGTTGGCCGGAACAGGTAATAGCCGGGGAGGCGTTCACGGTACGTTATGCGCTGCGCCAACATGGAGAGCGTCTTGCTTCAGGTTTCGAGGGAACAGTCACGGCCGTACATACAGAAACAGGTGAGAAGTTAGAATTTGCTGCTAAGGATGCCGGTGAAGCGGGGCGGTATGAAGCTACGCTGCTCCTGCCAACGGCCGGGGAATGGCACTGGCATATTGAGAGTTTTGGTCGTTTTCAGATGCCGCCGTTGCTGGTGCAATCGAATGCGGATACGGCCGTGACCATGACTACACCATCTCCCTATTTTCTGGCGCAATCCACTCCTATTTACACCGGGTTATTGGTTTTGGGTGGAGTAGTAACAATCGCGGTGGCCATCTTCTTGTGGATGCGGCAGCGCACCCGGTTTGCACCTGTGATTGCTTTGTTAGGTCTGACGTTGTGTCTGGCCGGATTTGTGATCACGCCAGCACCCGGCATAGTGGCCTCGGAAGCGGATAGTCCACCAACTGCCGAGCGCGGTGAGACCCTGTTCGTGGCTAAAGGATGCATCTCCTGTCATCAGCATGACGCCATCAACTACCCGGACATTCAAACAAACATGGGACCAAACCTGACCAACCACAAAGTCAGCCCAGAATTTCTGCGCCTGTGGCTGCATGACCCGGCGCAGGTACGCCCGGCCACGCTTATGCCCAACCTGGAGTTAGCAGATGATGAAATTGAGGCGCTAATTGCTTTTTTGCAGCCCCACTGACCGATTACCGTTCGTTCAGATGGGCATGAAAGGCGCCGTTGAACTCGGCGGGTTTTTCCAGGTAGGGTGTGTGGCCGGTTTCGGGAATGACTACTTCCTGGTAACGGCCGTTGTTGGCGGCATATTGCTCAAGGACAGCACGGGTTTGGGCCAGCATCGGTTGGGGTGGACACTCCTCCACACCAGGGTAGCCGGGCACAAAACCCATCGCGCCCAGAGCAGCAATGTCAAACATAGCGTTGTCAGAAACAATGAGGTCATCTGAACCGCGTATCCAGAGAATAGGCGGTTTGGGGGTGATGTGGACAATATCGCTGGCATCAAAGTATTTGCGGCTGAAGGCATTCACCACGCCTTTGTTGCCTGGCCCGACGGTGGGCCAGTGCGGTGACGTGGCCACACTGCCGGGGTAATACTCTTCGCCGATGCGTGTCGCCAGCATGGAGTCTACCAACACATCTTCGCGGGTGGGGACGAAGGGTGGTTTGACGTAGAACTGACGGAAGACGTTGCGCGGGGACATGGGATTTTCCAGGCCACGCTCTTTCTCGGCTAACAGCCTGACAAATTCGGGGTTGACGCCGCCCGCGCCAGCCGGTGCGCCGTCTTCATAAACGGGGGCGCCATCAGCACCCTTGCTGCCGCTGTAGCCATAAGGAGACACGGGGTCTACCAGCGTGAGCGAGAGGGCACGGCCAGGGTTGGCGATGGTGAGCTTCATCGCCACGCCGCCGCCCATGCTGTGGCCGACCACATGGTACTGGCGGATACCGAGAGCGACGAGTAGGGCCTGCACGTCAGCCACCATATCATCCAGTCCCAGGGTGGCGTCAATGGCTTTGGCTTCGCTGTCGCCGTAGCCGCGCAGGTCGGGGGCAATGGCCTGGAAACCGGCGGGGAGGGCGAGCATGGTTTCTTCCCAGTAGGTGGCGGAGGAGACATTGCCGTGAATGAAGAGCACGGCCGTGCCTTCCTCTGGCCCGCAGCGCAAGATATGGGTGTTCAGACGGTTGGTCTGGATCATGGCAGAGGTAATGCCGGGTAAGGTGGGTAATGTGGACATGAGTTTCTCCTTTTTGAGTGCAAACTAAACAAAGCGTAGGGGCTACGCAAGATATGACGAATGATAGGGCACGGCCGTTGCCCAAAGGTTACACATCGCCAGTTACTTTGGCATGGGCGTAAAACCACTCCCCATAGCCTCGTGGCTGACGCCAATCGTAACAAACGCCTCCTTATCTACTTCCGCCACGACCTCTTTCAATTCGTTAACCTGTGGGCGGGTTACAGTGCAGAGTACCAGGTATCGCTGCATCCCGGTGTAGCCGCCGGTAATCGGCCAGTATGTTACACCCCGGTGAGTCCGCCGCATAAGGGCTTCAATCATTTCATCTGGTTTATTGGTGATGATGGTGGCAGTACGGGTGGTACTGGGGCCTTCCAGCGTGTAATCGGAAGCCAGACCATTCAGAAACAACATCAAGAAGCCATACAACACCATCACCGGGCCAAAGACAACACCGCCTAGCAAAATGATGATGCCGTCGGTATAAAAATAAACCTGACTGAGCGGCCGCCCAGTTCTTTTTTGGAGCACTCGCCCCAGAATACCGGTGCCACCCATTGTGCCTCCGGCGCGGTATATGAGGCCGGCGCCAATACCCCCGACGATGCCACCATAAATCGTGTTCAATAGCAAGTCATCGGTAAGGGGGAATTCTGGCAGAACATGGGGCAGGTAAACTAGCAGGACGTCGGTGCTGATGGAAAAGATGGTGGCCGCAATCAGGGTACGGTATAAAAAAGCCCAACGCCCTAGTTGAAAGAACCCTAACAACAGCAACGGCAGATTCATGATCCAGTACATCAAACCAACGGGCCACCCGGTATACTGGTTGATGATGATACTGAGGCCAGAAATTCCCCCGGCAACGATATTGTTGGGGACTTGAAAGATCACATAAGCGGCGGAGACAATCAAAACGCCGATAGTCAGCAAGAAGAGTGCTTTTGTTTCATGCCAGATGGTGGCGCGCGACGGCCGTATCTTCATTTTATCCTCTCTTTTTCTATCTTTTTGGCCTCAATAAAAAGAGCGCCTCTTCCAGGTGAAGAAAGCGCTCCTGACAAAATGATCAATTAGAGGTGATGTCTAATCTTCCCAGTCATCATCGTCATCATAATCATCCCAACCATCATCAAAATCATCGTCATCATCATCCCAATCATCACTCTCATATGGCTCGGAATAGGCCCAATCTAGTTTAATAGGGTTGGTCTGGACAACTTCCAGTTCATCACCACATTCTTCACACACCACAAATTCACCCATTTCAAAATGTTGAAAACGAATACGCGCGCCACAACCAGGACAAATACCAATTCTTACCTGTGAAGTCGGATTATCTGCCATGACTTGCTCTCCTTTATACAATTATTTGTTAACGGCCGTTCCTGCGCCGACCATTTCTGCCAGAATTAAAATTGGAACCATCGTCGTCATCCCAGGCCGCTTCCGCCCAATCTAGCTCCAGCGGAAAACGGTTGATTACCTCTAAAACTGAGTCGCAGTGACGACAGGTAATCAGTTGACCTGCATAAGGTGGTTTTTTTAAGCGTACTTCTGACCCACAATCTGGACAATGGGCGATATTTTTTGATTCAGTTGTCATCTCTTCTATTTTTCTAAATACCAGTTCCAATCCCTGATTACATCAGGTTTCACACCGGTAAATATAGAAGAGAATTGTGCAAATGGAGGCACACGGCCGTGACAAGAATGTGCCAAAGTCACATACTCTGTGCGAATTCTGTGCCAAAATCAGTTAAAGGGATGGTTGGTTGGAAATGGAGAACCGATAACCAATACCGGGATGGGTATGGATGTAATGAGATGAGGCGGCGTCAGTCTCAATTTTGCGCCGCAATCGGCGCACCAGACCGCGCACCAACTCCCGGTTCCCCTCGGCATGGTACCCCCACACCCGTTCCACAATCACATCGGCGGGAATAACCTGTTCCGGGTTCGTCATGAGAATGTAAAGCAGACGAAATTCCAACGGCGTTAGATGTTGGCGGCTTCCATCGGGCAACATCACGGTGCGCGTACCGGGATCAAGGGACAGACCTTCAATATCAATGGGGGCTAGAATGGATAGCGGCACTGATCCGGCACGCTGCAAAAAAACTTTGACGTAACGGGAAAGAATGCGCGGCGACAACGGCCGTACCAGGACCAAATCCACCCCCGCATCTAGCAGCGCGCAATGGGCATCTTCCGAAACGGGATCAATCAGCGCCAGTAACGGGGCCTGGGAAAACTCCCGCACCGCCTGAACTTCTGTCGTCAACATCGCCACATCACCAGGCGCAAACAAAATCAAATCTACCGGATGGGCGTGCAGCGAATTTAATATAAGCTTCACAGCCGCGGTACGTGCCACTGACAAACCCGAATGGCGTAGCACATAGCTCAAAAACTCCCGCTCTTCCTGATTATTGGCAATGACAATTGCTTGCATGTTTTAATCCATAGATTTCGCAGATTACTCAGATTGAGTAGAAAGAGTTTTTCTAAACGACCTCTATGCACCAGTATCTATGGCTCTGATTTTTAGCAATTGTACATCAGCTTCTACTGTATCGCCGGATGCAAAAAAAATTTCCTCGACAATGCCATCACCGGCGGCGCGGATGGTGTGTTCCATCTTCATTGCTTCCAACTTGAGCAGCGCGTCCCCCCCTTTCACCTCCTGCCCCACCGTCACCAACACCGCCAGGACAGAGCCGGGCATGGGGGCACGCAGCGAGCCACCAGCGTCGGCGGCGGGTTGGGGTTCAGGCAACAAGGGCACGGCCGTCAGCCGCACCACCCCCTTTTCCGTCTGCACCCACCACACATGCTGCTGGCGCACGGCCGTCACCCGCTGCCGCCAGCCATCCACCGTCAATATCACTTCGTTTTCAGCCATTTCCACCAACACCACATCCGCCGTATGGTCTGGCTGGATAGATGTGGTTAGATGATAGTGACGTAGCATTCGTGGCACGGCCGTCAACCACACCTCCACCATCTCCCCATCCTGCTCATACCGATAAACCTGTGGCCGACCAGGATTGTTACGCCAGTAACCGGGGCTGGTGTCCGGCTGCGGTTCGTTCGCAAATTGGGCCACCGTCACCGCCAGCAGCGCCAGCGGCACATCTCCAACCGGCGGTTGCCAATTGGCAAATTGCTCGGTGAGAAAGTGGATGTGGATACGGCCGTCCACGACATCGGGGTGGCGTAGCACATCAGCCAAAAATGGGATGTTGTGCGCAAAACCCAACAGCGTGGTTGTTTCCAGAGCGCGGGTCAGGCGGCGCACGGCCGTGGCCCGGTCATCCCCATAGGCAATCATTTTCGCCAGCATAGGGTCGTAGTGGATGGAAATCTGGTCGCCCGTTTGCACCCCGCTGTCTACGCGAACCCCCTCCCCCTCCGGCGGCTGCCACAGCAGCACATCCCCCGTCACCGGCAAAAAGTCGTTGGCCGGATTTTCAGCATAAACCCGCGCTTCAATAGCATGGCCGCACCACTGGATTTGCGCCTGTGTTAGCGGCAACGGCTCTCCTTCGGCCACGTGAATTTGCCACTCCACCAGGTCAATACCCGTCACCAATTCCGTCACCGGATGCTCCACTTGCAGGCGGGTGTTCATCTCCAGAAAGTAAAAGTCGCCCGTTTCATCCAGCAGGAATTCGACCGTCCCGGCATTGTGGTAATTCACAGTTTGGGCGGCGAGGACGGCCGTTTCCCCCATTTTTTGTCGCAATTCCTCATTCACGGCCGGGGATGGCGATTCTTCAATCACTTTTTGATGACGACGTTGCAATGAACATTCCCGTTCGCCCAGATGAATCAGGCGGCCGTGTTGGTCGCCGACCACCTGAATTTCCACATGTCGGGCATGGGTCAGCGCCCGCTCTAAAATCAGTTCGGCAGAGCCAAACGCCTGCTGTGCTTCCCGCCGCGCCGCCGCCAACGCTTCCGGCAAGGCGGCCGCATCCGCAACCAGCCGCATCCCTTTGCCGCCGCCGCCCGCCGCCGCCTTCACCAGCAGCGGAAAGCCTATTTGCATTGCTTCTGCCAACAAGCGTTCATCGCTTTGATCGGCACCGCCATAACCAGGGATGATGGGCACACCAACGGCCGTCACCCGCTCCTTTGCCGCTCGTTTATTGCCCATCAATTCAATGGCCTCCGGTGATGGCCCGACAAAGATGAGATCGGCCGCCGCACAAGCGCGGGCAAAATCGGCGTTTTCGGCCAGGAAGCCAAAACCGGGATGCACAGCGTCGGCTCCCGTGCGTTGGGCGGCGGCGATGATGGCGGGGATGTTGAGGTAGGAGTCGGGGGCGGGAGAGGGGCCAAGGTATACGGCCGTGTCCGCCAGCCGCACATGCAAAGCGTCCACATCAGCATCCGAATAAACCGCCACCGTGCGAATCCCCATTCGGCGGCAGGTGCGGATGATACGGCAGGCAATCTCGCCCCGGTTGGCGATGAGGAGGGAGTGGATCATAAGAGGAGATTAGGAGATTAGGAGATTAGGAGATTAGGAACCAGACCAATCTCCTAATCTCTCAATCTCTTTCTTAAAGTGGCGCAATAAACGAGTGTCCCGCCAATCCATCATTCATCATAAACCAGCCGGTGAGCCAGATGCGGCGGATGGTGAGGAAGGGGGCGATAGCTTCATGTTCGTTTTCGGTCAACGGCCGTTCGGCATAATACCCGGCAAAAAACGCTTCCGCCAGTTCCGGGTCACGCTGGTGAATCAGATCACTATTGTGCAAAAAGACGGCGATGTCATACGCCCGCCAGCCGGTACCACACCAGTCAAAATTAAAAAAGGTTGGCTTGTTGTTCTCGTCAAAAAAGACGCTACCGCTGTGAAAATCGCCACCAATTGGCCCCCAGCTATCCGGCGTATATTTGTCGTTATTGATCAGTGCCAGGATGTCATCCTTTGCTTCCTGCGCTGAAATCAGCAGCAGTTCGACGTCATCTTTGTGCCCTTCGTCCTCATCCCAATAGCGTTTGATACGTTGCACCGACCGATCTACCAGAAATTCCAGGTCAAGCATCCGCCGGTCATACTTATGCTCATATTGGTTAGAAATGCGATGAATCCGGGCCATTTCCCGGCCAAAAATGTAAAGTTGCTCTTCATCGTGGATGTGCATGGCTGACCCTTTGGCAAAACTGAAAAGGGCATAATAGCGTTGACCCTCCGGCGCGTTGAGTCTACCCAGAAAACGGCCGTCGCGCCGCGCAATCGGGTAGGACACCGGCAGTCCTTCCTTCTCCAGGAAATTCAGCCAGGCCAACTCATACAAATAATCAGACTCCTGCCGCTGCAAACGGGTTCCCAACTGGTAAAGCCGGGCCACAAATTTTGCGCCGCTACTGGTCGTCACCAGATAATGGTCATTATCCTGCGTGCGCACCATTTTGCTGAACAGCTTACACGTCACCGGCCCGCCAAAGTCATATTCAGCCGCAATCAACTCCGCAAAAGCCTTCGCATCTACAAAAGAACGTACTACTTTGATTGTGTCCATGTCTCCTCCATAAAATCAGTGAGCAGTGAGCGGTGAGCAGTGAGCAGTAGACCGCTCACTGCACACTGCTTACTGCTCACTTCCTGCTTCTACCGTCCCGGCAAAATCCCTTCATACTTGGCAATAATGCCCAACATAATTTCATCTGCGCCCGCGCCAATGGAGAGCAGGCGGGCATCCCGAAAATAACGAGCCATCGGGTACTCTTCCACGTAGCCCATGCCACCATGAAATTGCAGGCAGGTATCGGCCACTTCACGCGCCAGCCGCCCCGCTTTCAGCTTGGCCATCGAAGCCTCTTTGGTCACATCTTCGCCCGCCACCATCGTGCGCACACAATGGTACGCCAACTGGCGCAATGCTTCCACTTCGGTGAGTAGTTCACATATTTTGAAATGAATCCACTGGTTATCAATGAGCGGCTTGCCAAAGGTTTGCCGCTGGCGGCAGTAATCAATGGTCATGCGGATGATCTTTTCCATCCCGGCCGTACTCATAATCACGCCGGCCAGCCGTTCGTGTTGGAACTGCTGCATTTGCAAGATAAAGCCCATGCCTTCCGCCCCAATGCGATTGGCCTGGGGCACACGCATGTTGTCAAAGGAGAGGATGGCCGTGTCACTGCTGTGGTTGCCCAGTTTTTCCAGCTTTTTGCTGACGCTAAAGCCGGGCGTGCTGGTGGGCACGATGATGAGTGACATGCCTTTGAAGCCATATTCACCGCTGGTACGCGCCAGCAAGGTCAGATAATCCGCCTGGGTGCCGTTGGTAATCCACATTTTGGAACCGTTGATAATGTAATCGTCACCGTCTACTTCGGCGCGAGTGCGGATGGCGGCCACATCGGAGCCGGCATCGGGTTCACTGACGGCAATAGAGAACACGGCCGTGCCCGCAATGGCCGGCCGCAAAAATTTCTCTTTCTGCTCGTGGGTACCGTAGGCCGCCAATGTGGGGGTAGCCATATCTGTCTGTACTGCCAGCGCCATGGGCACACCGGCACAGTTCGTGCGGCCCAGCTCTTCAAGGAAGACCGTTTCATACCAGTAATCCAGCCCACTGCCACCGTACTCTTCCGGGTATTTGATGCCCAACAAGCCCAAATCGCCCGCCTTTTTGAATAGTTCGTGCGCCGGGAAAATGCGCTCTTCCTCCCATTTATCCACATGGGGATTGATCTCATTTTCCACAAACCGCCGCACCATTTGCCGAAACGTCTGGTGCTCTTGATTAAAGTAGAGAGGCATGGTTTCTCCTACACGTTCGTAGTAGGTGATTTATCGCCGTCGAATGGCGATAAATCGCCTACTACGAACGTTGCTTAAATCCGGCGATGGTCGCCCGCCAGCCTGCTTCATTTTCGCCTGGGACGAAGGGCAGGTAATAGCTTAGGCGGTCTATGCGACGGCCGTACCGCTGTTGCACCATCTCCGGTAATTCGGCCCATGTTCCGGTAACGGCAATGGTGTCCAGGATGTTGTCGTTGATGAGGGCGGGCATTTCCGCCCAACGGCCGTTGCGGGCCAACACGCTCAACTCTTTTGCCGTATCTTGCCATCCGTGCAGTTCCGCCAGCACCCGGTACGCCGGTGTGCTCATGTAGAAGGAGATTTGCTGCTTCACAAACCCTTGGGCCCAGGCGGCATAGGCGGGGTCGTCGGTGGGGATGGCAAAGACGGCCGTGTTCACACTGAAATCCGCCCGCGCCCGTCCCCCTTTAGCCAGCCCGGCTTCCAGGTGCGGCAGCGCGTACTCGTCAAAGTATTTCACGGAATGGATGGCGTGGACATGCACTCCTTCGCATAATTCACCCGCCAACCGCAGCATTTGTTCATTCACGGCCGCAATGTAAATGGGCGGGTTGGGGTAGGCAATCGGGCCAGGATTAAAAAAGGGGGTCATCAGCTTGAGCAAGAAAAACTCACCTTCAAAATTGAGCGGTTTGTCATGCTGCCAGCAATCCCACAGGGCATGGATGGCCTGAATGGTCTCGCGCATTCGTTTGACCGGCTTATCCCATTTCACACCCAGCCGCAGCACATTGTGGGCTTTGACTTGTGGCCCCAAACCGAGAATGAAACGGCCGTGACTAAATTTCGCCAAATCCCAGGAAATATGCGCCAATATGGTAGGCGTGCGCGGAAAAGCCACCGCAATCGCCGTGCCCAAAGTCAGCTTGGTGCTATGCTCGGCCGCCAGCGTCAGTGGCAAAAAGACATCGTGGTTGGTCTCGGCCGTCCACAAGCCGTCAAACCCCAATGCCTCCGCCGCCTGAACATGGGCCGCCATTTCGGCCAGATCATGGACAAGGAGAGTAGTGTCAAATTTCACGGCCGTTGGTTCCCCACTTATTCTTCTTCCAGTAGAATCGTTAAATCTTCGGTCACAAAACCAGATGATCCACCCGCCCGCTCCGGATCAAAGCGCACGGTCGCCCGTACTTGCATACCCGCACGCAACAGATGTGGCGCCATCTGGCTGCCATCCTCCGCGTAAATATCGGGAACAGGCTGGGAATTGATAGTATAGGACGCGCCACCAGGAATCTTGACCGTAAATAATGGTTTGTCCTGGGGAATCACATTAACGGCGCTCAAAGGCCCAATAACAATAAATTCACCTTCTTGTGGCGCCGGATTGGGATTGATCAACAGCCCCGTCTCTGGATCAATTTCCGCCTCGGCCGTCGGCGTGACCGCCGATGATGAAGACGATGAAGATGATGAATTACTCCCGGTGTTGTTATTC
>CAYXUZ010000134.1:6823-18016 GCA_964467705.1 uncultured Ardenticatenaceae bacterium | reverse complement strand
CGCCAGCCAGACGGTGCGGGCAATGTCCTCCACCATGACGGCCGCTTTCACGGCCGTCGTCGCATCCTTGCCCACCGTAAACACACCATGCTGCTGCAACAGCACCGCCGGGGAATGGCCAATATGCTCCACCACTTGCTGCCCAATCGCCTCGCTGCCAATCAGCGCAAACCCGGCCACCGGAACCGGCCCGCCAAACTCGTCAGCAATGGCCGTCAGGCAGCAGGGAATCGGTTTGCCCACGGCCGCAAACGCCGTCGCATAAGGGGAATGGGTATGCACAATGCCGTTCACATCCGGCCGGTGGCGGTAAATGTAACAATGGCTGGCCGTATCCGACGACGGTTTCAACTCCCCTTCCACCATCTCCCCATCCAGCGTGACCACCACATGGTCTTGCGGCCGTAAATCCTCATACCGCACCCCACTGGGCTTGATCACCACCAGCCCCGTTTCCGGGTCGCGCGCACTCACATTCCCCCCCGTCCACTTCACCAGGTCATTCTTCGGCAGTTCCATGTGCAAAGCAAAAAGTTGTCTTTTAAGTTCTTCTAGCATACGTTTTTTGTTCCCCAACTGTCATTCCGAGCGGAGTCTTCGGAGCGAGGAATCTTACACCTGAATTAACACGAAGGATTCCTCCTCGAAGACTCGTCGGAATGACGTGTGCGGTGCTTACCCTGAGGCAACTTCGGCTTTTAATGCCTTCAACCGCTTCATCACATCATTCGCCCCCCGGCCAAAATAGTCGTGCAATAACTGGTATTCGGCGAACAGCCGGTCATAGACCGCCTGATGCGCCGGAATAGGCGTGTAAACCACATCTTGCAGCCGGGCCATATGCGCGGCCGCCTCCACAATCGAATCATAACCCCCGGCCGCTGCCCCCGCGGCCACCGCCGCAAACATCGCCGAACCAAACGCGCCCGCCTGCTCTGTGCCCGCCACTTTGAGCGTCCTCCCGGTCACGTCCGCATAAATTTGCATCAGCAGCTTGTTCCGGCCGGGCAGCCCACCGGCGGCCACCAGTTCCGTCACCGGCACCCCGCTCCGCTCAAACGACTCGATGATGATGCGTGTGCCGTAAGCAGTGGCCTCAATCAGGGCGCGGTAGATGTCCTCCGGCTTTGTCGCCAGCGTCATGCCAATGATCAGGCCGGTCAGGTCAACGTCTACCAAAATGGAGCGGTTGCCATTCCACCAATCCAGGGCGACCAGGCCGTGTGCGCCCGGCTTTTGCGCCGCCGCCTTTTCTTCCAGCAGTTGGTGTACGGTCAGGCCACGTGCCTGTGCCTCTTCGTAGTAAGCCAGCGGCACGCCGTTATCCACAAACCAGGCAAAATGGTCGCCCACACAGGACTGCCCGGCCTCGTAGCCAAACAGGCCAGGCACCACGCCATCTTCCACCACGCCGCACATCCCTTCCACCACCCGTTCCTGGTCGCCAATGAGGATGTGGCAGGTGCTGGTGCCCATGATCATTACCATCTGCCCCGGCTGGGTCACGGCCGTTGCCGGGGCCGAAACATGCGCGTCTACATTGCCAATGGGCACGGCCGTGCCCGGCTTCAGCCCCGTCAACCGCGCCATCTCCGTCGTCAGTCCCCCCGCTTTCTGCCCTAATGGGTAAATCTCCCGCGACAATTTTGTCTCCACGACATCTGCCAGCGCAGGATGGAGGGCCGCAAAAAACTCATGGCGTGGATATCCTTTCTTTTTGTGCCAGATGGCCTTGTATCCGGCGGTGCAGGCGTTACGTTTCTCCTCCCCCGTCAACTGCCACACAATCCAGTCGGCCGCCTCCACAAACTTATCGGCCGCCGCATACACCTCTGGCGACTTTTCGGCCGTTTCCCAGATTTTGGGGATGAGCCACTCCGAGGAGATTTTGCCGCCATACCATTTCAACCACTCTTCACCCATCTGCCGCGCCGTTTCGTTCAACTGGTTGGCCTGCGGTTGGGCGGCGTGGTGTTTCCACAGTTTCACCCAGGCGTAAGGGTTGCCCCGCCACTCAGGCAGAAAACAGAGCGGCGTGCCGTCCGCCTTCACGGGCAGCATCGTACAGGCTGTAAAGTCCGTGCCAATGCCGATCACATCCTCTGCGCTGACGCCGCTTTCCCGCAAAACCTGGGGCACGGTCACTTTGAGCACGTCAATGTAATCTTGCGGATTTTGTAAGGCAAAATCGTGGGGGAGGGAGCGATTGCTTCCCGGTAACTGCCCATCAATCACCCCATCTGCATAGAGGTGCACGGCCGTAGCCACCTCCTCCCCCGTCTGCACATTTACTAGCACCGCCCGCCCCGACTCCGTACCATAATCCACACCAATTGCATATTTCGCCATCTTCTTCACTCCTGAAGAGGAGATTGAGAGACTAGGAGATTAGGAGATTGCCTATATTCTTCCAATCTCTCAGTCTCTTAATCTCCATCTCCTACTGCGTACTTTCCCGCACCACCAACTCCGGCAACAGCCGGATCGGCTCAGTGCTGACCGTCTCCGGCTCGTTGATCATCGCCAGCAGCCGCCGCACCCCTTCACGCCCCAAGGCGGCCGTGTCCTGGCGCATGGTCGTCAGCGCCGGGTGGAAATAAGCCGCTTCGGGAATATCGTCAAAACCAATCACCGCCAGATCGTCCGGCACCCGCCGCCCCACTTCCCGCGCCGCTTTCAACGCGCCCAGGGCCATCTGGTCATTGCTCACAAACACCGCGTCCATCTCCGGCTGCCATTCCAGCAGCCGCCGTAAACAACGCTCGCCGCTACCCGCGCTCCAATCGCCATAGGCAATCAGGCTTTCGTCCACCGCACGGCCGTGCGCCGCCAACTCGTCGCGCCAGCCCAACTCCCGCTGCCGCGCCTCCCACCAGCTAATCGGCCCCGTAATCAGGCCGATATGCTGCCGCCCCTGTTCAATCAAGTGTCGCGTTGCCAGCTGCGCACCCGCCCGGTTATCAATCACGGCCGTCATCTGGTTTGGTCGGGGTTGGGCGCTCAAAAAAACAATGGGTACAGACAAATTGGGTAATTCCTGTTGAATCCCATCCCGGTTCTGCCCAATTTCCGGCGCAGCCCACAAAATGCCATCCACATGATAGGCCAGCATCTCACGCAGCAATTGTTTGGCGTCATAAATCTCCGCGTCGGGCAAAATGTTGAGCATGAGGGAATAGCCCTGGGCTACGGCCGTTTCCTGAATCCCCTGAAGCACGTGCGAGGGGCCGTAATAACCAATGCCAAAAGTAACAATCCCCAAGGAGTGGCTCTGCCCCCGAATCAAACTGCGGGCGATTTTGCTCGGCTGGTAGCCCAGCGAATCAATCACCTGCTGCACATGCTGGCGGGTGTGGGGAGCGACGTCGGCACGGCCGTTGACCACCCGCGAAATCGTTTGCGTAGACACACCTGCAACCCCGGCTACTTCTTTAATGGTGACTCGTTTATAGCTATTGCCCCTCACGCCTCTCTCCATGTCATCGCGGATGTTAACGATAACGGAAATTAGTGTAACATAGATAGAATCCGGCGTCAATTATGGGCAACTGCACCGATTGACAGCCCATTTTACCCGCCACAAGCCCCTGCAAACGGATAAAATTGTACACAAACCATCAATAGTTGCATTGACACGTCACACGTCAATGCTAAAATGTTATCGTTAACGCAAGAGGTTGGTTCAATACATTGTTAACAACACAATATGAATTTTGAGTGTCATTCCGACGAGTCTCCGAGGAGGAATCCTGCCCACTTTTGCAGGAGAGGGATTCCTCGCTCCGAAGACTCCGCTCGGAATGACAGGCCAACCTGCAAGGCTGAACCAATCTAAAAAGGGACGCGGGCAAACACGGACGACACGGTTTTTTTTAATTTCTTTGCGTCCTTTTGCCCCTTTGCGTCAAATCATAAGGAGAGTGTGAGATGGATATTTATCAAGACCAGGAAGTGTGGTTTGTCACCGGCAGCCAGCATTTGTATGGGCCGGAAGCATTGGAACAGGTGGCGGCCAATGCCCAGGTAGTCGTCGAAGGCGTGAACGCCTCCGGTAAGCTGCCCGTCCGGCTCGTTTTTAAGCCTGTTCTGACCACCCCCGACGCCATTTATAACCTCTGCCTGGAAGCCAACAGCACCCCTGCGTGCATCGGCCTGGTGGCCTGGATGCACACCTTTTCCCCGGCCAAAATGTGGATTGCCGGGCTGAGTGCGCTACGTAAACCGCTGCTGGACTTCCACACCCAATTCAACCGTGACATCCCCTGGGACACCATTGACATGGACTTTATGAACTTGAACCAGACGGCGCACGGCGGCCGAGAGTTCGGCTTCATCAATGCCCGGATGCGGCGCTCTCCTAAAATCGTGATCGGCCACTGGCAGGATGAAGAGGCATTGGCCCGCATCAACGTCTGGGCGCGGGCGGCGGCGGCCTGGGCGGACTGGCAAACAGCCAAAATCGCCCGCTTTGGCGACAATATGCGCCAGGTGGCCGTTACCGAAGGGGACAAAGTGGCCGCACAAATGCAGTTTGGCACCAGCGTCAACGGCTACGGCGTGGGCGATCTGGTGCAGGTGGTGAACGGCGTGACCGACGCCGAAATTGACCACCTGATTGACCAGTACGAGACGGAATACGCGGTTGCACCTACCCTGCGTTGGGACGGCACACAGCGCCCATCATTGCGGGAAGCGGCCCGAATTGAACAGGGTCTGCGCCGATTTTTAGAAGATGGTGGCTTCAAAGGGTTCACTACCACGTTTGAAGATTTGCACGGTCTGGCGCAGTTGCCCGGTCTGGCCGTGCAACGGCTGATGGCCGACGGCTACGGTTTTGGAGCGGAAGGGGATTGGAAAACGGCCGTACTGCTGCGAGCCATGAAGGTGATGGCTCAAGGTCTGCCCGGCGGTACCTCCTTCATGGAAGATTACACCTACCATTTTGAACCGGGCAACATGAAAGTGCTAGGAGCGCACATGCTGGAAATTTGCCCGACCATTGCGGCGGGCAAACCATCGCTGGAAATTCACCCATTGGGCATTGGCGGCAAAGCGGACCCGGTGCGGCTGGTCTTTGATACACCGCCCGGCCCCGGCTTGAACGCGACCTTAATAGATATGGGCAACCGTTTCCGGCTGGTGGTGAATACGGTAGATGTGGTGCCGCCGGACGCGCCGCTGCCCAAACTACCGGTGGCCCGCGCTGTTTGGGTTCCTCAGCCTGATCTCAAGGTGGCGGTGGCGGCCTGGGCATATGCGGGCGGTGCACACCATACTGGCTTCAGCCAGGCGATCACGGTGGAGCATCTGGAAGATTTTGCTGCCATGGCCGGGTTGGAAATGTTGGTCATTGACAGACACTGCACCTTACCAGCATTTAAGAAAGAATTACGCTGGAACGAGTTATACTATCACCTGGCAACAGGGATAAGAATATAACGGTGTCCCAACCGTAAATTCTCGCTTTTTTGCAGGATACCGACAGGTGACAGCAACCAAAAGAATCAATCAAGGTGACATTTACTGGATTCAGTCCGAACATATTCAGGAGACCGAAACTGGCGACTACGCCCATCCCTACGTCGTCATTCAGGACGACCTCTTCAACCACAGCCGCATCCACACTACCATCGTCTGTGCCCTGACGACCAACATGAAGCAGGCCCACGCGCCCGGCAATGTGCTGCTTGAGGCGGGCGAAGCCACCTTGCCCCGGCCTAGCGCCGTCGTCGTGTCCAAGCTTTCCACACTGTCCATAAATCACAACTCGGCGAGTATATCGGCTCGCTGAATGAACAGCGCATCCAGCAAATCCTGGCTGGCATCCGCTTTCTACAATCCTCATTTTCCCCTCGCTAATATTCGCCAAACTTGACGTTCACGTCAGCGTCCCCTTAAAACACTGGCAAACAACAGACAGCTTGCGGTAAACTCACTGTCTATGGGCGAAAGAGATTGGTTACGACTTCCTGTTGTTTCAGCAGGTGCTGAATATTTAGTCATGGGGTATCTCATGCGGCGAAATATTCTCACTTATAAAGCACCACCAAACAATGAAGGATACGATTTAATTTGTATTCATCCTGACCCACATCATGTATTGAAAGCCGGAAAAATTGCCCAAGTCAGAGTTCAGGTAAAAAGCCGATATGCCACCGATTGCGATAGAGGATTTCCTATTAAAGAGAAATCCTTTGGTGCATTTGATTTCTTGATCGTTGTTTTTCTAAATATTGGTAAGTTTTATGGAAATAACGATGGCTCAACAGGCGCAAAAGAAATAGAGTTTTTTACTTTACCAAATGAGTTTATTCGTGAGCATCATGAGGCAACTTCATCATGGCAAAAAGTCAGGTTAAGAAATCTATCGAATGAAATCGAAGCATTTGCAGACGATAACGGTTTTGAGCAAATCGCCAAAGCATTAGGAATTCCCAAGCCATTGAAGAATAAAACCAGAAATTTAGCAAAAAACAAAGCATAACCCCCTCTCCCAATTGACCATTGATCATTGCCCATTAACCATTCTTCATCCCCTGTTATAATCCCTTGCAAACCATTGAAGGAGATTGATCTTGCCCACACAAACCCTGATTACCGCTGAAGACCTTTACCAGTTTGAATTGATAACCGATGCCCGGATTGCGCCCGACGGCCGTGCCGTCATCTGTACCGTGCAGCGTGTTGACCGCAAAACCGAAAAGAAGCACAGTAACCTCTGGCTGGCCGATACCCAAACCGGCCAACTACGCCAGTTCACCTTTGGCGATTGGTCAGATAGTTCGCCGCGCTGGTCGCCTGACGGCCGTACCATTGCCTTCCTCTCCAACCGCGCCGACGAAAAACAGGCCCAACTCTACCTCATCCCCCGCGACGGTGGCGAAGCCCGCCCCCTCACCAGGCTCAAAGATATGTCCATCGGCAGCCTGGAATGGTCGCCCGACGGCAAACAATTTCTGTGCGCCATCCGCCAAAAAGACCAGGAAGCGATTGACCGCGACGCCGACGAACAAAAAAAGAAGCTGGGCATCGTCGCCCGGCACATCACCACTACCCGCTACAAAGGGGACGGCCGTGGCTACCTGCCCGCCGAAAAATGGCACCTCTGGTTCATCAATGCCCGTACCGGCAAGGCAAAACAGTTGAGCAACGGCCGTAACGACGAATTTGAGTCCACCTGGTCGCCCGACGGCCAATGGGTGGCCTACGCCAGCAACGTCCAGCCCCAGCCCGACCTGACGCCGGAAATGGACGATCTGTTCATCATCCCGACCAGTGGGGGAGAGTCTCGCCAATTGGCAACGCCGCCCGGTTACAAGTTTTCGCTGTCGTGGTCGCCAGACGGCCGTTGGCTGGCCTACCTCGGTTCCGACAAACCCGGTGAATGGTGGCGCAATACGAATGTGTGGGTGACGGCCGTTGACGGCCGTACCCCACCCCGCAATCTCACCGCCCACGCCGACCTGAACGCCATTGGCGGCAGCGGCAGCGATACCGGCGGCGGGCAAATGAATCCCCCCACCTGGTCAGCCGATTCCCAAAAACTGTACTTCCAGGCCGAACATAAAGCCGACATCTGCCTGATGTCGGTGACGTTGGATGACGAGCCAGTCGTCGAGCGCGTCATCACCGCCAACGGATTGATTGGACTGTTCACCTTCGACGATACCCAACAAAAACTGGCCTACACGCTGGCTACCCAACAGCACCCCGCTCATCTCTTCGTGCACGACCTGGCCAGTGGCAAAGAAAAACAGTTGACCCGCTTTAACGGCTGGCTCACGCGCAAAAGCCTGGGGCAGCTTGAGGAAGTCTGGTTCAAAGCCCGTGATGGCTACCCGCTGCACGGCTGGATTCTGACGCCACCCGACTTCGACCCCAAGCAACAATACCCCTCCATTCTGGAAATTCATGGCGGCCCCCAAACGCAGTACGACCGAGGCTTCATGCACGAATTTTACTACCTGGCGGCCAACGGCTACGTGGTCTATTGGAGCAATCCACGTGGCGGGCAGGGATATGGCGAGGCACACTGTGGGGCGATCTGGAACAATTGGGGCAGCGTGGATTTGACAGATGTGTTGGATTGGGTGGCATTTGTGCGGCAACGGCCGTACATCCATCCGCAGCGCATGGGCGTTACCGGCGGCAGCTACGGCGGTTATATGACCAACATGATCATCGGCCGCGAACCGGATTTATTCCAGGCCGCCGTCACCCAACGCTGTGTCAGCAACCTGATCAGCATGTGGGGCAGCAGCGACGGCAACTGGCAATTCCAACAAACCATCGGTGAAAACAAACCCCCTTACGATAATTTGGAAAAGTATTGGGACCAATCCCCCATAAAATACATTGGCAATGCGAAGACCCCCACCCTGGTCATCCACAGCGAGCAAGATTTACGCGCCGACCAGGAGCAGGGCGAGCAGGTGTTTGTGGCCTTGCGCCACAAAGGGGTAGACACGGAATTGGTACTGTTCCCGGAAGAGCCACACGGGTTATCGCGTGACGGCCGTACCGACCGCCGCATCACCCGCCTGCAACACATCCGGCGCTGGTTCGACAAATACCTCAAATAACCCACCCTGTCATTCCGAATCGGACATATAAACCTGACAGGTTTTCTGAAACCTGTCAGGTCTACCTGAATGACGGATTCCGCAATAACCGCCAACCTGCCAGCAGACCAATCACCGCCACGCCTGCTACCGCCCATTTCCTTCGATTAGGACGCGACGAGCGCACCCCCTTCGCCTGCACCGGCATCGCCGCCAGCTTCGCCCCACTCTCCTGCTGCACCCGCGCCAGCGCCGCCGGGTCGCGGCGCAGTTCATCCGCCAGCGCCCGCTTCTGCGCCGCCAGCTCGTCCGTCACATGCTCGTCAAACGAACGCAGCCCGGCAATCTGGAACTCATGCTTCTTAAAGAGGCGGTAAATCTCCTTCACCCGTTCCATACTAATGTTGCGGCCCAGCGTGTAATCCTCGAAACGGCCGTCCATCGCCAACAATGCCGTCTCCGCCAGACACGCATACGCCGTCTTCGGTGGCAGGCCAATGTCGTACCCAAAATCAATATCTCCCGAAATCAACACCTCGCCGCTCTCAATCACCAGCACATCTGGCCGCAGCGCCGCCTCCTCCTTACTGATGTCCGGCGGGCGAGCTACATCACAAATCACCGCCCCCGGCTTGCACTTGCTAATGTCCACAATGCGCTGCCCAAACGCTGATGTTGCCGTCACAATCAGGTCACACGACCCCACAAATTCATCCGGGCGGGTGGCAATCGTCACCGTCGCCCCCGGCGTTTCCGCCTGGATCGTCCGCTTCAAATCAATCAGCTTCTCCGGCTCAATGGAAACCAGCACCACATCATAAATCGCCTGCGCCAACAACCGCGAACAAACCGCGCCAATCGAACCGGTGGCCCCAATAATCATCACCTTCCCTTTGGTCAGATCGGTGGCCCCCATTTTCACCACCGCCTGTTTGGCCGCTTCCAATGTGGCCGCCACCGTCAAACTATTGCCACTGGTAATGGCAATGTCTGCCTCGTGGGCCACGGTGATGCCCGCGTCCCCCACCACGCTGGTAAACGCGCCCAGACCCATAATGCGCGCCCCTTTGCGCTCGGCCATCAGCGCCGCCCGGTGAAGCTGTTTGTAGGTAAAACGCTCATCGTGGCGCATCATCTGGCGCGGCGTGGCCCCCAGGCTGATGAGAATGCCTTCCACGCGCTGCCCGGTGGTGGGCGATTGCCCGCCGGTAATGCGCGACAGGTAAAGCGGCGGCAGATAGGCGGCCACCGCTTCCACCAGACTGTCCGGCAAATAGCGCGTCCAGCGGAACCATTTATGTTTGTGGACAAAACCGACGTGCAGCGGGTGAATGACAAAGGCAAAACGGTTAATGCCCGTTTCCTCCGGCTGCAAGGTGTGGATGGCCGGCGTCCATTCAATGTCGGCCATCAGGTCGAGAAAAGCGTCTTCGTTGAGCACGGCCGTTGGGTCAGACTGCATCGTCGTCATCATCGCTTCCAAAACGGCGGCCGATGTGGACAGACGGCCGTACTCCCCCACCAATCCCGGCATCAGTTCCACCACCAGCGCCACACCGCGCATCTGCAAATCGGCCAGGTCTTCGGCCGTCGCATATTCCACAGCCACCGTCTTATGCTTCAGTTGTGCCGGGGCAAAGCGGCGAATGACAGCAATGTCTCCAGCAATCACATCAGCCCAATCGAAGGGGGCGGGGCTGTTTTCCGGGGCTGCGCCATTCACCGGGGGATAGAGACGGCCGTACTCCACCTCCTTCAACCAATCCAACTCTACCGGCGCGGCCTGGTTGCGGCTGCGGCGGCCGCCAATACCAGGCGCACCTGGCAAATGGAAGTAGATGAACGGGTCGGCATAACGCAGTTCGCAGCCTCGTTTTTCCAGAGCGTGCGCCAGCCCGTTGTGGTTCAGGCCGGGGGTCATCAGCACCCGTTTGCGGCTAAAGATGCCCGGTTGGGCGCGGTCAGCCAGGATGACGGCCCACCGTTCCAGCCCGGCGCGGATGATACGGCCGTCCATTACCGGTGTGTTTTGCACGGCCGTGACCACCTGCTGCCCTTGCACATGTTCTCGCCGCGCCGGCCCCAATTCCAGCGTCAGGGGCATATCGTTCAGGGCAATGGCGGCGGCACGGCCGTCATACTCGGCCACCAATGCCTGCGCCTTGGCCACATTTCCAAAACACGTTTTGTGTTGTAGGGTAAAGGTTTCCCCCAAAAACGTAACCGTCTCGGCCCACTCCTCCGCCTGCCAGTGCAAAACCAAAATTTCCTTCATACCGCCTTTCCTCTCTTGCTTGTAGATGGCGATGAATCGCCACCTACAAACGAAGAACAAACACGGTCAGCTTAGGCGAAAATGGTCTAGCAGTGTTAGGAAGTTTGGCACGTTTCGGAGGTGAGGGGTGTCACCAAATCACTAGCGTTTCATCACGACCAGGGTAATATCATCAAATTGGGGAGTGTCGCCCGCGTGAATGTGGATGGCCTGGGTCACGGCCGTGACGATCTCCCCCGGATGGCGCTGCCGCGATCCCTCCACCGTCACCCGCAGCCTGTCCAGACCAAACTCGTCAAAATCCTCATTCATCGCCTCCGTCACCCCATCCGTATACAAAACCAGCGTGTCCCCCTG
>CAYXUZ010000134.1:0-6813 GCA_964467705.1 uncultured Ardenticatenaceae bacterium | reverse complement strand
GGAACACTGTCTCCCGCCGCTCGATTTGCACCTGTGGCAGCACGCCTAAGGCAATGCCATTCGTACTCAACAGTTGCACCTGCCCATCAGCCCGCAGCAACAGTGGTGGATTGTGCCCGGCATTGGCATAGACCAACACCTCCTTGTGTGCATCCCAAACGGCATAAAACACCGTTACAAACAGGTCAGACTGTGCATCTTTGCCAATTATCTCATTGGCGCGGATGAGCGTATTGGCCGGGTCGGTGCGGTTAAAAGCGATGGTACGCAAAATAGTGCGGCTAAGAGCCATGAAGATAGCCGCTGGTACTCCCTTATCGGCCACGTCCGCAATCAAAATACCCCATTTGCCATCTGCCAGTTCCATAAAATCATAAAAATCGCCGCTCACCTGGCGCGCCGCCTGCCAGTAACCGGCTACCTGGCAGCCGGGAATGGCCGGGTTTCCGCGGGGAATAAGGCTGGCCTGTATCTCCCGCGCCACATCCAATTCCCGTTCCAGCCGGTCGCGTTCGGCCGCTTCCTGGTAGAGCTGATGGTTGACGACGGCCGTCGCCGCCTGATGGGCAATGCCGGTGAGAATATTCAAACGACGGTGCGGCAACTGCGGCTGCGTCCCCACCAACATCAGCCCCACCAATTCACCCCGCGCCGCCAGCGGGAAGGCACACGCCGACGAGGTACGAAAAACCCGCTCCAACCAGTGCGGCAGGCCAATGGTTTTGAAAGCGCCGGTGGCAATTTCCGTATGGCTGATCAAACCTGGGGCTAACGATTGCATCTCGTCTTGATCCACCGCCAGTGTTTCCAGCAAGCCGCGCTCCATTTCGCCGATGCCATAACTGGGGCCAGGGTGGAAAAGCTGGCGCATATTGTCCCAAATGAGAATAACGGCCGATTCTACACCCACCAACAAAGGAATAAGGCGAACAATGGTGGAGAGGATTTCGTTCAGGTCGGTGAGACTGTTGACGGCCGCCGCCACCTGGAACAGAGCCGTATTCACCCACGCCTCTTCCTGCTGCGCGGCGCGCAACTGCGTATTTTCCAGTGCCCGCGCCGTTTGCCCGGCAATATCTTGCAGCAGTTCCCCCCGTCGCAAAAAAGAATTGCCATTGTGGTTTATCTGGGCCACATCATCCACCAGCATCACCCCCATCATCTGTGACCCTGTGACCAACGGTTGGATGGTGATTTGGGTGAGCGGTGGGTCTGGCTGGTTCACGGCCGTGTACAGCCAGGGTGGTATCTTTGTGGTGGTAATCGGCTCCTGGCAATTATGCACCGCATCCAGCATGGGCCATTCACCCAACGGCACCCGCACCGGGCACAACTGACGCACCGTCTGTGCATCGCCGCCATAGAGTGTCATACATTCATATGCCTCTGCTTCCTCATTCCACAATAGCGCCGCACAAAAAGAAACGCCCAACAGCATCGCCGTCAGCCGGGTCACGGCCGTGAGCATATCGTCCGGTGTATCGGCATGGCCGATGGCTTCCGCTACCTGCAACTGTGCCGTCGTCAGCCATGCCTGCTCCCGCTGCCGCGCCAACTGCTGCATCTTGTTGATGGCAATAGACGTTTCCGCCGCCAATGTTTCCAGCGTCATCTTTTCGATGCTGGTGAAAAAGCCGGGCTGCGGGCTTTGCACATCCAACACGCCCAACAAGTCGCCATCAACCTGCAAGGGGATGGCCATTTCGGCGCGTGTGTCATCTTCCAGCGCCTCCAAACGGCTGACAAATCGATCATCATGGCGGGTATCATTGCTGATGACGGTCTGGCGGGTGGCTACGGCCGTGCCCACCAACCCCTCGCCAGGGGCCACTTGCAGACGACGTCTCATCAATTCAGGATGACTGCTGGCCTGCATGACAACGGTGTCGTGATCACGGCCGTTTACCCCAAAAATCGTCACCAGATGAAAGCCGAAGGTAGAGGCTGTCAGGTTCACCACCTGCTCAAAAATCTCATCCTGGCTCTGCACCTGGCTGATCTCGCGGCCAATTTCCCCCACCAATTCCAACTGCGCCGCCCGCTTCTCTGCCTGGGCAAACAGCCGCGCATGAGCAATAGCCGCCGCCGCCTGATTGGCCAAAATCATCAACCGGCGCATATCTTCTTCGGTAAACCGATTGGGCTGGTCGCTTTGGGCGGCAATCACCCCCAACGTCTCTTCACCACTAACCAGGGGGATGAAGATGCCCGAACGGGGCGGCGTATCGCTGATGTATCGTGGCCGGGCCGGCAACCGATTCATTTCCCGTTCAAAGTCGTGAATGAGCAACGGCTGTTTGCTCTCCCGCACCCAACCGACGATGCCCGTCCCTTCACGCAAATCAAACGTTTGGGGAGTGGGCTGCTGACGGCCGTTGATGCACCAATAATGAATGTGATACAGCGATTGTTCAAAGAGGCCAATTTGCAGGGTGCCGTTATCAATCACCTTACCGCTTTCGGTGGCAATGAGGGCGCACAACGCATCTACATCCAGTTCCGCCTGCACAATGGCCCGCCCCGCCCCACTCAGCGACTCCAATTCGGCAATCCGCGCCAGCAGCAACCGCCGCGAGCGATACCGGCGCACCACAATGTAGGTCGCCAGGAACATAGCGCCCAGAAAAATGCCCAGTGAGAGCAAGGGCATGGAAACAAAACCAGCGCCAAGTTGCATAATCGAGATGTCATTGGGTAATTGGGTAGTTACCAATTACTCGATGACCTATTTACCCTTCTTAACCGCCCGCTGCGCCGCCGTCAGTGTGGGATAAATTTGAAAAACCTTGTCAAACCCAACCATGGTAAAAACTTCCTGCAAACGATCATTCAAGCCGCAGAGTAAAACATCCCCATCTTGCTGCCGGGCACGCCGCCAGGCAGAAACCAGGGAGCGCAGACCACCGCTGTTGATATAGCTGACCAGGGAAAGGTCTATGATGAGGGTCTGACGGCCGTCATCCAACAACTGGTTAAGGGTTGCTTCTAACGCGGGCGTCTGGCTCTGGTCTAAACGGCCGTCTGCTCGCACCAACCACACATCATTTTTGAGGGGTTCTTGTTGAATTGCCATTTAGTCAATCACTTTTACCAGAACCAACGTATTCCCACCCGCATCAAATTTGTACCGCACTTCGTCCATCAATTTACGCATGAAATGGACACCCAGACCACCCACACGTGGGAAACCAGACGGACCATCAACAGCCTCGTCGGTAGGGGGAACAGGTACTTCATCAGGGTCAAAGGCACGGCCGTTGTCTTGAATGGTGATCACAAAGCGGTTCGCCTGCACTTCCCAACTGATGCGGATATTTCCGGCCTCCTCCATGCCATAGGCATGTTCGATCACATTCGTACAGGCCTCGTCACAGGCCAATTCCACATGGAACACGGCCGTGTCATCCAAACCAGCCTCGGCCGCTCCTGCTGCCACAAACTGGCATGCCTGTTGAATTCTATCGTAACGACCAGGAATGATGAGGGTATCGCCCATGTAGAGAAAGGCCCTAACAGTTTTGGGAAACCCTTAAGGCCTTGTGCTAGAAACTCCCGACGGCCGCTGTCACATCATCATACACGGTAAAAATAGAATCCAGACCGGCCAACGACAATACTTCGGATACACGCTCCGATGGCGCAGCCAGTACCAGTGACCCCTTCTTTTTGGCACACTCACGATGCGCTGCCACAATCGCCCGCAAACCGGCACTGCTCATATAGCTGATTTCCGCCAGACCAAGAACGATATTTGCCTGCCCACCAGTCAGCACATCTTTCAATGCTGAGTCGAACTGTGCTGCATTGCTGCTGTCAATGCGCCCGGCCGCTTTCACCAATGCCGCTCGTTTGAATGTTTCGGTTGTAATGTTCAAATTAGACTCGCTCATCAAATCTTCCTCCTATGTGGTTTTATTAACGCAAAAGCGCAAAGTGGCAAAGAGACTCAAAAAGATGAAGAACAGGAAAAGGGATATCTTTTGCCATCTGCCCGCCGTCCATAGACAGCGATTATATCATCACCCCCTCACCTTATCACCCTATCACCACCCCACGGCCGTTCCGTCATTACGCGGTTCACTGCCGCCGATAAGAACGCCAGATTCCGGGTCACGCACACCTGCCCCCCCCCAAAAGACATGGGGTGTTCGTTATCTCTGACCACATGGCCGCGCCGGGTTAGTTCGACATGAATTTGTGCAGGCACGGCCGTCTCCAAACCCACTTCCATCCCGTGCAACCAGTTAAACCGGGGCGCGTCTAATGCCGTCTGTGGGTCCATGCCCCACAATGCCAGATTCAGCCCCACCTGCAAATGACCTTGCGGTTGCATAAATCCACCCATCACCCCAAAGCTGCTCCACGCCTGCCCGTTTTTGGTGATGAAGCCGGGGATAATGGTATGATACGGCCGTTTGCCCGGCGCTACCTCATTGGGATGACCCGGCTCCAGGCTAAAATTGGCCCCCCGATTTTGCAACTGCACCCCGGTTTTTCCCGCCGTCAGCCCACTGCCAAACCCCATATACAGGCTTTGAATCCAGCTCACCATGTTACCATTTCCGTCGGCAACCGTCAGATAAACCGTATCACCATGACGTGGCGGCAGCCCGGCAGTGGGTGGCTGCGCCTGGTTCATATTCACCTGCGCCACCCGCGTCCGGGTATAAGCCGCGCTCAACAGCCCGGCTATGGGCACATCCACCTGGCGCGGGTCGCCAATGTAGGCGTGGGCATCGGCAAACGCCAGCTTGGTCATCTCAATCAGCGCGTGATAATAATCGGCCGTGCCATACCCCAAGGCCGCCAAATCAAACTGGCCCGCCAGAGCACCACCAGCGCCAGCAGTGCGGTGAGACCCTGACCATTAGGCGGAATCTCATAAAAGGTAAATCCATCGCCATAATTCACCTGAATCGGCTCCACCCATTCCGCCTGATACTGCGCCAGATCATCCAACGTCAGCACGCCACCCGCTGCCTGCACACAATCAGCAATCTGGCGACCAATGTCACCGAGATAAAAGGCGTCGGGGCCATCATTCGCCAGGGTGGTCAGCGTTTGGGCAAATTCGGGGTTTTGGAAACGTTCGGCGGCGTAGGGGGCACGGCCGTGTGGCAGCCACACCCGCCGCGAATCCACATGCTGGCTCATTTTCTCCGTTGACCGCCCCCAGGCAAAGGCGATGCGCTGGCTGAGCGGAAATCCATCACGTGCATATTGAATCGGCCGTGCCAGCAACCTGTCCAACCCCATGCTGCCAAAGCGTGCCAGGGCCACTTCCCAACCACGCACCGCCCCCGGCACCGTTACCGGCAGCGGCCCCAATGCCGGAAAGTGGCTGTGCCCCTGACCACGCACCAGATCGGCCGTGAGCGCCTGCGGCGCAGGGCCGCTGGCATTCAGCCCATACAGTTTACCCTCGTCCGCCTGCCAGATGAGGGCAAAGGCGTCACCGCCGATGCCGGTGGAGGTTGGCTCCACCACACACAGCGTAGCCACCGTGGCAATGGCCGCGTCTACGGCGTTGCCACCCGCTTTGAGGATGTCCAGGCCGGCCTGGGCGGCCAGCGGTTGGCTGGTGGCTACCAGCCCGTTCAACGCCACCACGTTGGAGCGGCGGCTGGGGAAGGTGTGGGTTTCAAATTGCATGGGAACTCTCCTCTGTAAATCGTTTGTAGTAGGCGATTCATCGCCTTTTGACGGCACTAAAGTGCCTACTACAAACGATGGGCAACGGAAGATTTAATCAACCAGAGTGCGGGCATCGGCGGCGGCCCAGCATACCTGCACGGCATCGCCAATCTGGAAGCGGTGGAGATGATTGCCACCGCTGTTCTGGCGGCGGGCGTAAATTATCTCTTTGTTGGCTAACTGGACGGTGTAGCGGGTATCCGCGCCAATGAAGACCAGGTCGCGCACTTCGCCGTTCAGCCGTTCGCTGTAGGCACCGTTCACGGCCGTGCCATTGCCAGACAGGGCTATTTTTTCGGGGCGAATGGTGAGGGTGACGGTCTGGCCGGGGGTCACGGCCGTCCCCCCCAACCGCCCCATCACCACCTGCCCGGCCACATCCAGTTGCGCCATTTCGTGGTTCACGGCCGTGACCATGCCCGTTAAAAAGTTCGATTCACCAATAAAGTCGGCCACAAAACGGGTGGCCGGGTTGTCATACAGGGAGACGGGGTCGTCCACTTGCAGCAGCACTCCCTGATCCATCACCGCAATACGATCCGACATGGTGAGCGCCTCTTCCTGGTCATGCGTCACATAGACAAAGGTGATGCCCAGTTTTTGCTGCAACTGCTTTAATTCAAGCTGCATCGCTTTGCGCAGCTTCAAGTCTAATGCGCCCAACGGCTCATCCAGCAGCAGCACTGCCGGTTCATTCACCAGCGCCCGCGCCAGGGCCACGCGCTGCTGCTGCCCGCCGGAGAGTTGCGACGGCCGTCGCTCCTCCAGGCCCGGCAGCCGCACCAACGCCAATGCCTCAGCCGCCCGTTCCGCAATAATGTTTTGTGGGAATCGTTTAACCCGCATCCCAAAGGAGACATTTTTTATCACCGTCATATGCGGGAACAGGGCATAATTTTGGAAGACGGTGTTGACCGGGCGGCGATTGGGGGGGACGTAGCTCATCGCCTGGCCCTGAATATAAATTTCGCCCGACGACGGCATTTCAAAACCGGCAATCATACGCAAGGTGGTGGTTTTGCCACAGCCACTTGGCCCCAACAGAGTGAAGAACTCGCCGGTTTTAATTTGCAGGTTCAGGTGGTCTACGGCCGTGACCATTCCACCCCCCTTTGGCCC
>CAYXUZ010000133.1:17364-18258 GCA_964467705.1 uncultured Ardenticatenaceae bacterium | reverse complement strand
TAATATATTTTTTCCTGTTGATCAGTGTAGATATAGGGATCACGAATTTGAATATCACGAGTTTTCATCATTGAATTCTACCTCACTATGTTTGCACTATCCTTGATTTACCAAAAAATTCGGTGGGCACTGGGGAAGACGCACATTTTTTACCGATGAGGAAGCGTTGATGGGCTATCTGATATTCTCAGATTTGAACTTGGTACTCAAGTCTATGTTTGACCCACTTGAGCCCGATCGAGTAATTGCTCCCTGCGTCTAGCCGTCCTTGACAAATACGGAAAAGGCATGATAATTTTCTTCTCAGGCCCTATGTATGGCAAACAGTTTTTTGCATGTTAAGTAGATGGGGTTATTTTTTTACTTGTAAGTGAAACGTTTCACTTGTGAATTTACCAATTGCTACACCAGAAAGTAGCGCATCTTGTGATCGGCCTTCTCAGCGGAAACAGTGAACAAGAAATTTGAAAACCCCTATGGTTATTTTGCCAAAGATGGTAAGGAATACATTATTACCACGCCGTTCACGCCACGGCCGTGGAGCAATGTCATCAGCAATGGTGATTACAGTTTGTTGATCTCCCAAAATGGTTCTGGTTATAGCTGGCGCGGCAACGCCGGGCAAAACCGGATTACTCGCTCGTTTCAAGATCTGATAAAAGATAACTGGGGCAAATACTTCTACATCCGTGACCTGAAACGAGGCGTTTACTGGTCGGCAACCTACAAGCCAGTGATGCGATCGTATCAGTCGTTTGCCGTTGTGCATGGTATTGGGTATTCCATCTTCAGCCAGGAAATTGAGGAGATCGTCAGTGAACTGACCGTTTTTGTTGCGCCCCATGATCCGGTAGAGATTTTTCGGCTGCAACTGACTAATCGCAGCGGAGAAGC
>CAYXUZ010000133.1:14062-17354 GCA_964467705.1 uncultured Ardenticatenaceae bacterium | reverse complement strand
GGAAATTGGACGTGACCTCTTACGCAGAGTGGCTGCTTGGCTTCGCTCCCGATGAACATCGGGAATTTCATAAACTGTTTATTGAAACATGGGCCGATGAACCTGCACAAACGATGTATGCCCGCAAATGTCTGTGGGGCTTTCCTGATGATCAGGGGCGGCACAATAATGTGGATTGGCCCTATACGGCCTTCATGTCGGTCAGTGAACCGTTGAAGTCATTTGATGGTGATAAAGAGTCGTTCATCGGCCTGTACAACAACGATGATAAACCTCAAGCGATGCGTGACGGCCGTCTTGCCGGGCGCAGCGGGCGGTTCACTGATGCCATTGCCGCGTTGCAGGTAGCCGTCAGCCTGGAACCGGGAGAGAGCAAGACCATTGTGTTCACCCTGGGGTTGGCCGAAGATGGGCAGGAGGATGCGCGGGTGCTGCACGGCCGTTACACCACCCCCGCCCAAAGCGCCGAGGCTATACAAGATGTTCACACCTTTTGGTCCCGCTTTATAGACGGCGAAAAAGTAGAAACCCCGGACGACGCACTGAATTTTATGACCAACACCTGGTTGAAATACCAGTCCATCTCTTGCCGCGTGTGGGGTAAATCGGCGCTGTATCAGGTATCAGCCGGATACGGTTTCCGTGATCAGTTGCAGGACAGCCAGATTTTTCTTGTCGGCGAACCGGAATATGCCCGCAAACAACTTTTGCTCCACGCGGCGCAGCAATTTATCGAAGGGGATGTGCTGCACTGGTGGTTTTCCATTCGTGGCGGCGGGCCACGTACCAACTGCTCCGATGATTTGTTGTGGCTGCCCTTTATTCTGGACGCCTATCTGCAAGAGACGGCCGATTTCACCATCCTGGATGAACCAGTTCCCTACCTGAACGGGCCGGCCGAACCCCTATACGACCACTGCAAACGAGCTATCGAACGCGCTTTTTCTCGCTTTTCACCGCGTGGCATTCCCCTTATGGGAGACCACGATTGGAACGATGGTCTGAGCGCTGTTGGTACGCTGCTAAAGGGCGAAAGCTTTTGGGTAGCCGAATTCCTTTACATGATCCTGGGCAATTTCAGCCCGGTGGCACAACAGCAAGGTGACGAACGCTTCGCTCAAAAGTGTGAAACCGTGCGCCAGAGTCTCCAGGCGGCTCTTAATACATATGGTTGGGATGGCGAATGGTATTTACAGGCGACCACCGATGATGGACTGTTGTTGGGATCAAAAGAGAATGAGGAAGGCCAGATATTCTTAATGCCCAACAACTGGGCTGTTATCAGTGGCATTGCGGATGAGGAACGGGCGCAGATGGCCATGGCTTCTGTTACCCAATATCTGCTGCGTGAATATGGTACCCTGCTGAACTATCCGGCATTCACCAAACCCCGGCCTGATGTGGGCTATGTAACGCGCTATGCGCCTGGCCTGCGTGAAAACGGCGGCGTCTATACTCATGCTGCCACTTGGTCGGTGTGGGCATATACGCTGGTGGGGCAGCCAGAGCTGGCGTATGAAGCATATCGCCGCATCTGCCCGCCGAATCGCAGCGCCGACATTGAAACGTACAAAGCAGAACCATACGTGACACCGGGCAACATAGACGGGCCGCTTTCGGAATATCATGGCCGTGGCGGTTGGACATGGTATACCGGTTCAGCGCAATGGCTGCACCGCATGGCCACCCACTGGATTTTAGGCGTCCGACCACAGCCAGATGGTTTATTGGTGGACCCCTCCATACCGGCGCATTGGCCGAGTTTTACGGTCACGCGGAAATTCCGCAACGCCTGGTACCAGATTCAGGTTCACAATCCTGAAAATGTTAGCAGAGGGGTACGCTTTATAACGTTGGATGGAAAGTCCCACATGAGTAACTTAATCCCTGTGTTCAACGACGGGAAGACACATCTCGTCGAAGTAACGATGGGTTAAAAAGGAGATGGCTATCGAAATAGGATGAGGCAAAACGCATTTTTAACAAGTCAAAAAACAGTTATGAGGAGAATAAGAAATGAAACACCTGACAAAACGATTGGCATTACTTGTTTTATTGATAGTTGCCCTGGGCGCATGTGGCGGGGGCAGCACTGCTACTGAAGAATCTGTAGCTGAAGAACCAACTACTGAGGCCGCTGCGGATGAAGAAGTAGTAGAAGACACAACCACTGAACAGGCCGCTCCAGAAGAAGCGGCTACGGAAGAAACAACCTCAGAAGAATCGGCGCCAGAAGAAACTGCCCCGGCAGAGACAACTGACGAAGAAAGTGCGGAGATGGAACCGGTGACGTTGAGATATGCAAATTGGAACCTGGGCACGGAAGAGGAAAATAATATCCAGCGGCAAATGGTTCAGGCCTACATCGAAGCCAATCCGCATGTGACGGTCGAGTTTGTGGACATGTCGGCTGAGGGTGGTTGGGATGCCGTGCTGACCTCTTACGCCGCCAAAGGCGAACTGCCCGATGTCTTCATGGCAAATAACGTGCCGCTGTATGTGCAAAATGATTGGCTGGCCGATCTGACTCCCTTTGTAGAAAACGATCCCGATTGGGCCAATGTACCGCAAATTTGGAAAGATGCATTTACCTATTCAGACCAGGTACTTGGCTTGCCGGCCGCCCAGTTTATCATGGGGTACTTTGTCAACAAAGATTTGTATGAGGCGGCAAACCTGGACGCGCCCGAATATGGTTTTTCGGTGGAAGAGTTTGATGAGGCTGTCACGTCCCTCAACAATATCCCTCAAGGCGTACTTGGTCTGGACGAAATGGAATTTGTGATGGGTTGGTATGCCAATACCCAGGACCCCAACCTGAAATGGTTCAGCTACGATGGCTCGCAAATGAATTACAACTCAACCGCCTTTAAGGACGCAGTAGCCAAAGCGGGTGAAATAAGGCAATACACCTGGCAAGGGTTGTCTGAGGAACAGTTAGCTAATTTTACGGCCACTGGCCCATGGGAATTGTTCCTGAATCAGGAAGTCGGGATGCGTTGGGATGCCTCCTGGTCGGTGCCTAATTATGTGCAAAATGCGACCTTTGATTGGGATTTCGGGCGGCAATCAGGCGTTGGTAGCTGATGTGATCGTCGTTTCCAAGACGGCCGAAAACCTGGAAGAGGCATACAACTTTGCCAAGTGGATGACCTTCTCCTCCGAAGCTTACGCCAAAGAAGCAGAATTGGCCCGCGCCATGGATTCCGCGCCCAAGATGCCGGTGGCGCTGGACGAAGCCTCGCTGGCTCTGTACCAGGAGTTCGTGGATACACCGGGCATTCTGACGGCT
>CAYXUZ010000133.1:7370-14052 GCA_964467705.1 uncultured Ardenticatenaceae bacterium | reverse complement strand
ACCTGGATGGCAGTATGATTGAATCGCTGGCAAAAATTGTGCCGGGTTATATCAATGCTCGTTGGGAAGGCAAGCCGGGTATTGACATCGGTGAAGACCTGGATGTGAATATGTGGTTTATGTTCAACTTTGCCAACGACGGCCGTTACAAATACGAAGATTACTCCGCCCAATTAGAAGAGTTCGCCAATCAAATTCTGGCAGACGCGGCTGCGGAAATGAATCAGTAGTCCGTGTACGACAAAAGGGCGTTATAATTCCGAATGTTTTATAACGCCCTTTTTCTTACCCATCACATCCCCCATTGAACATGTGTACACAGGCTTTCGGGTTATTAAGGCTATTGGGGCTGACATGTGTCTTCATGTTGGTGGCCGGGTCGCTGTCCACATGTTCTTCCGCGCCAGAAACCCAGACGGGGATAGTCATTCCCTCGCCAACTCCATCAATTACCGTTTCCACCCCCGGGGAGCCGGTTGTAATTACGGCCGTTGCCTTTGGCCTGCCACTCAGCGATCATCCGCTGGCGCACTCCTATGACCAGCCGGCGGTGCTGCTGACGGCGGGTGACGAGGTAGGGTTCACGGCCGTCATCCCCGAGACCGGCCTTTACACCATCGCCTTTGACACAGCCGCGCTGGAATCCTTCATCAATCCCCCCGAAGGGCGCCTGCTGGTGGATGGCGAACGGCCGTCCACCACCGCCCAGAGCTATGAATTCCCCATTTTCTACACCAACAGCGCCCACGAATTCCCTTTGGATCGCTATGGCAATGAGGCGCTCATTCGCCAGGAACGGCTGCTGCGCTGGACGAAGACGGCCGTACACGACTTCAACCAGCCTTACCCACAGCAGCTTTATCTGACAGCCGGTGAACATGACTTCACATTCACGCTGACCGAAGAGCGTATGTTGTTGGGCAGCATCTACCTGGAACCCTTTACCCCCTACCCCGGCTACCACCAATACCTGGCCGAAAACCAGGCTGCTGATTCTTCTGGCGTCCTGATTGAGCTAGAAGCTGAAGGGCCTTCGTACAAAAACAGTACCGCCATTCGCCCCACCAACAGCCGCAGTCTGGCGGTCACGCCTTACGACACCTACCGACTTTTACTCAACACCCTGGGTGGCGAAAGCTGGAAACAGAGCGGCAGCACGGTCTATTATGAATTTGCCGTGCCCGAAGATGGGATGTACTTCATCACCCTGCGAGCGCTGCAAAATACGAAGAATAACTTCACCACCTTCCGGCGCATTACCCTCAACGATGAAGTGCTGTTTGATGAGTTGAACGCTGTCCCTTTTCCGTATTCTTCCGACTGGGCCAACGTGACGTTGGGGAACGATACACCTTACCGGCTGTTCTTGCGAGAGGGGGTAAATGTCCTGGGCATTGAGGCGACCCTTTCGCCTTATGCCGCCGCCATTGAGAAAATCCAGAAGGTGCTTGTGGACATCAACACCCTGGCGCTGGAAATTAAAAAGCTGACCGGCAACCAGGTAGACCCCTTTAAGGAGTGGGTTATTTCCGACTATATCCCGGATATTGAGGCACAACTCACAGCGATTGCGGATGATCTGGCCGTGGATCTGGCGGGTTTAACGGCCGTATACCCCGCTGGTGGTTCACCCGAAATTCTTGCCTACCAGATGGCCATAGACAATATCCGCTTCCTGGCCCAAGAGCCGGACAAAATCCCGGTGCGCCTGAACCGCTTCTCCGAAGGTACAGGTTCAGCTGCCCGGCTGCTGGGCAATCTGCTGCCCGCGTTGCAAAGCCAGCCGTTGGCCCTGGATAAAATCTACATCCATTCCCCCGACACGCCGCCCCCGCCGGTGGAAACGTCACTGGCGGCCTCCTTTGCGGAAAGCGCCAGACGTTTCATTTACTCTTTTCGCCCCAACCCCTACCAATCCATCGGCGCGGCCGAAGGCGAACTGGAAGTGTGGGTCAACCGGCCACGCCAATATGTGGATTTGATGCAGTTGATCACCGACCAGACCTTCACCGCCGAGACGGGCATCCCGGTCAAGTTCTCCATCATGCCCGACGAGTCAAAACTGGTATTAGCCAACGCCGCCGGTATTCAGCCGGATGTCGCTCTGGGCGTCAGCACCAACGTGCCCTATGAACTGGCGATCCGTAATGCCCTCGTGGATTTGCGCTCCTTCGAGGATTTCGACGAAACTATCCGCATTTATGCACCTGGCGCGCTGCTGAGTTACGTCGTTAACGATTCCGTTTATGCCATCCCGGAAACGCAGGATTTCTGGGTTACGTTTTACCGGCAAGATGTTATGGATTCTTTGGGGTTGCCCGTTCCTGATACCTGGAACGAGGTGATTGAAATTTTGCCGGAGTTGCAGCGGTATGGCCTGAATTACAACACGCCCCTGTCTGCCGGCAGTGGCTCTAAACCTTACCTGATGACCGCGCCTTACCTCTTTAATTATGACGCCGCCTTGTACAGCGATGACGGCTTTGCTACCGGGCTGGGCAGCGATGAAGCCATCAACGCCATCAAATTTATGGCCGAGAGCTTCACCCTCTACGGGATGCCGCTGACCACATCTAGCTTTTACGATAGTTTTCGCTATGGCAGCCTGCCGATTGGCGTCTCCAACTTTGAGACGTACCTCAAACTGTTAACGGCCGCACCCGAAATCAACGGCTTGTGGGGCATTGATCTCTATCCAGCCACCGTGCTGCCGGACGGCCGTGCCCTCCGTTACGCCACCGGTTCGGCCCAGGCGGGCATCCTGTTTGCCAACACCGACCAGCCAGATGAGGCGTGGCAGTTTATGAAGTGGTGGATGTCTACGCCAACCCAGGTGGATTTCCAGCAGCAGTTAATTTTGAATTATGGCCTGGAGTATTTGTGGAATTCGGCCAATTTGGAGGCGTTTGCCTTTGTGCCCATCCCCGACGCGCACAAAGAAGTTATTTTGGAACAGTGGGAATGGCTGCAAGAGCCGGTGAAATTGCCCGGCAGTTATATGCAGGAGCGCGAGTTGAGCAATGCCTGGAACCGGATTGTGTTCGATGGCGTGAATCCGCGGGTGGCGATTGACAATTCCGTCACCCTCATCAACCGGGAAATTACGCGCAAAATGGAGGAGTTTGGCTATTTGCAAAATGGGGTGGTGGTGAAGGAGTTTCAGGTTCCCACCATTGAAACCATTGAGGAGTGGATGGGCGAATGATCAGCGGGAAGGTACAGGAACGGCCGTTCACCCAGCTACAGGAGCAGCCTCGGGCACGGCCGTCGAAATTCAGGCAGTGGGTGAACAAAGAAGGCAGCGCCTATCTCTTCCTTTTCCCCTACGCGCTGATGTTCACCATTTTTATCATCGTGCCGGTGCTGGTGGCCGTCTTTTTGTCATTCACCTTTTTTGACACCATCCAGCCGCCCACCTTTAACGGCCTGCGTAACTACATCACCCTGCTGACGCAGGATGAGATTTTTATGCGCTACGTGCTGCCCAACACACTCAAGTTTGCTGTGATTGTGGGGCCGGGCGGGTATGTGCTGGCCTTTATGCTGGCCTGGATTCTGGCGCAACTGCCACGTGGCCCGCGCACCATTCTGGCGTTGATTCTGTATTCACCTTCAATGACCACGGCCGTGGCTATGTCCGTCGTCTGGAAAACCCTGTTCAGCGGCGACCAGAATGGCTACCTGAACAGCTATCTGCTACAACTGGGCTTCATTCAGGAGCCAATTCAATGGCTGCAATCCCCCGATTATTTGATGACGATCATGATCTTCGTCACCTTGTGGAGCAGTATGGGCGTGGGCTTTCTGGCCATGCTGGCGGGCAT
Organism: uncultured Ardenticatenaceae bacterium; assembly: GCA_964467705.1. GTDB lineage: Bacteria > Chloroflexota > Anaerolineae > Promineifilales > Promineifilaceae > CAADGU01. The sequence goes on along the minus strand of CAYXUZ010000133.1, from coordinate 10,228 downwards.
TTTGCAGATCAGCCCGGAATTGTATGAAGCGGGCAGCATTGATGGCATCAGCAATCGTTTCCAGGAAATCATCCACATCACCATCCCTTCGATGAAACCGCAGATGTTGTTTGGCGCGGTGATGGCCATTGTAGGCACGTTTCAGGCGGGAGCGATTGGCGTTACGCTTTCCGGGACCAATCCGACGCCGCAGTACGCCGGGCAGTTGATTGTCAACCACATTGAGGATTTTGGTTTTTTGCGCTACGAAATGGGCTACGCGGCGGCCGTTTCCGTGGCGCTGTTGTTAATGGTGCTGTTCTTTTCCCGGTTCGCCAACCGGCTGTTTGTGAGCAACGATTGATTGTTACCAAACATCCGATTTCTTGAAGAAATCGGATGTCTGACGCCGTAGGGTAAGTATGAAACGCAAGCGGTCTAACCGCCGGTACTCCGGCATCTACAATAACCGGATCAACCCGCAGGGATTTCACCCCAGCCAGATCAAGTTTTATATCATCCTGGCGCCGCTGGTACTCTTTATGCTGCTGCCTATCATCTTCGTGTTCTCCCACGCCTTTAAGCCGCCGGATGAGCTATTCGCTTACCCGCCGCGCTTTTTGGTCAGCAACCCCACCACCAAGAACTTTAGCGACCTGTTCGGCCGTATGTCCACTTCTGGCATTCCCGTCAGCCGTTATTTGTTTAACAGCATTTCGATCACGGCCGTGACCGTAGCCGCTTCTATTCTGGTTTCCACCACCGCCGCTTATGCCCTCTCCAAAAAACGATTTAGACTGAAGCAAACCTTGTTCGCCATCAACACCGTCGCCCTCATGTTTGTGCCCATTGCCGTCACCATCCCCCGCTTCCTGATCATCGAACGGCTGCACCTGATAGACACCTTTTTCGTCCACATCCTGCCGGTGTTGGCCCTGCCTGTGGGCCTCTTCCTGCTCAAGCAGTTCATGGACGGCATCCCCAACGAAGTCGTAGAAGCGGCGCAGATTGACGGTGCATCAGACGTCGCCATTTACTGGCGCATTATCCTGCCCATGATCAAACCGGCCATTGCCACCATCGCTATTTTGACCTTCCAGGCAACGTGGAACAACGCCGAAACCTCCACCCTGTACATCAACAGTGAAAGCCTGAAAACCTTCGCCTTTTATCTGAATACGCTGACGGCCACCACGACTGGGGCCAATGTGGTTGCCGGGCAGGGCATGGCGGCGGCGGCCACGCTGATCATGTTTTTGCCCAACCTGCTTATCTTCATCATTTTGCAAAGCCAGGTGATGAGCACCATGTCCCATTCGGGGCTGAAATGATGAGACGGATCATCTTCCTCCTTTGCCTCCTGGCGCTGCTGGTATCGGTGGCGCGCCCGGCACGGGCGCAATCACAGACGCCCTATTACACCTGGGCCTGGGGGCCAAATGGCTGGCTGGTGATGACGCAGGACGCCTATACCCCGGTAGCGGAGGTTGACCTGCCCATTTCCGGCGCGGAGGATATGTTCATCACAGCGGAGGGGGTGATTTATGTGGCCGATACGGGCAACGGCCGTGTCCTGCAACTAGACCCCCAGTTCAACATCCTGGCCTCTTTGGGTGAGGACGCGTTGCAAAGACCTACGGGCCTGTTTGTGGACGAGGATGGTGTGATTTACGTGGCCGACGCCGGGCAGGAAGAGATCGTCATTTTGGAGCCAGACGGCCGTGTGCGCCATCGGTTTGCACGGCCGTCGGAACCCCTCTTCGGCCGCAATCGCCAATTTCTGCCCCGCAAAATCGCCGTAGACGCCCGCCAAAACCTGTACATCGTCAGCGAAGGTTCCGTCAACGGCCTGGTGCAGATGAACACCAACGGCAACTTCATCGGCTACTTCGGTTCCAACGCCGCCAGCATGTCCCTCAAGATGATTTTGCAGCGCCTCTTTCTGACTGAGGAGCAGCTCGACCAGTTCATCAAGAACGAGGCTGCTTCGCCATCCAATCTGGCGATTGACCACCAGGGGTTGATTTTCACCGTCACCGCCGGTACAGAAAGCTGGGATAGCATCCGGCGCTTTACCATCGCCGGTAAAAACATCTTCCCAGAAATCTTTGGCTCTACCGACTTCCGCGATATGCACGTCAGCGATACCGGCCTGGTACTGGCGGTGGCCGGTGATGGGGTGGTTTTTGAATATGATCTGAACGGTACCCTGCTGTTTCTCTTTGGGGCGCAGGACAGCGGCGACCAGCGGTTGGGAACAGTGCGTAATCCGACGGCCGTCGCCCGGCACGGCAACCACATCTACATCCTGGACAAAGACAAAAACGCCATCATCGTGTACGAAACGACCGCCTTTGCCCAACGGGTTCACGAGGGCGTGCGGCTCTACGTGGACGGCTTTTATGGCGAGGCCAGACCGTACTTTGAAGAAGTCCTCAACCACAACGGCTCCTACATCATGGCCTACCAGGGCATCGCCGACGCCTACTACAAAGAAAGAGCGTTTGCCGATGCCCTGACCACCTATCGCTATGCCGAAGACCGGGAGGGGTATTCGCAGGCGTTTTGGGAGCTGCGGAATGAGGTATTACAGCGATATTTGTCCCTGGCGCTGATGGGGCTGGTTGTTTTTTCACTCGTTTTCCAGGGCGTTAAACGACTAGACCGCCGCCGCCACTGGTCTGACCCGTATCGCAACTGGCTCAAAGGGCTACACCGCATCCGGCTGGTGGACGATTTTGTATTCATGTTCCGCTTTATCCGGCAGCCGGCCGACAGTTTTTATTACATCAAAACCGGGGAGCGGGGCAGCCTGTTGTTTGCCTTGCTGCTGTATGCCTGGGTGATTATAGCGCGGGTATTGTCGGCTTATGCTACCG
>CAYXUZ010000133.1:3043-7263 GCA_964467705.1 uncultured Ardenticatenaceae bacterium | reverse complement strand
AAGGGCGGGTGCGCGATGTGGTCATCGGCACGGCGTACAGCCTCTTTCCCTATGCCCTTTTCATGCTGCCCATCGCCCTGCTCACCAACATCCTCACCCTCAACGAGATTTTTCTCTACACCTTTTCACTCAATCTGATGTGGGCCTGGCTGGGGATCATGCTCTTCATCATGGTCAAGGAGATTCACAACTACACCTTTTCTGAAACGGTGCGCAATGTGCTGCTCACCTTGTTTACGATGGCCCTGTTTGTGTTGACGGGATACATCTTGTATGTGCTATTTACGCAACTGTTTGATTTTGTCACGGCCGTTAGCCAGGAGTTTCGATTACGTGGTTAAGTCCGTGCGTTTCACACTCACTCTCCTCCTCATGGGGCTGTTATTGGGTTTCATGGCCCAACCGCCCACCGTTGTCTTGCCTCCTACGCTTACGGCTGTTGGGACAACGGCGGTGGGGACAACGGCCGTCGCCCCCACCGCCCAAACGGCCGCCGATGGCTTTACCCTGATCGCCGAAAACGAGACCTTCCAATTGTACGCCAACGGTACCACCCTGGCCTTCCGCGTGGTAGACAAACGCAGCGGCTATGTCTGGCACTCCAACCTGGACGAAAAGCGCGAAGAGGATCGGCTGAACCGCACCTGGACGGCCTTTGCCGACAGCGGCCTCAGCATAGATTATCTGGACGAAAAAGCGGTCAGCGAACGCGCCTCGATCAGCAATGCGGAACATACGCTGGACTTTGGCCTGATTGAGCAGGGTTTCCAGGCCACAGTGACGTTCACCGAACCGGGTATCAGCCTGACGGTCATCGTCAGGCTAGAGGCCGACGGGGTGACGGTGGACGTACCGTTTGCTTCCATCCAGGAAACAAATCCGGCGTATAAGCTGGGGCTGCTGTACGTCTATCCCTTCTTTGGAGCCACACGCAATGATGAGATACCCGGTTACATGTTTATCCCCGATGGTTCCGGCACATTGATCAACTTTGCGGTGGAGACAAAAGCGCAAAATATGTTTTACGGCCGTTACTATGGCGCTGATCTGGGCATGATTACCAATCGGCCCTATGGCCCGGCCGTCAAGCGGCCTTATGAACTCTCCATCCCCGTCATCGGCATGATTCACGGCGAAAAAGAGCATGGTTATCTGGCGATTGTGGAAAAGGGGGCATCTTACGGCGAAGCCCACGCTCACCCGGCAGGCATCATCACCAACTTCAACTTTCTCTACAATGCTTTTGTTTATAACCAGAGCTACTTCCAGGCCACCAACCGCGCCGGAGCGGGCGTGACCACCTTACAGCCCACTACCAACTCCTTTGACGTAAAAATCCGCTACCGCTTTCTGACGGGCGAGGAGAGCGACTATGTAGGCATGGCGCGCAGCTATCAGGCGTATTTGCAGGAACGGGGCGTGTTACGGCCGTCTCCCACCCCCGGTGGGAATATCGGCATCCGGCTGGAATTTTTGGGCGCAGAAAAGGAAAAGGTCTTGTTCTGGCATCGCCCCATCCCCATGACAACAGTTGCCCAAATGGGCGACATTCTCAGCCAGTTGGATGTGCAGAACCCGGACGTTGTCTATTACGGCTGGCAGCCGTTGGGCGCAGCCACCATGCCGCCCCGCTCGCTGCGGTTGGAGCGCAGCCTGGGTAATGTGGCAGAGTTGGCAGAGGTGGTGGAAGAGGTGTCGGCCATAAATGGCAACTTTTATCTCTATCTCGACCCGCAAGCTGCCCTGTTGGACGAAGGCGGCTACTCTACTCGCCGTGACCTGGCGATGTCTATCACCAATTTCAACCTGTTTGGCTACAACCGTTACAAATTCAACTACTACTTCAACCTGGATGCGCTGGACGGCCGTTACACCTCTCTCAGCGCCGACGTAGCTGACGAGCTACCAACGGCTGGTCTGGCCCTGGACGGCATTGGCTCCACCCTCTACAGCGACTTCAAAAGCAACCATTTTCTGAACCGCGAGCAGGCCATCGCCAGTTACCAGGCGCTCCTGAGTGAAAGCGACCTGCCCCTGGCCTTTTATACGCCCAACGATTACCTGTTTGGCCTGATGCAGGCGTATTATGACATGCCCCTGGGCCACAGCGGCTACATCTACACCACAACGGCCGTGCCTTTCCTGCAAATCGTCCTGGCCGGTTATGTGCCCTTTTACGGCCCGGCGCTCAACTTTTCGTCCAACACCCACACCGATTTACTGCGCCACGCCGATTACGGCGTTTACCCCTCCTACTTCCTGACCCATGATGTCACCGCCAAAATCCTGAATACCAGTTCCAACTGGATTTACACCTCGTCATATGCGCAATGGGGGGAGGAAATCGAAGCAACCTACCAATGGCTCAATCAATTGTTGGGGCCGGTAGCCGGGGCGCACATCGTCGCCCGCACATCGTTGGCTTATGGCGTCTTTGCCACCACGTACAGCAACGGCAAACAGATCGTCGTTAATTATAACGAGACGCCCTACACCGACGGCAATCTGGCGGTGAATGGGCAAGATGCGATTGTGCGAGAGGAGGTACGGCCGTGACCAACCCTTCCCCCACCCGCCGCAAAGAAGTAAATGCCCGCACCAGAGAAGCCCTCTACGGCTACACCTTCGTCCTGATCTGGATCGTCGGCTTTGCCCTGTTTACCCTGCTGCCGCTGCTGCAAACCCTCTACTACAGCTTCAACCAGGTCACCGTCTCCGCCACCGGCATCAACCTCCAATCTGTGCAGTGGCAAAACTACACCAGAGCCTTATTCACCGATCCCACCTTTGTCCAGTTGCTCATCGAATATGCCATCGAAACGCTGGTTTCCGTACCCATCATCCTCATCTTCTCGCTGATCATCGCCCTCTTTCTCAATTTGAAGTTCCGCTTCAAGGGCATGTTCCGCACCATCTTCTTCCTGCCGGTAGTCATCACCAGCGGCCCGGTCATTCAGGAATTGGTCGCCCAAGGGGCCACATCCGCGCCCGGCCTGGCCATATCAGACACAGTGACGCAGTACATTGCCGCCATGCCCCTTTATTTGCGCAATCCGGTGGAATACCTGCTCACTTCCTTTATCCTGATCCTCTGGTTCTCCGGCGTGCAAATCCTCATCTACCTGGCCAGCTTGCAGCGCATTGACCAGAGTATCTATGAAGCGGCCGCCATTGATGGCGCGTCAGCCTGGGAATCGTTTTGGAAAATCACCCTGCCTGCCCTCTCCACCACCACCGTCATTATCGCCATTTACACCATCATCACCCTGTCCCACTTTTCCGAAAACAAGGTGATCAAATACATCTACGGCCAGACCTACGCCGTGCAAGGCGGCATTGGGTACGCCAGCGCCATGTCGTTTTTATACTTTTTTGTATTGATTTTGCTGCTGGCCCTTGTCTTTTTGCTCTTGAACTATCGCGCCAGGAGGCAATATGGCTAACCGGTTATCGCTGCCTGTGAGCAGAACAACGCAAGATCGGTGGAAGAGTTTTTTTCTCGGCAATCGCGCTCAGTACGGCCTGTTGTTTAACATCGTGCTGTACATGCTGCTCATAGCTATCGGTTTTGTCTATCTTTACCCGCTGCTCTTCATGTTCATCACCAGCCTGAAAAGCCCGTCTGACCTGCTCAACCCCATGGTGCAGTGGGTGCCGACGGAGTTTTATACCGGCAACTACATCAAGGCATACCGGGTGTTAGACTATCCCCACACGCTTCTCTCTTCCATCCTCATCAGCGTTGTGCCTTCTGTCATTCAGGCAGCCGTCTGTTCCCTGGTGGGTTATGGTCTGGCGCGTTACCGTTTTCCCGGCAAACACCTGCTCTTTTTCCTGATACTGGCAACGTTCATCATCCCGGCACAAAATACGGTCATTCCGCAGATGCTCACTTACCGCGAGTTTGGGCTACTGGGCAACATTTGGGCGCTGCTGCTGCCGGCGATGATGGGACAAGGATACAAGAGTGCCATTTTCATCCTCATCTTTTACCAGACGTTTCTGTCGCTGCCAAAGGCTTTGGAAGAGGCGGCCCGCCTGGATGGGGCTTCGGACTGGCGTATATTTTTTACGATTGCGCTGCCCACGGCCGTACCCGCCTACATCATCGCCATCATCTTTTCCACCGTCTGGTACTGGAACGAGACCTTCCTGACCGTTGTCTTCCTGGAAGGGGGCGTGCAATCCCTGCCCATGCAGCTCACCAAGTTTGTGCAGGC
>CAYXUZ010000133.1:0-3033 GCA_964467705.1 uncultured Ardenticatenaceae bacterium | reverse complement strand
TGAAAACCTCTATCCACCGGGCACGGTGAACATCTTTGACCGGCTCAACGAAGCGGTCAAACTGAGCGGTACGTTTTTGAATATCTTGCCCCTGCTGCTGATGTACTTCGTGCTGCAAAAGTGGTTTGTAGAATCCATCGAAAGGACAGGTATTGCCGGTGAATAAATCTCTCGTGGTGCTTCTGATCCTGGCTCTGCTGGCCGCCGCTTGTTCGTCGCCGGATGTGGTGGAAGAGATGGCAACGGCCGTCGCCACGCCTACCCCCACCCCAATACCCACGCCCACCCCGGACCCCATGGCCGCGATCATCGCCGCCGAGATGAAAGGCTCCTTTGACTTCTTCTGGGAACAGGCTAACACCGATTCCAACAGCCCCGGCTATGGCCTGATTCGGGATCGTTATCCCGGCTCCGAAGGAATTGCCAGCATCGCCGCCGTCGGATTTGCCCTTTCAGCCTACCCCATCGGCGTCGAAAAAGGGTACATCACCCACCAAGTGGGATACGGCCGTGCCAATGGCACACTGGACACCCTGCTGGCAATGGAGCGCACCGAAGGCTTCTATTTCCACTTTGTAGACATGAATACCGGCCAGCGCGCCTGGCAAAGCGAAGTTTCCACCATTGATACCGCCATCCTGCTCATGGGTGTACTCACCGCCGGAGAATACTTCGGCGGCGATGTACAGCGTAAAGCCCAGGAAATTTACGATGGTATCAACTGGCCCTGGTTTGTGGACGAATCGCGGGATATGTTCCATATGGCCTACCGCCCCGAAGAAGGTTTTGCCGGGCATTGGGACTTTTATGCCGAGCAGCTCATGTTGTACGTGCTGGCGGCCGGTTCCACCACCCACCCCATTGACGACACCCCCTATTACACCTTCACCCGCCACTATGCCGCCTACGGCGATGGTGAGCCATTCATCCACTCCTGGTTTGGTTCCCTGTTCACCCACCAATACAGCCACGCCTGGCTGGACTTCCGCGATTACACCGACCGCGATGGGGTAAACTGGTTCCATAATTCAGTCCTGGCTTCGCAGGCGCAGGTAGATTTTGCGACGGCCGTTGCCGACCAATACCAGACCATCGGCCCCAACGCCTGGGGGCTGACCGCCTCCGATGGCCCCGATGGTTACAACGGCCTCTACGGCGCACCCCCCTCTGGCTTCAACAACAATGCCCACTTCATAGATGACACCATACCTCCCTCCGGGGCCATTGGCTCCATCATTTTCCTGCCAGAGCAAGCCAAACAGGCCATACGGCACTACGACACCTTCACAGAATTAAAAGGGCCGTATGGCTTCCAGGACGCCTACAACCTCAGCGAAAATTGGTTCGCCAGCGATGTCATCGGCATCAACAAAGGCATCACCCTGCTCATGCTCGCCAACTATGAGAACAACCAGGTGTATCAGATTACGATGCAAAACGAACAACTATTAAGGGGGCTGGAACGCCTGCAAATCACGAAAAGGAATTGAAGGGTGGTTTAGAAAATTGCCCTACATTTACGAAGGAAATGGCATGACGACAATCAAAGATGTGGCCAGACACGCCGGGGTCAGTCTGGCCGCCGCCTCCTATGCCCTAAACGGCACGGGCACCATCAGCGACGAGACGCGCAAACGAGTATTGGAAGCGGCCGAAGAGCTGAATTATCATCCCAACGCCTTTGCCCGGAATCTGAAAAAGCGCAAAACCAGCACCATTGGCGTCTTCATCTCCCGTTTTGGCGGCTCATTTTACGAAGAAATCCTGGAAGGCATCCATGATGTGGTTTTAAGCACCGATTACGAGTTAATCGTCTGCCCCGAAACCCACACCATGTCCAAACTGCTAACACAGCGGCAGGTGGATGGAGCCATCGTCTTTGATTCCAAAATCAAGAGCGACATCATCTTAAAGCTGGCCTCCAAACGATTTCCCATCGTCATTCTGGATCGTTACCTGGAGGCGGACTATCTCTTTCCCTTGCTGCTGGACAACCAGCAGGGCACCCGCGAGGCGTTTTATCATCTGTATGAGCAGGGGGCGCGGCGCATGGGTTTTGTTTCTGGCGCGGCCGACTCGTTTGACAACAGCGAACGGATGCGTGCCTTTATCACCGAAGCGGGCAAAAACCAGGTGGACGTGCAGCGGGTCAGCGGTAACTTTACTGAAAGGTCTGGCTATGAAGCGGCCCGCCAGATGCTCACCGGCCCGGAGAGGCCGGAGGCGGTCTTTTGCGCCAATGATCAGATGGCAATTGGGTTTATCAAGGCGATGAAGGAGCGGGGGTTAAAAGCGCCAGATGACATCGCCATTGTGGGTTTTGATGACATTCAAATTGCCCGTTACATGCAGCCAGCGTTGACCACCATTGGCGCGTCGCGGCTGGCCTGGGGCGCGGCCGCTGCCCGCCAGTTGATGGGCTTTCTGGAACATGATCATGCTTTCCCACGGCCGTATCGCATGGACACCAAACTCATCCTCCGCGAATCATCCATCATCAAAAACGTGATACATGACACATGACGCTTAACGCACGACACATCCCTATGAACACACAAGACATCCTGCAAAACGAACTAAAAGGCTCCATTGACTTCTTTCTGAACTTCACCAATCTGACGCCTGGCAGCAAGGGTTTGGGGCTAACCGTAGACACCACCAAATATCCAGACATCGCCTCTATCGCCGCCGTCGGTTTTGCCCTCTCCGCCTGGGTGATTGCCGCCGAGCGCGGCTACCTGAGCCGCCAGCGGGCACAGGACATCACCCGGCAGACCTTATTCACCTTGCTGCATCATGCCAGCCATCATCGCGGCTTTTTCGCCCATTTTTTGCACATGGATAGCGGTGAGCGGGTGGGGAAGTGTGAATACTCCACCATTGATACGGCGCTGTGCCTGAATGGGGTGATCACGGCCGTTGCCTACTTCCACGACGCCGAAATCAGCCAACTGGGCGAGGCGTTGCTGGCGCGGGTAGATTGGAACTTCATCATCTTTGAGAAAGCGGGCAAAACCCTTTTCCGCATGGCCT
>CAYXUZ010000132.1:0-18264 GCA_964467705.1 uncultured Ardenticatenaceae bacterium | reverse complement strand
CGCGCAATACGTTTGATACGGAGCCGAAGACGGTGGCCGACCGGGAAGCGTGGTATCACGCGCATATGCCCGCCTACCCGATTTTGGTGGTGGAAGATGAGGGCGTGGTGGTGGGTTTTGCCTCGGTGAGTAAGTGGTCGGATCGGCCGGCCTACGGCCGTACCGTCATCGCCTCTGAATATATCCGCCAGGATTATCGCGGTCAGGGGATTGGCAAGGCATTGTTGGTAGCGTTGTTAGAGGCTGCCTACGCCGCCGGGTATCATACCGTCATGGGCAACGTGTATGCCGGTAACGAAGTCAGCCGCCGCATGGTGGAATCCATCGGCTTCCGCACCGTCGGCCTGCTCAAAGAAGTGGGTTACAAATTTGATGAGTGGCTGGATGTGTATCTGGTACAGCATATGAAGATGTAGGGCGATTTTGCAAAATCGCCCTACGCGACAAATGGCAACTGCAAACCTGATCGAACGAGAAGAGACCAAAAAACCGAGACAAGATTTCAACACCTTTGCGGACGAGTATGCGCAGTTTCGCAAAATTGACCCACCGGTATTGGAGGATTTGTTGGTGCGCGGCAACGTCAATGCCGAGAGTGTGATTCTGGAAGTGGGTTGCGGCACGGGTAATTATCTGACGGAAATATCCACTCGTACCCATGCGTTGTGTTATGGTCTGGATCGGGCGGAGAAGATGCTGGCCCAGGCCAAAGCCAATCCCCGCGCCAACGGCATTCAGTGGCAGATAGGGTATGCTCGCCACCTGGATTTTCCCGATGAGACGTTTGATCTGGTGTATACGGTGGATGTGAGCCATCATATCCAGCATCGACTGACCTATTTTCAAGAGGCGATGCGGGTACTGAAACCGGGTGGCAAAGTGTGTACGGTGACGGATTCGGAGTGGATCATCAGCCACCGCGAGCCGTTAGCCACCTATTTTCCGGAGACGATTGACGTGAACCTGGCGCGGTATCCGACCACGCATGAGCTGTTGCTGGAGAAAACGCAGGCGGGATTTGTGAATATCGTGGAGAAGATGACCGATTATCCGTATGTGTTGTATGACCCGGCCGGGTATCGCAATAAAGCGTACTCGTCGCTGCACTTGATTGAAGAAGCAGCCTGGCGGCGGGGGCTGGCCCGCCTGGAAGCGGATTTGCAGAATGGCCCGCTGTTGTGTCATTCGTATTATTTGATGATTTGGGGGGAGAAGGTGGCGTGAGAGTACAAACTATGGTAAACAAACATATTCTCGTGTTGTTGCTACTGTTGATGGTGGGCTGCACGGCCGTAGAAGAACCCACCATCAGACCAACACCCACACCGATTATCATTCCTACGTCGGAATTGCGAGACCGCACCCTGCGGCTGTTCTGGTGGCAGGCGCCGAAGGTGGTGAATCCACACCTGACCAGTGCCACTGCCGACCGGGACGCTGCCCGCATGATTTACGAACCGCTGGCCAGTTTTAACGCCGACGGTGAACTGGTGCCGGTACTGGCGGCCGAAATCCCCACATTCGAGAATGGCCTGCTCGACCCCGATTTGAAGTGGGTGCGCTGGACAATCCCTGATGGGCTGAGTTGGTCTGATGGCAAGGCATTTACGGCACATGACATCAAATTCACCTACGATTTTATTGTGAGCGAAGGAGCCATCACCGCCAGCACCTATAATGCGGTGGAGAGTGTGGAAGTAGTGGATTTACAGACGGTGCAGGTCAATTTCAAAAATACGAACCCGGCCTGGGCACTGCCCTTTGTGGGCACGGAAGGGATGATTATTCCGGGGCATATTTATTCGGAAGTGAGTGAGCCGCCGCTGCCTTCCGTGGGCACCGGGCCTTACCAGTTGATTTCCGCCAACACGGAAGAGGTGCTGTTTTTAGGCAGCGAACTGGTGACGACGGTGAAACTGATTTACGAAGTGAATCCTTACTATCGTGGCCGCGAAGATTTGTATTTTCAGCGGGTGGAGATGCAGGGGGGCGGCACGGCCGTAGAAGGGGCGACGGCCGTGTTGCAATTTGGTGATGTGGATTTTGCGTATAACTTGCAGTTGGAAGGAGATGTCCTGGATGAAATGGTGGCGGCGGGGGATGGCATCGGCCGGCTGGAAAGCAGTCTCGGTGGGCGCGTAGAATTTATCTCCCTCATTCAAAATGACCCCAATGACGCCACCTTTACCACGCCCCATCCCACTTTGAATGAGGCGGCGGACGCCAGCAATCTCCTGGTGCGGCAGGCCATCGCCCAGGCCATTGACAAGGAAGCGATTGCCGCGCTTTATGGGCCAACGGGGGCGATAGCCGACGCCGTATTGGTGGCCCCGGCTAACTTCCGCTCGGAGCAGGATTTTTATCCGTATGATCTGGAAGCGGCCAGGGCGCTGCTGGCGCAGGCTGGTTGGGTGGATACAGATGGCAATGGTTTTGTGGACAAGGACGGCCGTGACCTCTCCCTCATCCTGCGCACCGGCCCCAATGCTCTCCGCCAGGAAACCCAACGCCTTATCCAGCAATCGCTGGCCGAAATTGGGATTGACCTGAAACTGGACGTGAGCGGCCAGTTTTTCAGCACCAGCACATCCATTCCCAACAGTTTGTGGGCGGGTACGGCCGATATGCCCATGTTCACCAATGGCAACCAGACGCCTGACCCCACCTCCTACATGCGCGAATGGACGTGCGCCCGCATCCCCCAGGCTACCGACGGGGCCTGGGTAGGTGTAAATGTGGCGCGGTGGTGCAGTGAGACGTATGATGCGCTCCATGCTCAGGTTGTCACGGAGACAGACCCAGTGTTGCGTGAGCAACTCTTTAAGCAGATGAATGACATGCTGGTGGAAAATGGCATTGTGATTCCCCTCATTAGCCGGGCGCGGGTTTCTGGCGTGAACAATCAGATTCAGGGAGTGGAGCTAACAGATTGGGACTCCCATCTGTGGAATGTCCATGAATGGAGGCGTGAACCATGACCGATACAACGAGGATAACGCCAGAAACGCCTGTGCTGGAAACAATGGCCGAGGAACTTCATGCGGAATCAAACCAACCGCAATCTTTCTCCCTCGTGCGCCGCATTCCCATCAGCCGCAAACTGACCATCGGCTTCTCCATTTTAGTGCTCCTCACCTTGCTCGTGGCCGCCCTCAGTTATTTTAGTAGCGACGACGCCAGCGAAAAGATTGAAGATACTAACCAGCTTCGGGTGCCCATTGCGCTGGAGGCAACAACGGCCAAAGCCAACCTGCTGTTGATGCTTTCCAATACACGCGGTTATCTGGCGCTGGGTGATGAACGTTTTTTGAATGATTATCTGGCGGCGCGGATTGCCTTTGAGTCTAACCTGGACAATCTGGAACCCCTGCTGGCGGCGGAGGGGGAGGGCAGCCAGGAACAACTGGCGATGTTGTCGCAATTGCGGAGCGCACTGATTAATTATGGCGAAACGGCCGAGGAGCTATTTGTCTTGCGCGATGACCAGCTTGCCAGCCAGCCCGCTTACAAAATTGTGGCTACCGAAGGTACGGCTCTGGCCGGTAATGTGCTGTTGGACACGCAAAAGGTGATTGACAGTGTGGCCCGTGAAGCCGCCATTGAAGATGTGCCGTTGCTGGAAGATTTAGCCGAGTTTCAAAGCTCCTTTCTGGCGATGCTTTCCGGTTTGCGCAGTTACACGACGACGCGCAATCGTAGTTATCGTAGCGAGTATATTGCCAATAGTTTGCTCAACGATCAGGCGTGGGCGCGTCTGCAAGGGCGTGTGGCGCGAGGGGAATTTGATGAAGAGCAAATCGCTTTGCTGACGACGATTGGCGAGAACCGCACGGCGTTTTTGGTACTGCCGGAGGCGGAGGTTTTCCCGGTTTTGGAGAGTGATGCCTGGCGGCAGGATTTGCTGCTGTTTCGGGACGAAACGATGCCGTTGGCCGATGATATGCTGGATTTGCTGGAAAGTATCACCGCCAGCCAGCAGCTTCAATTGCAGCAGGAGTTGGGCGAAGGCACGTTTAGTTTGTCGCAGTCGCGCCGGTTAACATTGACGATTGGGGCCATTGCCATTGTGATGGGGGTGATGCTGGCTTATTTGTTCCGGCGGAATATCGTGGGGCCGGTGGGGCGGCTCACGGCCGTGTCTGAACGTATTCGTGGTGGTGATCTGGAAGCGCAAGCGCCGGTGGAGTCGGCCGATGAAATTGGCACGCTGGCGCTGACCTTTAACCGGATGACGGGGCAGTTGCGCACCACGTTGGGGGAAGTGCGCCAGGAACGGGATCGCGCCGATAATTTGCTGCACGTGGTGATTCCTATTGGTGTGGAGTTATCATCTGAACAGGATTTTGACCGGATGTTGGAGAAGATGTTGGTGGAGGCCAAAACGTTTTGCCATGCGGACGCGGGCAGCCTTTATTTGCGCACGGAAGATGAGAAGTTGCAGTTTGTGATTGTGCGCAATGATTCGCAAACCATTGCGTTGGGCGGGACGACGGGCCAGCCGGTGACATTTCCACCACTGGCGCTGTTTGACGAACACGGCCGTGCCAACCAGCAAAACGTCGCCGCTCACACCGTGCATACCGGCCAGGCCATCAACATCCCCGATGTCTATTCATCCAAAGAGTTTGATTTCAGCGGCCCGCGCCGTTTTGACGAGCAAACCGGCTACCGTACCCAGTCCATGCTCACCATCCCCTTGAAAAATAGCCTGGGCGATGTGAAAGGGGTGCTGCAACTGCTCAACGCCAAAGACCCCGAAACGGGGCAAATCATCCCCTTTGACCCCAACTTGCAGCAGATGATGGAATCCTTCTCCTCGTTGGCTGTCGCCGCGTTGGAAGCGTATATCCGCGAACAGGCGCTGCGCCAGGAAATTCAACAGTTGCGCATTGAAATTGATGAGGCAAAATTACAAAAGACGGTCAGCGAGACGGTGGATTCGGACTTCTTCCAGGATTTGCAGGCCCGCGCCGCCGATATTCGCCGCCGTCGGCAGAGTGGTAGCGGTAATCAGTAAGAGGAGAATTATGTCTCGAATCATATCCATACACTCATTCCGGGGAGGGACGGGCAAGTCTAATACGACCGCCAACATTGCGGCGGGGCTGGCATTGAAGGGGAAGCGGGTGGCGGTGGTGGATACGGACTTGAACTCGCCCGGTATTCATGTGCCCTTCAAATTTGACCTGGAATCGCCTGATCTCGGTTTTGTCCTGAACCATTTTTTGTGGGGTGACTGCGAAATTTATGAGACGGCCTATGATGTGACGGCCAATTTGGGGCCAGGTGTGCCCGGTCAGGTTTTTCTGCTGCCGGGCAGCATTAAAACGTCCGAAATCTCCCGGCTGCTGCGTGAAGGATATGATGTGGGGCTGCTGAATGATGGTTTTGATGACCTGATTGAACATCTAAAGCTGGACGCGCTGTTGGTAGACACGCACCCTGGCCTGAGCAATGAAACGCTGCTCTCCATTGCCATCACGGACACGCTGTTGATTGCGTTGCGGCCGGATTACCAGGATTATCAGGGTACGGCCGTGACCGTTGAAGTGGCCCGTAAATTGCAGGTACCAGACATGCGCCTGGTCATCAACAAAATGCCCGAAGTGTACGACTTTAAGCAGGTGCGTGGACTGGTAGAAAGCAAATATCGCTGCCAGGTCGCCGCCATCCTGCCCCACGCCGAGGAAATGATGACCCTGGCCAGCCAGGACATTTTCGTCCTTCGCTACCCCGATCACCGTATCAGCCAGGAAATCCAGGCATTAGTAGACACCTTCGTTTAGACGGATAAAGTCATGCCACGAGGAAAACTCAACGAACAATCAGTTCAAAAGTCAGCTATTAACTGGTTAGCTACCTATTACGGAAATCTACCAGAGATAAAGACTGTTGTTTCAAAGCAAGAAGCCTGGTTGAAGAAACATAGAAGACTCAGAAGAGGGCGGGCGGATGGTTTGATTGCAATGCTTTCGCATAACGGGAAAGTAATTGTTGCCTCAATAGAGGCAAAGTCTTCACGAACATATCGTGCGATCACACCGGATTATCTTGATAAGAAGTGGGTTACTCACACGGCTTTAGTAAGTCTAGTAATAGCATTTCTTGCTGCTATTGTTGGGTGGGAAATTGGTGGATGGTTTTTGAAATGGGTACTGCCAGCCATCCTATTTGTTCTAATTGCATTCGCGTTTCTGGGGCTAACATATGACAGTAAGCGTTACAGACCAATTAGCGTGGTAGGGCAGGTAAAACGATATCCTGCCAATTATCAATGGATAGCTCTCTCTGCTGACATACATAACAAACTTCTCCCGGATGAACAGTATAATGCGCTTTTGAAGGACTGTACTCAAGAGGGGGTTGGGCTTTTGAAGGTAAGTTCTGGTAACAAGATTACGATAATCAAAGAACCGGTCTTTCAAAATATACCTAAAAAGTACAAAGACTTTCTTGAATGTTATGCCGGTGAACTTGACCTAAGAAAACGGCTGGTTGAAGCTGATGCTCAATTATCTATGCTTCAAACCGACAACGAAACTGTGGAGATTATTTCTCCGATTGAAACTATTTCCTCATCTGAAATCCAAACTTTCCCCGTTGGAGAGATGCAGTTTACTGACGAATGACGGCTATCTGGTTGATATTGTTCGGGCTTGGGGAATTTTGTCTTGGTGTAGTTATAGTTCATAGGCCTTAGCACCTAAACACCTGAGCACATTTTTGGAGCATAATTATGGGTAAGATAATCTCCATTCACTCCTATCGAGGCGGTACCGGCAAATCGAATACGACCGCTAATCTGGCGGCTACTTATGCCGCTTTGGGCAAGCGGGTTGCCGTTGTAGACACTGATATTCAATCCCCTGGCATTCATATGATTTTGGGCCTGGGCGAAGATAGCCCTCCGCCTGTGTATGCCCTCAACGACTATCTGCATGGCAACTGTGACATTGAACAGGCGGCCATGGACATTACCACTCAGCTCAACCCCAACTTGAGCGGAAAACTGTATCTGGTGCCTTCCCGTACCCAGGCCAGCGAAATTGCCAAAGTGATCAAAGGGTATGATGTGGGTCTGCTGGTGGATGGGTATGAAAAGCTGGTGGAAGCGCTCAAACTGGATGTCTTGCTGATTGATACCCATCCCGGTTTGAACAACGAAACGCTCATGTCCGTCAGTGTATCCGATGCGGAAGCGATCATTTTGCGGCCAGATTACCAGGATTATCAGGGCACGGCCGTGATCGTCAGCATCTCCCGAAAATTGGGCGTCCCCAACCTCGTCCTCGTCGCCAACAAAATTCCCAAATCCATCCCCCTCAGCGACCTGCGTACCCAACTGCAAGGCCAATACGCCTGCCCCGTGGGCGCATTGCTGCCCCATTCCGACTCCATGATGGCCCTGGGCAGCCAAAAAGTGTTCGTCCTGGCCTATCCCGACCATTTCATTGCTAACCAGATCAAACAGTTAGCCCAAACGCTCCTCAACTAATTCCCCTATTAGAAATGAATTGTTACCGTACATCCGATT
The DNA here is from genome assembly GCA_964467705.1 of uncultured Ardenticatenaceae bacterium. Lineage (GTDB taxonomy): Bacteria > Chloroflexota > Anaerolineae > Promineifilales > Promineifilaceae > CAADGU01. The sequence continues at coordinate 10,730 of CAYXUZ010000132.1, read as the reverse complement.
TTTTGAGAATCGGATGTTTAACTTTTATTTACCCCACTCCGCATTATTAATCATCCAATTTCATCAATTTGTGCAAACGTGTGCAAAAAAGTATTGACTTACTAGGCATTTTTGGTAAAATCTTGTGCAAACGTTTGCAGTTACTTTCTGGGAAGAGAAGATGGCACGTAGAAAAACCTCAGAAGAAATAACCATCATTGATGTAGCCAATGAAGCTGGTGTTTCCTATTCCACTGTATCTCGTGTAGTCAACAACAAAACCTATGTCAACGCAGAAACACGCCAAAAAGTATTGCAAGCCATGACCCGTCTGGGCTACCAGGCAAATTTGCAGGCGCGCAGTTTGGCGGGGGGGCGCTCGAATGTGATTGGCCTGCTGGTGATTGATTTAACCACGCAGTACATGGGTGAAATTATACAAGGCATTGATGATGTTCTGGCGGCCGATCAATATGAATTGATGCTCTACACCACCCATCGCCGCAAAACCAAAGAGTCTGCTTACGTAAATATGATGACGCGTGGTCTGGCTGATGGTTTGTTAATTGTTTTGCCCCGTGAACCGGAGGCATACCTGGAATCGTTGCGCCAACGTGATTTTCCTTATGTGTTGATTGACCAATTGGGCACTGATGATGCAGATTTGTCCGTAGTGGCTGCTAATCAAGAGGGTGGGTATGAGGCCACTAAACATCTCATCAATTTAGGACACCGTCGAATTGGTATTATTACTGGCTGGATGGACATGATCAGCGCCAGACAGCGCCTGGAAGGATATGAAGCGGCGCTGGCCGATCACGGGATTCCCTACGATCCAAACCTGGTATTTGTCAGTGATTTTTCTCAGCCTGGTGGTTTTAATGGAGCCAGTTACTTTTTGGAGATGGTGGCGCCACCTACGGCCGTGTTCGCTTCTAACGACATTTCGGCCATGGGTGTGTATGATGCTGCCCGCATGTATGGCCTGAATATACCTGGGGATCTCTCCGTTGTCGGTTTTGATGATATTCCCTTAGCGGCCGTTTCCAGCCCAAAGTTGACTACCGTTCGCCAACCATTACAAGAAATGGGCCGGGTTGCTACTCAATTGTTACTTGATTGGATAAATGCACCAGAGGAGAAACCTCGTAGCATTGTTCTGCCGACCGAATTGATCTTCCGGGAATCAACGGCTTCACCTTGTTAATTGCATCGCCGGAATTAATGCTTTTTTTGTTCGTCTTGCAAACGTTTGCAATATGGATGAAAAGGAGGGTCTATTGAGTTAGGAGTTAATCTGAAACAGGTTTATATCCTTGATTTGTCAGCTCATCTCACACGGACTATTGTCGCTTCTCAGGCTGGATGAAACCAGCTCAGTGATACATCGGCCAGGGTCCGTGCACAGCATGAGCTATTAGAAAGAAAACAAAGATGGAGAGAAAAATGAAAAAGATTGTCGCCCTGTTACTAATTTTACTGTTGTTTGTGGCCTGTAGTGCTGAACCAGTTGAAGTGACGCGCATTGTTGAACAACCTGTTGAAGTCACTCGCGTTGTAACCGAGACGATTACGGAAGAAGGGGAGACTGTGGAAGTCACCCGTGTTGTGACAGAGACGGTTATTGAAGAAGTTGTGGTGCAAGTGACGGCCGAAGCGCCAGCAACTGAAAGCCTACCTGCCGCTGATGTACTCGGTGTTCTGCCCCGTAATCAGACGCTTATTGTAGATATGCTCACCGGTCGTGCTGGTTCCCCTGGCAACTTCAATGAGTGGGTTGGCTGGAAGAACCGGGATCGTGGGATGCAAAACCTGGCTAACGAGCCATTGTGGTCGGTAGACTTTGCCACTGGCGAAATTATCAATGGGCTGGCGGCTGGGGATCCGATTTACAATGAAGATTTCACGCAGGTAACCATTCCCTTGCGCGAAGGCGTTACCTGGGATGATGGAACTCCATTTACCTCAGCCGATGTTGTCTTCACAGCGGAAACACTTGCCGCAACGGAAGGTCTCAATGGACATACATTCTTCGCTGACAACCTGGCCGGCGTCTCTGCACCCGACGATTACACCGTCGTCTTTGAACTGACCCAACCAAACTCCCGCTTCCACACCACCTTCCTGGATCGTTGGGGTAGCACCTGGATCATGCCCAAGCACATCTTTGAAAACGTGGAAGACATCGTTGCCTTTGAGTTCAACCCCTTTGTGGGCACCGGCCCATACAAGCTGCACAGCTTCGATGCAGAGGGCTTCTGGACAATCTGGGAAAAGCGCGAAGATTGGCAAAACAGCCCCACCGGTATCCTCTATGGTGAACCGCAGCCCCAATACATTGTCCTCCAATACTTTGCCAATGAAGGTGCTAAAATTCTGGCCCAATTGACCCATGAAGCTGATGTTGTTAATCTTTCATCGGAAGGTCTAAAGGCTGTTTTGGCCCAATCCGATTCCTCGCGTGCTTATCAGCAAGGATACCCCTGGGTGGTCAATAATGACCCGGCGATAACAGGTCTTACCTTCAACGTGGCCAGACCGCCCTATGACAATGTGGATGTGCGTTGGGCATTGTTGTTAGCCATTGACATTGGCGAATATATGGGTACGGCCGTTGACGGCGCCGGTACCTTAAGCCCGGTTCATATTCCCTCACTCGGCTCCTACCCCGCAGACTACATTGCGCCAATGGAAGAATGGTTGACTAATTTTGAACTGGATTTGGGCAATGGCGAGACGTTCAAACCTTACGATACCGATGCGCCACAACGGATTGTGGAATATGCCCGCGGTCGGGGCTATGTGGTGCCGGAAGACCCAGCAGCGCAGGATCAAGCATTCGGCCTGGGATGGTACAAATATGCACCGGAAGTTGCTGAGCAATTGCTCATTAAAAATGGTTTCTCCAGAGACGCCGATGGCATGTGGTTGCTGCCCGATGGCACACCCTGGAGTCTGGAATGTATGAGCGGCGTACAGGTAGCTACTGATCTTCAAGCCCGGAACTGTATTGCGGCCGTGCAGCAGTGGCGCAGATTTGGCATTGATGCCGAGCATTTCACCACAGAAACCATGGCCAATTTGGTGCAGGTAGGTGATTTTGATATTGCTGGTAGCTGGCCGGGTTGGGAACCATGGGGTGCTGGCCCTGACCTATACCGTACCCTTGACCGCTGGAACTCGGCCTATGTTCTGCCTCTTGGCGAACTCAATCAAGGACACCAATCTCGCTGGAGCAGCCCGGAAATGGATGCTATTATTCAGCAACTGCGCGAAACAGACCCGGCCGACCCGGAAGCAGTGATTGCGGTGGGCATTGAAGGTCTTAAGGAAGCAGTCACGAATATGCCTGGTATTCCAACCTTCGGCTATATTGGTTTCATCGCCTGGGATCAGACGTATTGGACGAACTGGCCCGGCGCGGAGAACCCTTATACCCAGCCGTATACACACTGGGGGCCGTTTAAGTACATGACGCCGTTCCTGCAACCAACAGGCCGGTAAGTTGTTAGAGAGATTGGGAGATTGGATGACTCAACCTCTCAATCTCTGTAGTTACAAGAATTCGCCTGGTGTGTCATTCCGAACGGAGTCTTCGGAGTGAGGAATCCCAGCTGATTAGGCTCTAAGGATTCCTCCTCGAAGACTCCTCGGAATGGCTCTCTTGGAATACAGGAGGACATTGCCATGAGTTTCGCCAAAAGTTATCTCATTCCCAGACTTATCCAGTATTTCCTGGTGATTTTTGTGGGGATCACGGCCGTGTTCCTCATTCCTCGTGCCCTACCAACAGACCCGGTGGGTCGCACAATCGCACAGTTGGAGGCGCGTGGTTCAACACTGGACCCGGCGACGATTGATGAGACGATTGCCGATCTCACCGAAATGTATGGCCTGGAAGGCTCGACTCTGGATCAGTACAAGGCGTTTTGGATCAGGCTGTTTCAGGGGGACTTTGGCGTTTCCTTTTTTCAATTTCCCACGCCTGTGAACCAGATGATCAGATCGGCGATGCCCTGGACTTTGGGTTTGCTGGTGACGACAACGGCCATTGCCTGGACGCTGGGAATACTTTTAGGTGGCCTGGCCGGTTATTACAACCGCAGCCGTTGGTCGCGGGCAATGGACACGGGGGCGATGGTTATACGGCCGATGCCCTATTACATTTTCGCCTTTGCTTTGCTGCTCTTATTTGGCTACGTTCTGCGCTGGTTTCCCATTGCCGGAGGTACTGACATTGGGCGGCAGCCCTCCTTTAGCTGGGCCTACATCTCCGACGTGCTGCGGCACGCCTTCCTGCCGGCCCTATCTCTGGTCTTGCTCGGCATGACGGCCTGGTTCCAGACGATGAAGTTGATTGTGCAAAATGTAAATTCGGCCGATTATGTGCAATATGCCAAAATGGGTGGCATCCATGAAAACAAGATTGTCTCCCGCTACGTCATTCGCAACGGGATGTTGCCGCAGATTACGGCTTTAGCATTGTTAATAGGCCAGATTTTCAGCGGCGCGCTTATTGTGGAAATCGTTTTCTCTTATCCGGGGCTTGGCTCACTTCTGTATAACGCCATCATCACCGGGGATTACAACTTGATCATGGGCATTACAGCCTTTTCCATTATCGGCATCACCACCGCCATTTTGATAATAGACCTGATCTATCCATTTTTTGATCCCAGGATTCGCTATAGTTGATGTGGCAGGCTGCAAGTGGCAAGTTACCTTGCTACCTGCGACTTGCAACCAAATAGAGTACCTCATGAAAACCTTTAGAGACCTTTTCAGAGATTATCGGTTTAGATGGAGTTTTACCATCATGGTAATCCTGCTCTTTTTTGCCAGTCTCTCTTTCTTTTCTCCCTATGATCCCACGATGTGGGGTGAGGTTCCCAGAGATTTGCCCCCCTCCCGAGCCAACCTGTTGGGCAGCGATTCCAGAGGCATAGACATCTTCTGGACGGCGACCTTTGCTGTGCGCAACTCCCTGATCATCGCTCTGATTGCCGGGCTAATTTCCCGACTGATTGCCGTACCGGTAGCGTTGCTGGCCGGATACAAAGGGGGCACGACCGACCGGGTGTTGATGTTTGTAGGAGATAGTTTTCTGGTCATCCCGCTTTTTTTGATCATTGCGCTGTTGGCGATGTTGGTGCGCGAATCTATGAATTTGTTTACATTGGGGTTGATGTTGGCCTGTCTGGGTTGGGCCTGGGATGCGCGGGTGATTCGGTCAGAGGTATTGAGTTTACGGGAGCGGGGGTTTACACAAACGGCCGTGCTCTCCGGCGCCGGCACCATGCGTCTGGTCACAAAGGAGTACATGCCGTTTATCACCCCCCTGGTATTTGCTACCCTCATCAACGTCATGGCCTGGGCAATCGGGTTGGAAATCACCCTGGCATTTCTTGGCCTGGTTAATCTGGACATTCCAACACTAGGTACCATGATTTTCTGGGCGCTCAATTATCAGGCTGTCTTATTAGGGTATTGGTATTGGCTGCTCACCCCGGTTGTTCTTTCAGTTCTCCTTTTTATAGCCCTGTATTGGCTCTCCGTTAGCATCAGCGAATATCTGGACCCACGTTCCCGCATCCAACGTGTTGGTGCATAAAAAAGATAACCATGCCCATTCTTAGCACAGAAAAACTAAAAGCATTCTATATTCTTGAAGTACATGGCAATCAAAAAGTTGTTAAAGCCGTTAATGAGGTTGACCTTCAGGTGCAGGAGAACGAGATTTACGGCATTGCCGGGGAAAGTGGCTGTGGCAAGACCACTTTGCTGAAAGTGTTAGCGGCCGTAGTTGAACCCCCGCTGCGCCAACTTGATGGTAAAGTCTCTTATTACGTCAACGGTACGGCAACTGATGTCTCTTCCCTGAGTGCAGACGAGAAGCGCAAGCTGCGCTGGGAGTATGTTTCTTACGTGCCGCAGGGTTCGATGAGCGTTCTCAATCCGGTGATTAAGATCAAAGATACTTACCGGGATTTCATCTCCAGCCACGTCAAGGGAAAGTCACGCGAGGAAGCATTTAAGATGGCCGAAAGGCAGATCGCCGAATTAGGCCTGCCGCTGCAAATTATGGATGCCTATCCGCACCAGTTGTCTGGCGGCATGCGCCAACGAGTGACCATTGCTCTGGCCGCCCTGCTGGAACCACGCATCATTATTGCTGATGAACCAACCACCGCTCTCGATGTGGTTGTGCAAAGGGGCGTGGTGCAAATGCTGAAGGAGATTCAGGGGAGATTGCGAAATACCATTATCCTGGTGACACATGATATGGGTGTTCACGCCAATATAGCGGATCGTATTGGGATTATGTATGCAGGCAAAATGGTGGAAGAAGCGCCAACGGAGATTATTTTTGGCAAACCCCTGCACCCCTATACCCAATTTCTGGTGAATTCGCTGCCACAGTTTGGCGATAAGTCGGCGCGAGATAGTGTGCCGGGCAATCCGCCTTCGCTGGCGAACCTGCCGGCCGGATGTCCGTTTCATCCGCGCTGCCCCCATGCGATGGATATTTGTAAAGAGAAGATGCCGGACTACCTTCCTGTAGGGCCGAATCATAAAGTTGCCTGCTGGCTAGTTGAGGAGGGGAGATATGGATAAGCTGCTTGAGGTTGAACAATTAACGAAGGTATTCTCTCTAGGAAGTATTACATCGAGAATTCGGATCACGGCCGTTCACAACATCTCCTTCTTTCTCAAACCGGCCGAAATTTTTACGCTGGCCGGTGAAAGTGGCTGTGGCAAAACCACCACCGCCAAAATGATCCTGGGCTTTGAAGAGCCAACTTCCGGCATCATCCGGTATAACGGCCAAACAAAGAAACGAAAGGAAAAGGTCTGGTTTACCGAAGGCGTACAGGCGATTTTCCAGGATCCTTTTAACACCTTTAATCCGTTGCGCACGGTGGATCGCTACTTCTTTGAGACAATTCAAAATTATAAGCTGGCCAAAGACAACGATGCGGCCGTCGCCCTTATCGAACAAAAATTGCAGGCTGTCGGCCTTTCTTACCACGAGTTTGCCGGGAAATACCCCAACGAGTTTAGCGGCGGGCAGTTGCAGCGCATTTCCATCGCCAGAGCCTTGCTCACCGAGCCAATCCTCCTCATTGCTGACGAGCCGGTTTCTATGGTGGATGCTTCCCTGCGTATGTCCATTGTCAACCTCTTCAAAAAGCTCAGGGACGAGTTTGGTATGAGTGTGCTGTATATCACGCACGATCTGGCGACCGCTTATTACGTCAGTGACCGTATCGCCGTCATGTTCCGCGGCGACATTGTAGAAATGGGCAGTGTGGAGCAGGTGTTGATGAATCCCCGCCATCCTTACACCCAACTGCTGCGCGATTCGATACCCCAGGCTGACCCAACCATGCGTTGGGTGGGCAAAGTGAACCTCAACGAAACGGAACAGGATGAATATCTAAAGCAAGGCTGCCGCTTTGCCGGCCGTTGCCCAATGGTTATGGATATTTGTCGGCAACAAGTGCCGGCCAATATCCTCACTGAGAATGTACTCGTCAGGTGCCACCTGTATTCCGGCGAGGAACTACAAAGTAACCCGCTCACGGTCCATTCATCGAATCAATGATTTATGCCGGCTACGGCCGTGTTCCATTTCCCCAACCTTATGAGGCGAAAATGCAATCAGTAGATAAAAAATTCACCTATCAAGACCCCGCCAGACCCACCGCCGAACGAGTCGCTGACCTGATGGGGCGTATGACACTCGACGAGAAATTAGCCCAGCTTGGCAGTGCATGGGTGTTTGAACTGCTAACCGACATGGTTCTGGATGAGGCCAAAGCGCAAGAATTGATGGCCCACGGCTTGGGCCATATCACCCGTCTGGCCGGGGCCAGCAGCCTGAAACCCAAAGAAGGCGCTGCCCTGGCCAACCAGATTCAACAATATCTGCTAGACCATACCCGGCTGCAAATTCCGGCCATCGTGCATGAGGAATGTTGCAGCGGCTACATGGCCCGTAACGCCACCTGCTTCCCGCAAATCATTGGCCTGGCCAGTACATGGCGGCCAGAACTGACCCAGGCCATGGCCCAGGTGGTACGCAACCAGATGAAGGCGGCCGGCGCACATCAAGGACTCTCGCCGCTGCTCGATGTCGTGCGCGATCCCCGTTGGGGGCGGGTAGAGGAGACCTTCGGTGAAGACCCCTATCTCGTCTCCCTCATGGGCGTCTATTATGTGCATGGCCTACAGGGGGAAAGCTGGCAGGAGGGGATCATTGCCACCGCCAAACATTTTGTGGGCTATGGCATCCCCGATGGCGGCCTGAACTGGAATCCGGCGCACATCCCGGAACGGGAACTGCGTGAAGTCTACCTGGCTCCATTTGAAGCGGTTGTGAAAGAAGCCAATTTGCAGTCAATCATGAATGGCTACAATGAATTGGACGGCATCCCTTGTGCCGCCAGCGACCTGCTGCTGAACCAGATTTTGCGCCGCGAATGGGGTTTTGATGGGGTGGTGGTGTCTGATTATTTTGCCATTGACCAGCTAGAAAGAGCACATCACATGACGGGTAATCAGATGGATTCGGCCGTGCGGGCGTTGACGGCCGGTCTGGATATTGAACTGCCGAGTACAGATTGTTATGGCGCTCCGCTCAAAGAAGCGGTCGAACGTGGCCTGATTGATGAAGCCTATGTTGACCAAAGCGTGGCCCGGTTGTTAACCCAAAAATTTGAAATGGGCCTGTTTGAAAATCCCTTTGTGGATGCTGACGCGGTGGAGTTTGACACACCGGCCGAACGGCAGTTGGCGCGGGAAATTGCCGAACAATCCATCATTTTGCTCAAAAACGAAGGTAATCTGCTGCCACTGTCCAAAACAACGGGCAAGATTGCGGTCATTGGTCCGCAGGCCAACTCCACCCGCCATCTGGTTGGCGACTATGCCTACATTTGCCACATCGAGAGTCTGATGGCCGCCCGCCAGCAAACGATGTTGGGTATGGCCATGCCTGTGCCTGATGTGATGGAAATTGACGAGGCTTTTGTGGAGATGCGCACCATTTTGCAGGCTTTGGGTGATAAAGTTTCGCCGGAGACGGAGTTGATTTTTGCGCCGGGCTGTGAGGTGTTGGGGGATGACCGGTCTGGTTTTGCCGCAGCGGTGGCCGCCGCGCAGGGGGCCGATGTGGCCCTGGTGATGCTGGGCGGTAAGTCTGGGCTGACGGATGATTGCACCTGCGGCGAGGCGCGCGATCAGGCGGATTTGGATTTAACCGGGGTGCAGCAGGAGTTGTTGGAGGCGGTTGCGGCCACGGGGACACCGGTGGTGCTGGTGCTGGTCAACGGCCGTCCCCTCACCACCACCTGGGCCGCCGAACACATTCCGGCGATTGTGGAAGCGTGGCTGCCGGGCGAAGAGGGCGCGGAAGCGGTCGCCGACGTGCTGTTTGGCGACGTGAATCCGGGTGGCAAGCTGCCCATCACCGTGCCCCGCCATGTGGGGCAGGTGCCCATTTATTACAACCACAAACCATCCGGCGGCAAATCTCATTGGAAAGTGACCTATGTGGATATGAGCAACAAACCACTCTGGCCGTTTGGTTTTGGGCTGAGTTACACGCAGTTTGAACTCTCTAATTTGCAACTGGACAAACGCGCCGTGGCTGCCGGTGAAGCGGTGCAAATCAGCCTGACCGTCACCAACACCGGGGCGCGCGATGGGGATGAGGTGGTGCAGTTGTATGTGCGCGATAAGGTGGCGAGTTTGACACGGCCGTTGAAGGAACTCAAAGGGTTCAAACGGGTTTCTGTCCCGGCGAGTGCGTCTCGTACCGTCACCTTTACGTTATTCGTGAACCAGCTTGGATTTTACAATCCGGCGATGGAGTTTGTGGTGGAACCCGGCGTCATTGAATTGATGATTGGCACATCGTCCGAAGATATTCATTTGCGTACCGAAATCGAAATTGTGGGTGACACCCAGGATATTTTGGCCAGCAAAAAATTCTTTAGTGAAGTGCAGGTTGTATAAAAGAATGGAGAGTGAGAGATTGGGAGATTTGATACGACGTTAACAAAATAATCTGAGCTTTCTCGTGTCATTCCGAGTGAAGTCTTCGGAGCGAGGAATCCCTCTCCTGTTAAATGGGGTGGGATTCCTCCTCGAAGACTCGTCGGAATGACAGCTGAAGTGTCAAAGTTAAGAAGCCTTATTTACCGGTATACTCGATCCCTCAATCTAAACTCTAACCTCAAAAGAGTGCAAGATGTTCAAAAATCCTATCCTCTCTGGCTGTTACCCTGACCCGTCTATTTGCCGGGTGGGTGAAGATTATTACCTGGTTACGTCTACTTTCGAGTATTTCCCCGGCCTGCCCATTTTCCACAGCCGCGACCTGGTGCATTGGCGACAGATCGGGCATGTACTGGATCGGCCGTCGCAGCTTGATCTGGATGGCATACGGCCGTCCGGCGGCCTGTACGCTCCCACCATTCGTTACGCCAACGGGCTGTTTTACATCATCAACACGCTGGTAGATGGCAAAACCACGTCCGGCAACTTCATCGTCACCGCCAGCGATCCGGCCGGCCCCTGGTCTGAACCGTATTGGCTGGACGCCTCACCGGGCATTGACCCGTCGCTGCTGTTTGACGACGACGGCCGTGTCTGGTATTGCGGCACCAATCTGGTGGAAGAGGGTCACTATCGCGGCCACACCGAAGTCTACGTGCAGGAGCTAGACCTGAGCCAGATGCAGTTGG
>CAYXUZ010000131.1:13316-18749 GCA_964467705.1 uncultured Ardenticatenaceae bacterium | reverse complement strand
CCGTCCAGTTCACCGATTCCAGCGCCGGTTCATACAGTTGGGGCGTGTGGCAGCTTTCGCAGGCCATCGCTTCCGTGTGCCGCTCTTTGTAGGGCAGCCAGTTATGCGTGTTTTCAATGCTGTGGCAGCTTTCGCAGCGGCGCAGCGTGTTATCCAATTCTGGGGCAATGGCGCTTTGGGCGCTCTGTCCTTTGGCAAACTGGTGCAACGGCCGATACAGATATTCGCCCAAATCCAGACGGCGTGGGTCATACGTCAAATGCTCCGGCTGCGTCTCGCCCAATTCCTGGAAGTGAACGGGATTGTTCAGCGCGTAATGGCAGTCCGTACAGGCCAGCACCCGCTCCGTGTGAATGTCCCAAGAGCGGTTCAACGACTCCTTATCGGCCAGATTCAGGCCGGAATTCAGCAGCTTTTGGCCGGACATCACCTGCCCGGTGGTAACAGTCGAGTAGACATCCGATTTTTCCAAAAAATCGGATGTCTGAAAGGCAAGAGGCGTTTGCAAATCGGTATGCACCACACCATGACACGCGCCGCAATTTTCATTGGTGGGGTCTTGAATGGAGATATGGTTGGGCAGCAGTTCGCCGTTTTCGTCAAATGCACCGGTGTTGTAATGCCAGCCATCCAGCGTGGGTTCCACGATGCCGCTGTTGAACAGGGTGGCCGTGTTGGCCCAGGCAAATTGGCCGGATTGCAGCATCTCGCCCCGTGCTTCATTGTTGGGATTGGCGGTGTGGCAGAGGAAGCAGTTCATTTCCACCGTGCCCGATTCATCCCAATCCCAGGCGACGAGTTCGCCGGTTTCCGGATCTACGATGTGGGTTTGGGGGTCATTGGGGGCGACGGCCAGGTTGACCAGGGGCAGCCCGTCGCGGCTGGTGGTGGCCGGGCCGCCGCCCGCGTGGCGCAGCCCTAACGTCATCAGCCATTCGGGGGTGGTCAGGTCAATCACCTCATCCCCTTCGGGGGAAAGATAGCGGTAGGTGAGGGGATCCCAACGGCCGTACAGCCCCGGACTGCTATCCCAACTTGCTACGCCTCCCTGCCCAAACTGGCTCAAGCCCACGTCCGCATGAAAGCTATGGCCGGCGATGAATTCGGTATCGTGGCACTGACCGCAGGTTTGCATGGTAGAGATGGGTGCGCCGGAGTCGAGGACGTTACGGCCGTCCGCATCCAACAATGCAAAGGTGGGGTGGAGCGGCGAGCCGGTTGGTTGTGGTTGTGTTTGCTCCTGGGCAACGGCCGTGCCCCTGGCTGCCAGTAATACGGCCGCTAAAATAAGCGTAAGCCCCATCGCAAAAAGGTGATTTTTTGAGAGGAGGGGGGCACGCCTTCGTGCCCCGTGTGGGACGTGGGTGTCCCACACTGCTCGTTCTTTTTGGTGTCGAAAACGATTCAGTGTGCGCATCTTAGTTCTCTGTTAAACCCTGTTGGTCACGGCCGCCCCAGCGAATGGGGTCGCCATAGTAACCGAGGGCTTGCCAATCCATACGGCCGTCCTCCCCATGACAATCATTACATTGCAGCGCGTTCTCTTTGGGGGCGACCATATGGCTGAGGTTCCAGTACATTTCCGTAGGTGCGAAGCCGTATTCACCGCTGTAGGGCAGCCCGGCCGCTTCCATCCCCAACCGCGCCGACTGATCCCAATCAAACGTCGTCCAGTATCCTTCCTCGCCCACTGTTTGTGGCTGGATCAGGTAGTTATAGCCCGCATCAAAAATTTGATTGGCAAGGTGAACCTTGAAGGGCCAGATTTTGGCGCTGTCGTCGTTGATGTCGCCCAGGGGCGTGTTGATGGGCGTGGAGACGGTGGGGTTTATCGGGTCGCCTAGCAGGTAGCGGTCAGATGTGCCGTTGTACCAGAGGTAGGTGGGCATAAAACCCTGCTCGTAGACAAAGCTGCCCTTGATTTTCAAATAGGTGTGCGGGTCTTCGGGGATGGCGTCGTTCCCGGCCGTTGACCAGTCCCAGTGCATTTTGGTGGCATCGCGCACCGCCCCTTCGGGGATGTGGCAGGTCTGGCAGGCCACATTGTCCACATGGGCATTGATGCGCTCGTCGCTGTGTAAATCGGCCGCGTGGCAATCCGTACAGGCCACCTGGTTTTCGCTGTTGACGCTGACAGACATAGCCTGCCCGGTGATGCGGTGGTCTTCGGCCTGATGACAATCGGTACATTGGAAATCATAGCGGCCCATATGCACATCAATCTCTTCGGTGGGAAAGTAGAGCGTTTCGTCCAGGTCGCCATGTTTGACGGCGTTGCCGCCGCCGCCGTTGAAGTGGCAGCTACCGCAGTTCTGGCGAGTGGGGTAATTAACGCTCTGGGCGGCCGCGGCCAGGTCTAACCCTTCGGCGGGCAGCCCGGCTGACCCTTTGCTGTAGAGGCCGGTGTCGGCGTGGCAGACCAGGCAGTCCACGTCATTTTCGGTGGCGTTTTCCTGGAAGTCAGCATCGTCCCAGCCATAACCGGCATGGCAGCGGGTGCAGCCCGTCCAGTTGCTCTGGATGCCAATGCAGAAGTTGTTGATCTGGTTGGCTTTGCCGATGGTGACGGGTTCGTCACGGCCGGGCAGCAGCACCGGTTCACTTTCCCAGGTGAAGTGGGTGGTGTGCATCACCTGGTCGGCGGCGTCTTCGTGACATTCCAGGCAGGCGGCCGTCACTTCCTGGCCCGTTTCGTAAGGGCCGGTCATCAGGGCGGTGTGGTCGGTGTGGGGGACTCGTTGGGGGACGTTGCTCCAGGGATCGGCCGTTGTTTCTGTTTCTGCCGGTTTGACCAACGCCCAAATAGGGGCGGCAATGAGCAAAATCGTGCCGATGATGCCCAGGAGCCAGATGTATTTGAAATCGCGCATATTACACCGGGAAGGTGATCCGTAATCCGTGATGCGTGAACCGATAACGGATTACGGATAACGAATTACGGATAACGGATTACCAACTAAAATGTCTGATTGTTGCGCCAGGACGGAGCGGAGAATCTGGCGCATGGTGTTGAGGACTTCGATGATACGGCCGTCAGTCAGCGCATAGGTCACGGCCGTGCCGTTCCTTTCCGTCTGTACCAACCCGCGATCCCGCAGCACGCCCAGGTGGCGGGAAACGGTGGGTTGGGGCATGTTCAGGGCTTCGGCCAGGGCGGTGACGTGGCGGGGTTCATCGTCCAGCGCATAAAGAATGAGGATGCGTTTGGGGTCGCCCAACGCCTGGCAGATGTTGGCGTGCAGCAGGCTCAATTCGTCGAGGGTGGGGTTGTTCATCGTGGTCTCCATCCATGTATTCGCTTATCCGAATAGATGCCCGTAGTGTATGCTGATCACCTGAAATGGGTCAGGGATGATTGTCATTTTCGGATTGTGACATTTGTCACAAGTCAGGTTGGTGGCATGGCCTCGTAGCCCACCCAATTGTCATTCCGAGAGCCTGCGCTGAGGCTGCCGAAGTATCTTCTGAGGAATCCCTACGTGGTTGTCAATTAGTATGGATTCCTCCGCGAAGACTCGTCGGAATGACACAAGGGGCTACACGGCCGTATCGGTGCGGCTGGCGAAGTGGTTGTTTTTATGCTATTTTTTGCCGGACATATTGGAGGGATGACATGCCTGAACCCATTGAACAAACCGTTGACCATTTCATCACCCGCTGGCAGGCGTCGGGTGCGGCCGAACGGGCCAATTACCAGTTGTTCCTCACCGAGTTGTGTGAGCTGTTGGGCGTGGAACGGCCGTCACCCAAAACCCCCTATGAACAGGAAAACGCCTACGTGTTTGAGAAGGTTGTGCCCTCTGCCCATGACACCACCAATTTCATAGATTTGTACAAACGGGGCTGTTTTGTGCTGGAAGCGAAACAGGGCAGCGATAAACCAGAGGAAGGTCAGGCAGCCTTTTCCGAAGCGGCGCTGCGACGAATGCAGCAGCGCAAGAAGGGCACGGCCGTGCGCGGCACGGCCGGTTGGGATACGGCCATGGAAAAGGCGCGGCAGCAGGCGCAAACCTACGCCCGCAGCTTGCCCACTGAGGAGATTCGGGACGGCCGTCCCCCCTTTATTCTCGTCGTGGATGTGGGCAGCACCATTGCCCTGTACAGTGAATTTAGCCGTACCGGTGGCAACTACATCCCCTTTCCCGACCCCAGCAGTTACCGGCTGAAGCTGGACGATTTGCAAGAGGCTAACGTGCGCCAACTGCTGCGCCAGGTGTGGACAGAGCCGATGAGCCTGGACCCGGCGCGGCGCAGCGCCAAGGTGACGCGGCAGATTGCCGCCCGGCTGGCCGAACTGGCGAAATCATTGGAAGGGCAGTATGAGCCGGAAACGGTGGCCCATTTCCTGATGCGCTGCCTGTTTACCATGTTTGCCGAGGATGTGGGCATGTTGCCGGAGCGCAGTTTTGCCCAACTGCTGGATGACATTCGCCACGACCCGCCCAGCTTCAAGCCGCTGCTGGAACATCTGTGGCAGACGATGAATGTGGGTGGCTTTTCCGTCATCTTGCGGCGGCAAATCCCCCAATTTAACGGCGGCCTCTTTGCCGACCAGACCGCCCTGCCGCTGACCGGGCCGCAAATTGAACTGCTGGTAGAAGCGGCCAAATCGGATTGGCGCGATGTGGAACCGGCCATCTTTGGCACATTGTTGGAACGCGCCCTTGACCCCATCGAGCGGCACAAGCTGGGGGCGCATTACACCCCCCGCGCTTATGTGGAGCGGCTGGTAAAGCCGACGATTATTGAGCCGCTGCGGGCGGAGTGGGAAGGAGTGCAGGCGGCGGCGCTGCTGCAAGCAGAAGCCGGGCAGCCGGACAAAGCGATTGCCGAGGTGGAGAGCTTTCATCGGCGGCTGACGACCATTCGCATTCTCGACCCGGCCTGTGGATCGGGCAATTTCCTCTATGTGACGCTGGAGCATTTGAAGCGGTTGGAGGGGGAAGTGCTGAACACGTTGCAGGAGTTGGGCGCGGGGCAACTGCGGCTGGAAATGGCGGGCATCACCGTCTCGCCGCAGCAGTTTTTGGGGATTGAGGTGAACCCGCGAGCGGCGGCGATTGCCGAACTGGTGTTGTGGATTGGCTATCTGCAATGGCATTACCGCACACGCGGCCACACGCCGCACGCCGAGCCGATTATCAAGAATTACCACAACATTGAGTGCCGCGATGCGGTGCTGGCCTGGGATGCGGTGGAGCCGCTGCGGGATGCGGCCGGGCAGCCGGTGACACGGTGGGACGGCCGTACCACCAAACCCCATCCCATCACCGGCCAGGCAGTGCCCGACGAAACCGCCCGCGTCCCGGCGTATCGGTACATCAACCCGCGCCCGGCCGAATGGCCGGAAGCGGATTTCGTCATCGGCAATCCACCGTTTATTGGCGCTTCACGAATGCGTGATGTTTTGGGAGACGGCTACACAGAGACTAT
>CAYXUZ010000131.1:0-13306 GCA_964467705.1 uncultured Ardenticatenaceae bacterium | reverse complement strand
CCGTAACACGCTAAAGGAAGTACCTGAATCGGCCGACTATGTGATGTATTGGTGGAACAAAGCCGCAGAATTGGTGCAAAACAGTGACCTTGATCGCTTTGGTTTGATTACAACTAACAGTCTCCGTCAAACTTTCAACCGCCGTGTTTTGGATAGGCACATGACTGCAAAAACCCCGATTTCGCTATTCTTTGCCATTCCAGACCATCCTTGGGTGGATTCGGTTGATGGTGCAGATGTGCGTATTGCAATGACAGTAGCAAGGGACGGCGAACGAGATGGATTACTGAAAGTGGTAATCCGGGAAGAGCCTGGTGAACATGGTGAAGCTGAATTGATGTTTTCAGACAGGTTTGGAAAAATCTTTGCTGATTTAACAATTGGGGCAGATGTAACTGGCGCGATTGGCCTTCGAGCGAACCAAGGTATATCTTGTCGCGGGATGATTTTAGCGGGGAAGGATTTTGTAATAAGTCTAGAAAAGGCAGAAGAATTGGGTCGGGGTCGGGTTAATGAAATCGAAGCCTACCTAAAACCCTTTTTCGGCGGAAGGGATCTTACGCAAATCTCCAGAAATCTTTTTGTAATTGATTTGTATGGTCTGGACGAAAACACAGTCCGCCACCGTTATCCCGAAGTCTATCAATGGATTCTTGAGCGGATAAAGCCATATAGAGATCAAAATAACCGTGCTACTTATCGAGAAAAATGGTGGATCTTTGCTGAACCTAGAGCCAATTTCAGGCCTGCTTTGAAAGGACTATCCAAAGTTGTCGCCACACCAAGAACTGCAAAACATCGCTTCTTTACATTTGTACCAAAGGATTCAGTTCCTGAAAGTGAAGTAGTAGCGATAGGTCTCGATGATGCATATTTTCTTGGTTTACTTTCGAGTAGAGTGCATGTTAAATGGGCACTCGCAGTTGGGGGGCGCTTAGGTGTTGGTAATGATCCCCGTTACAACAACTCACGTTGCTTTGACACTTTTCCTTTCCCTGACACAAACGAAACCCAAAAAGCGTGTATCCGCGAACTCGCCGAGCAGCTAGACGCCCACCGCAAACGGCAGCAGGCGCAGCATCCCGGCCTGACCATGACCGATATGTACAACGTCCTGGAAAAGCTGCGCACCCTCCAACCTCCCGGAGGTTCTGAACCTCCGGGAGGTTTAGTGCTCTCCGCCAAAGAAAAACAAATCCACGAACAAGGGCTGGTCAGTATCCTTAAACAGTTGCACGATGATCTGGACGAAGCCGTTTTTGCCGCCTACGGCTGGCCGCCCACCCTGACGGACGAAGAAATCCTGGAACGGCTGGTGGCCCTCAACGCCGCACGCGCCGCCGAAGAAGCCCAGGGCCACATCCGCTGGCTGCGCCCGGAATACCAGGCCCCCAACCAGGCGCAAGGTAGACAGGCGACCCTGTTGGTCGCGGAAGAAGAGGAAGAAGCACCCGTTCTGCCCACCGCCAAACTTACCTGGCCGGCGACCATGGCGGAACAGGCGACGGCCGTGCGCACCGCCCTGACCACCCTGGCCCGCCCGGTAACAGCCAGCGAGGTGGCGGGGATGTTTGACGGCCGTGCCACCCCCAAACGCCAGGAACAGATCGGCCAACTGTTAGAGACGCTGGCGGCGTTGGGGCAGGCAGGCGTGGAGAGTGAGGGCAGGTATACGGCCGTGTAGCCCACTCTATTGTCATTCCGACGAGTCTGCGAGGAGGAATCCCATTCACCTGATAATTGTGAGGGATTCCTCACTCCGAAGACTTCGTTCGGAATGACACGGCTCTAATACCGAAACTAATTCTTAACTTTTATCATCCATTGACAATGGCAGCCAAAATGAGAATTGCCGGCGCTTTTCACCCCTCATTACGCCATCGCCCCATCACAAACGGGCTATTGACGACGGCCGTACCACCCACGCATAATCCAGCCATGTTTCAAGCAATACGACAGGTGATATTTGCATTTGCCGCCGTGTGCTGCGGCCTGATTGGGCTGTTCTGGCTCTGGTTTATGTACCAGTTCAGTCTGCGCTGGCTGGACGCGAACGGCGAAGTGGGGCCGGTGGTGGGCACGGCCGTTGTTTTTGGCCGTGAAGGGGCGTATTGGATTGGCGGCGTGGCTGTTGGCTGGCTGCTGCTCGCCCTTTTTTTTGGTTTTATGCAGTGGCGAACTTCCCGTAGTCATTCTGATACCGGCAGCATGGTGGAATAACCAACAGCCTACCTTTTACTTTTGATATGGCAACCAACAAACATTACTGGCGCGGCAAAATGCAGAGCGCCCAGACCGGACTGATGCAACGATTGGGTCGCCAGCGATTTCATCCCCAGCAGTTTGAAATCGTTTCCCTGCCGGTGGAAATACCAGGTCTAGACCCGATATTTGCCGGGTACCGCCTGGTGCAGGTCAGCGACATTCACCTGGGAAATTGGGTGACGGCCGAGCGTTGGCAAGGCATTGTCGGACTGGTGAATGCGCAAAATGCGGATGCCATTGCCCTGACCGGCGATTTTGTCTCTTATGTGTTAGATGGCATATTAGATGATCTGGCGGCAGGACTGTGCCAGTTGCAGGCCAAAGATGTGATCACGGCCGTGATGGGCAACCATGATCATTGGATGGATGTGGCTCGTGTACGGCAGGTGTTAGCGGGCTGTGGGGTGGTGGAATTGCAGAACCGCGTCGTTACGTTGCGGGGGGGCACGGGCGTGGTACATATTGCCGGTGTGGATGACATTTATGTAGGGGCGCATGATTTACCGGCAGTTTTGTCCACATTACCCCCCGACGGCCCGGCTATCTTGCTGGCCCACGAACCAGATTTTGCCGATACCAGCGCGGCGACCGGCCGTTTTGCCTTACAGTTATCCGGCCATTCTCATGGTGGGCAGGTGGTGCTGCCCAGGGTGGGGCCACTACGTGGGCCGCTATTTAAGCAATATCCCAACGGCCGTTACCAGGTAGGCCAGATGGTGCAATATACCAATCGTGGCGTTGGCACCAACGCCATCCGCCTGCGCTATCGTTGTAAACCGGAAATCACGGTTATTACCTTGCACCCCGCCCCCTAAAAATGATGGGAGCAGAGAGAACAGACTTCGCCAGCTTATGTTACTGGCGAAGTCTGCATGATAGATACCTTACTTATTCAAAATCGAACTGCCACGAGGCATCGAAGTCGTCTTCGGCGATGTTGTACGTCAGCACCGTTTGCGCCCCGGCCGACCAGCACCATTTGTCATTCCACCAGCGGGTAGACCATGAGGTCCAGGTCTCCGGTTCACAGGAGCCAATGCCACCGGCCACCCACGCCTCGGCCGATAGCTGTTCCACCGCGGGCGTGCGCTCATAGGTGAAGGTGATGTCGCCGCGGGCGCTGACCACTTTGAGGTAGTTGGTATGCACAAAAGCCCCGGCCAGCCCACCATAATATTGCCCGCCAGCCTGGTCTGACCAGTACCAACCACCAAAGCGCATCCCGCCATTGACCGTCATCACCTTGGCCACTTTCTGCCCATTAACCGTTGTGTCGCCGTAGAGGCGCACATACGCCCCTTTGAGCAGAGTGGTAGCCTCGTTCTCGCCCGGCGCAGCCGGTACTATATGCAAATGATCCAGCACATCGGGGAAGTGATTCTGCAAGACGGGGCTGCTAGGGTCAATCGTTCCAGCCAAGACCTGCCCGCCAAACGCGCCCGCTTTGAAGGGCACAAAGTTCCAGGCCGCTTCCAGGTTCAGACCGATGTAACGCAGCACTGTGTTGTTGTCTTCGTCACCACCCAGACCGACGGCCCCGGTTGCTTCTTCCAGGCTGATGTTCCACATCTCAAAGTCGTGCAGCAGGTTTACATCTTTGTGCAAACCTAGACCGGCTTCAATCGCTTGTGTGCCGGGGTTGTAGAGGCCGGTGATGTCCAGGGCCACTTCATTACCCACCAGGCTGCTTTGCACGTTAACCCCTTCCAGGATGTAATCCCCGTAGCGGCTAATCATGAAGCTGACCATATCGGCATAGAAAATAGGCTGCGGTTCGTTGTTTAACTGCACAATTAGCTCAGTCGCCACCTGGAATGCTTCCAGTTGCGTACCCAGGCCAATGCCGTCCACTTCTACCTGGCCGCGTATTTTGTTGAAGTCTACGCCTTGCGCGGCGACTGCGCCGAGTGTGCCACCGCCAAAGTCGTTGCTGTCGGGCAGCGATTGCCCCGGCTGGCTGTCGTACTCATTGAGAACCTGGGTGGTGATGCGGAAGTTGGGGTTGGCAAAGCTGGCGTAGGTGGGCCAGACATCTTCAGCCAATGCTTTGTAGCCATCGCGGGCGATATTGCTCATGCCCAACCGCGATGCCCAACCGTTCATGGTGGAATTGGAAGGCAGGGGCGGATCTGTGCCGTTGATGGCTTCGGACATGGCGCGGAACACGGCCGTGCCCGCACTCTGCCCCAGGAAAAAGTGGACATGGGCCGGTTCCATGATCACGCCGGCATCCATATGCACCACTTTGGCGCTCTGGGGCAGGCCATAGGTATCAATGGCTACCTGGGGCACAAACTCATACTCACGGAAACCGAGCAGCAGGCCATGATTTTCCAGCGCGCTGGAGGCGTAGACCAGGTTTTCAAACTCGTGAACCACCTGCACCATGGGCAAGTCCACCCAGACCCGCGCTCCTTTTAATTGTTCGTCGAAGCCCACATAGTCATCGTGCAGCTGCATCCGCATATCCGGGTAGTCGCCGGGGTTGCCGGATTCGCGCACCAGCAGGCCAAAGTAGGGGGCGGCGATAGCCCCTTGCACTTCGACGAAACCGATTTGTGACCAGTCGGTGACGGGTGGGGTGGCGGCGGTGGCGTTGGCGTCCCACACGGCCGTTTCGCCCAACGTACTCAGCCGCAGCCCGGTTAACAGCAGCGGGAAGCCGTCGAATTCAAAGTTGGGCCGGTTGGGAGCCACCAGGATGTCATCGTGTGGATTGCCATCCGGCCGAAAGCCAACGCCGACGCCAACCAGCGTGGGTGCGGGCTGGCCGGGCAGCGCCAGATGGGGCATTTCCAACGCGCCAATGGTGCGCAGCACCCGATCCCAGTGGGGGTAGCCGGGCAGCGGCGGCAGCGCCCCTTCGTCGGCAAAAACGGCGTGGTTGAAGTTGACGTTGGTGTTCCAGTAGGCCAGATTTTCATAGCCATTGAGCAGTTCGCCGCCGCCAATGCAGCCGTCCGGGCCAAACCACATGGAGATAAAGCGCAGGTCGAGATCGGCCGGGAAGGGCAGGGCTACGTCGCCGGTGATGTGGCTGTCGTAGACCAGGTTGTCCAGGAAGGAGAGGTCGAAGTTGTCAATCTCGGCCTCATATCCGTGAATGTTGGTGTTGAAAGGTGTGCTGATTTGCGCCTGGAAACGTTCGCTGATGCCGCCGTGCCGGATATAGCTATCTACCACAGCGGGCAGCATGGCCAGTTCGCCGGAGGGGCACGCTTTCCAGAAGAGGCCATGATCGGCGCGGCGCAGGTTGAGGCCCGGTTCCAGTTCGGCCGGGTTTTCCAGCCCCAGGTCTACGGTGTCGCCGGGGCGGGTGGCCCAGAGGGCAGAGGTGGCCAGGCCGCTAATGTGCTGGCCGGGGCGCTGGCTGGTGGTGAGCTGGCCCAGGTACAGTTCGGCATTGAGCAGACCGGCGATGAAACCGTTAGGCAGCATCCATTCGACGGCAGCAGTGTCGGGGGTCACGGCCGTATACAACCCACCCCGACTATCCACTTCCAGCCCGGTAAAGCTGATGGTTACGGTTGCTTGTGGGGCGTCGTTGACGGTCTGGTGGTGGCTGAACGTGGCTACGCCGTTGCCCAACGATCCACTCACAATCTGGCTGTCCGCCAGGGTGAGGCTTTTATTGCCGGGCAGGTTCAGGCTGAAACCAAAGGGGTAGCTGGCCAGATAGCTCATGGGCACGGCGCTGCTGAACACGCCGTCCAGACCGGTGGCGGTGATGATGGTGCTGTTGGCGGTGCCCGTGTAACGGCCGCGTAAGAAACCATCGTTGGCGTCACCGGCGTTCAGGTTGCCGGGGGCCGGGCGGTTGTAGCCGTTGGCCGCTGACGGGTCATACCGCTCGAAGTAATCCATGCAGCTTCCGGCCATCTCAATGCCCGCCGGGGTGACGGTGAACTGACCGGTGGGTACAACGGTGGTAGGCATCGTTTCCAGGTTGAAACCCAGGATGGGGTCTTCGCCGGCGTCGCAGCCGTGATTGGCGATGTTGTTGATATTGGTCTGGAAGCTGAATTCCAGGTTGGCGTTGAGCGTCAGATCGGTGCCGGCCAGGTTGAGGGTGTCCAGTTCGGCGCCGTCGGCGTCAATGGTGCGGATGGTGGGCGGCATGATGATGCGCACTTTGCCGGAGCCGTGACTGATATTGGCGAAAAACGGCCGGGCCACAATCTCTGCTACCTGATATGACAACCCGTCGGCGGGTGTGACCAGGATAGGTGAGCCGGTGTTGGCGATGACGTTGGCGGTGACAAAGCCGGTGCAGACGTGGTTTTGGGCGTCGGCGACGGTGATGTCCTGGAACTGCATGGGGACAAAAACGGGCACACCGTTGTTGAGGACGCGCAGGTCGCCCCAACCGGAGATGTTGTTGCCGATGACGGCCGTGATGATCAGGTTATGTACCTCGAAGCCATCACCAAAGAGGAGCGGTTGGGTAAAATCGTTGCCGGATGGATTGATGGCGGTGCAATTGGGCAGGAAAATCGGCAGGTTGGGGGTGTAGAGGGTGCTTTGCACCAGCCCTTGCCCTAAAGGTACGGGAATGTAATTGCCAGCCTGCGGTTCGGTGTTGGCGTCGAACTGCGCAGGGATGGTGTAACCGACCGGCTCGCCGGTGCGCACGTCAAATTCCATGATGCTGTAAAAGTAACGGCCGTGTTGGGCGCTGGAATCTATGTAGTTGGCAATGCACATGGACGAGGGGAAGATGGGGGTGATCTGGTTGTAGCCTTCGTCCAGAGTGACGCTGCGGAATACAGCGTAATGATTTGGGCCGTCAAAGGGTTCGCCAACCTCGCACGAGTTCCAGGCCAGGACTGTGCCCGCGTTGGGGTTCCAATTGAGTTCGGTGAGTTCAAACTGAATCAGGGGGCGACGGCCGTCGCTGAGGGCGCGGTAGAAGCGTGGTTCGGAGGTCAGTTCACCCAGGCCAAAGTTGAGCACGGCCGTGACGGTATAGCTGTACAGTTCACCCGCCCGCACGTCCATATCGTTGTGGGTGCGGACGCTGGAGCCAATGCCGTTGATGACGGTGGGATCGGGATCATTTCCCGAAACGGTTTCCCGGTTCAGACGGAAGGAGGCAATCAGGGGCGAGCCGGGCATGTCCCATTCAACGCGGGCGGTGGCGTTGCCCTGCTCGTCCAGAGCAACGGTGGTGATGTTGGTCAGGATGGGATTGGGCAGATTGGGCGGTTGTTCGCTCGTCCATTCGTCAATGGTGGCCGGGTTGGATGGTGCGGAGATGTTGCCAAATTCATCCACCGACCGCACCGTGCAGGCCACATCAAAGAGGGGGAAGGGCGGTTCGTACAGGTCGGTGACAGTGAAGGCGGGCATATCGCCGCCGACGGCCGTTTGTTCCAGCAAAAATATCTCGTCACTGCCCGGCGAGAAGATGCAGCCTACCAGATAGCGGGTCACGTTGGCGTCGCCATCGGCTATGAGGCAATAATCGGGTGTGGGGTCGCTGGGGGTGGCGGAGCAGAAGTAGGCGTCCAGCACTGGAGCGCCTGGCGGCGTGATGTCATGCAGAGTGGCGTGGACGGGCATGGTGTATTGGCTGCGATTGCCGGATGCGTCTACCGCTTGCAGGCGATACCAGCGCGCCTGATCTAGTTGTGGATCATTGTCTACCCATTGGAGGGTGTTAGCGTTGACGGTAGCCACTTCCAGCCAGCAGTCGGCTTCGTCGGCACATTCGGCGGTGGGGATGCTGTTGTTGAAGGCGAAGGTGCGCTCGATGCGGAAACCGGCCAGGTCGGCGGGCGGATCGGGCATTTCCCAGGAGAGTGTGATCTGGGTGTGGCCCCCGTTGATGGTGGCCTGCGCATTTTGCGGTGGTAGCGGGGGCTGGAAGTCGTAGGTGGTGACGGGCACGGCCGTGCTGAATTGGGCGCTGTGGGCGGGCCACTGCCGAATTTGCCCCAACGCATCACGGGGGGCCACGCGGTAAACGTAGTCGCCATGCGCCGGGGTGGGGTCGGCATAGAAATGTTCGATCATCTGGTAATCTTGCGCTACTTCGCCCGCCAGAATGACGTCCGAATGCACAATATCTGGCGCGGAGGCGGCAATCGGCTGCACCGAAATTTCGCCGTTGACCTGGGCCAGGGCGTTCGGTGTGGGGCGGGGGGCGCGGTAAATGTCGTAGCCAATCGTCCAGGCAGCGGGATAACTATCGCCGGCCGGTTCGCCCACATCCCAGCGCAGGTAGGCGCTTTGGTGAAAGCGGCGGTCGGCCTGCACCTGGCCCCAGTCATCTGATTTGGCGTGGGTGAGTTCGCTGGTTTCGGGGTTAAGTTGGACGGCCTGCACATTTTGTGGAGCAGGCAGCGGCGTGAGTTGTCCGGCAATGAGCGTCACTTCACCTAGCTGTTCCCCATCGGCGGCGCGTACCACGCGGTAGCTGTAGCTGGTTCCGGGCACAAAGTCGGTGTCCAGGTAGCCCCAGCCGTTGATGAGGGCGATGGGGTAATATTCGTTGGTCAGCTTTTGGGCGACGAGTGTGTTTTCATCGAGCATGGCGTATAAACGCGGGATGCTGGTGATGTTTTGGTCGGTATATTCGGTGCGCAGGTCGTCGTAGAGGGTGGGCCAACGGCCGTCTGTGCTGTTTAACGTCAAGATGGCGGCAGCGGCGTCCGGTTCACGGCCGACAGTTGCCAGCAGTTGGTACGCGCCCGCGCCGACGCGGCGGTAAACCTCATATTGGGTGTCGCAGTTGACCGTGCAGAACCAGCGGATGAGGGTGCGGTCGGTACCGGTGGCGTAGCCGATGGTTGGCTCCTCTGGCTCTTCCGGTATGCTGATGTTGGGCAGAAAGATGTGAAATTCATTTTGGGCCTGGGTGGCGGGCAACGGCCGTGAGGCCAGGCTGGCCATCAGAATAAAGAGAAGCAAGAGCAACCCATTGAAGGGAGTCAAGTTTCTGAGTGAGAATTGTTTTGGGGTCATGTCGTTTTCCTTAACTAATGTGGTTTTGCTGATAAAAGTGAGGCGTTCCCACGCTTCTCACCGTCCACTTTCCTCTGTCCTTTTCTCCAATTTCAGGCGACGGCCGTTTCCCGCACGGCTTCTTGCATGGCGGTGGCTAAGAGGGTGTAAACGGCCGTCCATGCTTCCTCCACTTCGGCCGTAAAATGCGCTCCCAAACCCTGGCCCAATGTCCACAACAACGCCGCGCCAACCGTCTGGTAATGCTGTTCCTGGACGCCGTAACCGATGTGCCGGATGCCAAGCTGGCGCACGGCCGGTAGGATTCTTTCTGGCTTGTTCAGTCCACCGACGGCAAAGGTCAGGGTGGTCATCAGGTGGTGTTTTTGTTCGCTCATATCTTCTTTGAAGAGGCGGCGCAGGTGAGGGTCTAGCTCAAATAGACGGCCGTAAAACAGATTGGCCGCAATGTCAGCTATCGGTTTGACCATCTCAAAACTTTCCTGCACTAATTGAATTTGTCTCTGGTTCATGTTGTGTCAATCTCCTTGTATCAAAATGAGATTGGTTCAATCTCCCAGATTGAACCAATCTGTAATTCGTATTCATCAGAGGCACTATAGGTAACTATCGTCACAAGAACGTGACAAGAACGTGAGCTTTTTGGGTAGAATAGGGGGGATGATGCAACTCTCGTTGACCTTATTTGGCGGCTTCACGGCCGTGACTCCCACCGGCGCGTCCCCTCATTTCCCCACCGACAAGGCGCGGGCTTTGTTGGCCTACCTGGCGCTGACGCCAGACAACCCGCTGCGGCGCGAGGCATTGGCCGGGCTTTTCTGGCCGGAGCAGCCGGAAGAGTTAGCACGGCAGAATTTGCGCCAGACGCTTTCCCGGCTGCGCAAGAGTCTGGATGTGGCCCAGCCTGGATTGGGGGAAAAGCTGCTGACGGTGCAGCGGCAGACAGTGGAACTGCACGGGGAATATGGCACGGCAGACGCCGCCAATTTCTGGGAGCATGTCACGGCCGTGGATACCCATACTCACACAACCTTGCCAACGTGTTCGGCCTGTCTGGTGCGGTTAGAAACGGCCGTCAACCTTTACCGGCGCGGCGATTTCCTGGCGGGATTGTCTCTGCCCGATGCGCCCGGCTTTGAGGAATGGCTGTTGTTACAGCGCGAGCGGCTGCACCAAAGTCAGTTGGTCGCGCTCGGCCAGTTGGCGGTCGCTTATGAACAGCAAGGTGCTTATGAAGCCGCCTACCGCTACGCTCATTGGCAAATTGAGATCGAACCCTGGCGCGAAGAGGCGCACCGCCAGGCCATGCGCCTGTTGGCGCGGCAAGGCGAGCGCGGGCAGGCGTTGGCCCAGTATGAAAGCTGCCGCCAGTTATTGCAGGCCGAATTAGGGATTGAACCAGCAGCCGAAACGAACCAACTGTGGCAGCAAATCAAGGAGGGCGCTTTCCAGCCAGTCGGGGTGCGTCGGACGGCGATTCACCATTTCCCCAACCAACTGACACCCTTTGTGGGCCGAGAGCGGGAAGTGGCCGAGATTTTAGCAATCTTGAACGACCAGGAATGTCGGGTGTTGACGCTGCTAGGGCCGGGGGGGATGGGCAAGACGCGGCTGGCGGTGCAGGTAGGCCGGGTGTTGGCAGACGGGGGCGCGACGGCCGATGACGGTCTGGCCTTTCGAGATGGGGCGTTTTTTGTGCCGTTGACGGCCGTGACCGATGCGGAAATGCTGGTGACGGCCGTCGCCCAGGCCATCGGGTTGCAACTGGCCGAACACATTCTACCGCGCCAGCAATTGCTCAACTATCTGCGGGACAAACAGATACTGCTGGTTTTGGACAATTTTGAGCAGGTGGCGGAGGGGGCGGCGCTGATTGCCAGTTTGGCTGCTGCCGCGCCCCAGGTGCGATGGCTGCTCACCAGCCAGCAGCCGCTCAACATCCAGGCGGAACGTCGGCTGATGGTGGGTGGTCTGGATTATGAGGCGGCGGAGGACACATCGGAAGCGGTGCAGTTGTTCCTGAGCGGCGCCCGCCGGGTGCGGCCTGACTTTCGCCTGACGGCGGCGGACATGACGGCCGTGTGGGAATTGTGCCGCTTGTTAGATGGGATGCCGCTGGCGTTGGAAATTGCCGCCGGGTGGGTACGCCTGATGGATGTCCAGGCTATTTTGCGGGAGACGCAAAATAGCCTGGACTTTCTGGCGTCGCCGTGGGGAGATGTCCCGGTGCAGCGGCAAAGTGTGCGGGCGGTGCTGGCCCATTCCTGGCAGCAGTTGTCGCCCCACTTGCAGGGGGCGCTGCGGCGGGTGGCGCTGTTTGTGGGCGGCTTTACGCTGGAGGCGGCGCGGGCAGTGCTGCCGGATGTGTCTATGACCGACATGGCGGCGCTGCTGGATAAATCGTTGGTGACGTGGCGGGCCGACGGCCGTTACCATATGCACCAGTTGTTGCGTACCTTTGTGCAGCAGCAGCCAGGATTACCCGAAGAGGAAACACTGTTCCGCCCCCATTACGGCCGTTACTATCTGCATTTTGTGGCCGACCAGGAAGCCAAACTGAGTGGGCAGAATCCGCAGGTGGCCATTGCGGCCATACAACATGATCTGGAAAATGTGCGCCGGGCGTGGCAGTGGGCGTTGGCAGACCGGATGGTGACGATTCTTAGTACGGCCGTCAGTGGTCTGGGGCGGTTTTATCATCTGGTAGGGTTGTTTGAAGAGGGCGAGCATCAATTCTTAGCGGCGCTGGCGCTGGTGGAGGGGTGGGCGGAGTCGGCGGAGTCGGCGGAAACGGCCGTTTTGCGGGCGCAGCTTCATTTGCAGGCATCGCACTTTTTGGGGCAGAGCGGCCAATATCAGGTGGCGATTCAGCAGGCGCAGCAGGCGCAAAAAGTGGCGGAAGAGTTGGGTGAGGTGGATTTGCGGGCGCAGGCGTATGGCCTGGAGGGGGAGTGGCAGCGGCATTTGGGGCAATTTGTGGAGGCGCGGCGTAGTCTGGACACGGCCGTGACCCTTTTCCCCACCCCCAACCGCAATCGGGGCTATGCCCGCACGCTCGACCAGATCGGCCAGATTTACCATATTCAAAGCCAGTACGAGGCGGCGCTGGCAGCTTTCAACCAGGCGCGGCAAATTTACGAAGCGTTGGGCGACCGAACGGAGATGGCGACGTTGTTGGGCAATCTGGCTGAGGTCTACCGATTGAAGGCCGATTACCCACAGGCGCTGGCTTGCAGCCAGCAAGCGCTGGCGGTGGCGGAGGCGATTGGCTACAAACAGGCTATTGTGCGTAACTCCCTTGTGCTGGGCGCGATTCAGCAGGATCAGGGGGAGACAGCTTTGGCGCTGACCACCTACCAAAACGCGCTGGCCGTAGCCAATGGGTTGGGGTATGTACAGGGCATCATTAACTGCCAGATCAGTCTGGGGGCTATTTGCCTGGCGCAGAGCAAGCTGGTGGAAGCGGAGCAGTGGTTACAAATGGCGCGTGTGCAGGCGGAGGCGGTGGGGCTGCCTGAACTGGTAGCCAGGGCAGGGGGCAAACAGGGCATTGTGTTTGTACACCGGGGGGAATATGAAAAGGCCGTGACTGCCTACGAAGAAGCGATTCAGTTGTGGCGTTTGTTGAACAATCAGGCGGAGATGAGCCTGAGTCTGGGCAATCTGGGCACTATCTATTTGCGGTTGGGGCAATATGAGCGGGCGCTGGATTATTTTGAGCGGGCGTTGACGGCCGTGCAAAGCGTCGGCGCACGGCAGGTAGCGGCCAATATGATGCTGCGGTTGGGCAATGTGTATAAACGTACCGGCAATTATGAGCGGGCGATTGCCTGTTTTGAACATGCTTTGCAGACTTACCAGGCATTACAACATAAAAGTGGTATGGCCAGCAGTCTGGGCTGGTTGGGGGTGATGCACAATGAAATGGGCGAATACGCGGCGGCGCAGGTGCGGTATGAGCAGGCGATGGCGCTGTCTCAGGAAATAGGCGACCACATTACGGCGTCTATCTGGCTGATGAACCGGGCCGAGGCGGCCATGTATTTGGGGCAGCGGGAAGTGGCGGAGGAACTCG
>CAYXUZ010000130.1:0-18841 GCA_964467705.1 uncultured Ardenticatenaceae bacterium | reverse complement strand
GGCGAACAGTAGACCACATCCAATTCCGCGCTGCCTAATCTGGCCGCGTCAAATGTTGGTGTGGGGATCGGGGTAGGCGTGGGTGTAGGTTGGGGTACGGCCGTTGGGGTGGGCATCACCTCCACCTGACCACACGCCGCCAGCAACCACAAAATGACAATCCAGAGAGCATACCTCACCCTACTTCTCTGGTTTTTTTTAGTCTCCATTCGACCTCTCCAAAATTTAACCGAAAAGAACACGAAGGGCGCAAAGTTTTTATCTTTACCTTTGCTCTCGTTGCGCCCTTCGCGGTAAAGAATGACATTCTTTATACGTGGTCATTCGTGGGAAATTCCGCTATCATCCACCCCACATCAGGCAGGGAGATTAGAATCAACATGAGCGAAGCAAAATTTGTACCCCATACCAATTATCAAGAATATCCCGTAGCGGAAATGCGGCAGCGGGCGGCGGAATTTTACACCATAATGCGGCAGCGACGTACCGTGCGTGAATACGCCAGCCGGGAAGTGCCCCGCGAGGTCATTGAGCAATGCATCCTCACGGCCGGCACCGCCCCCAACGGCGCAAACTTACAACCCTGGCACTTTGTCGTCGTCTCCGACCCGGCCATCAAGAAACAAATCCGGGAAGCGGCCGAAGAAGAAGAGCGTGACTTTTACGAGCGGCGCGCCCCCCAAGAGTGGCTGCAAGCGCTGGAGCCATTTGCCACCGACTGGCATAAACCATTCCTGGAAGAAGCCCCCTCCCTCATTGTGGTCATGGCGGAAAGTTATTCGGTGGGGGAAGATGGAGAGCACGTCAAAAACTATTACGTGCAGGAGTCGGTGGGCATTGCCACCGGTTTCCTGGTGGCCGCCTGCCACATGGCCGGTTTGGTGACGCTGACGCATACCCCCAGCCCCATGGGCTTCTTGAACGAGATATTGGGCCGGCCGAAAAACGAACGGCCGTACCTCATCCTCGTCGTCGGCTACCCCGTGGAAAACGTGCAGGTGCCCGACATTACCAAAAAACCCTTAGAACAAATCGTCACGTTCATCTAATCAGGGCACGGCCGTTGGCGGCGGGCCGCTGATGTCAATGGTGAAACACGGCCGTCCGTGTAAATATTGGGCACACTGCGCCGGAGACAACGGCCGTGCCAGCCGCCCCCACGCCTGCGTGATCAACACTTCCACCGTTGTCAGCGGCGTGATGCGCGCCGTACCGTCCAGACTGGCCGAGGCCAACGTGGTGCCATCGGGGCTAAAGGCCACGGCCGTTACCGCCGATGTATGCCCCAAAATCGTGCGCAGCACATTACCCGTCGTGGCGTCCCACAGCCGCGCCGTTCTGTCCACACTCGCCGTTGCCAGTTGTGAACCATCGCTGTTAAACGCCACCCACAACACCGGCCCGCTGTGCCCGGAAAAGGTGCGCACCAGTTCACCCGTTTCCAAATCCCACAGCTTCACCAGCCCATCCGCGCCCGCCGTGGCCAATCGCCCATCCGGGCTGAAAACGGCGTGGTGAATCAGCCCATTGTGCCCGGAAATGGGCGGCGCACTTTCGCCGGTGGTCAGGTTCCAGATCACGGCCGTCTCCCCACTGGCCGCCACTAATTGTGTTCCATCGGCACTAAAAGCGACTGTTGCCACCGGCGTCTGGTGTGCCAACTCCTGCAACACCTGGTGAGTGGCCGTGTCCCAAATGCGCACCACCCCATCCTGCCCGGCGCTGGCTAACTGCGACCCATCCGGGCTATAAGCCAGATCATTCACAATATCCGGGTGGAAATAGAGCGGTAGCAGTTGTTCGCCGGTGGTCAAATCAAACAGGCGCACCACCGTATCCTGCGAGGCAGTCGCCATCACGGGCTGCGTGGGGTGAAATTCGGCCACATTCACCGCACTGGTAAAGGCCGTCAACGTCGTGATCACTTCACCATTGGCACTGTCCCACACACGCACCGTCTGGTCATTGCTGGCGGTGGTCACGGCCGTGCCCGCGGCATTAAAACGTATACTGTTCACCCCGCCGCGATGTGCCGTCAGCACCAATGGCTCCAGCCCCGTCTCCGCATTCCAGATGCGGGCGGTGCCATCGGTACCCGCTGTCACCAGCCGCTCGCCGTCGGGGTAAAAGGAAACGGCCGTCAGCGCCCCATTGTGCCCGGATAGCGTGAGGATGGCGCGTTCCGCGGCCACATCCCACACTTTGGCTGAACTGTCCGCCCCCGCCGTCGCCAGCCGCCCGCCATCTTCCGTAAAGGCCACGGCCGTCACCGGCCCACTATGCCCGGACAGCGTGGAAAGTAGTTCCTCGCCCTCCCAGATACGGGCAATGCCATTCGCCTTCGCCGCCGCAATCAGACGGCCGTCGGCGCTGGCGGCCAGATCATTCACCGCCACCGGCTGCCCCTCTTCGTCAAATTCGGCCACAAAGGAGAAAATGGGAATGCCCGAACTGCTGTTTTGCACCACCACCAGCCCATCTTCCCCACCTGTCGCCAGCCGCGAACCATCACCCAGAAACAAGACATCATTCACCGGACGATTATGCTCAAACTGACGCAGCAAGGATTGACCGGTGACAAAATCCCACACCCGCGCCGTGCCCGCCTGGTAACCGGCCGCCACCCGCTCCCCATCCGGGTGAAAGGCCACCGCCCGCACGCCACCGTCATCCTCACCGCGCATGGAGCGCACCAACGTCCCCGCCAGCACATCCCACACAATCACCTGCCCACCAGAACCGCCGGTTGCCAGATGGGTGCTGTCAGGCGAAAAAGCCAAGCTGGTAATCGGCGACTGGTGTCCGCTGAGCGTATGCACTTCCTGCCCGGTGATCGCGTTCCAAATTTTGACGGTGGTATCATCACTGACGGTGGCAATCCAACGGCCGTCGGCGCTCACGGCCGTGTCATTCACCGACCCCGTATGCCCCGCCAATGTAGACACCAACTGCGACGCCTGCACCGCCCGGTACAGCGTATCGGTCGCTTCTGGCGGCGGCTGGTCGCCCGCACTCAACGTCGTTTGCACCGCCTCCAATGCCAGCAGCAACCCCAACTGCGGATCGCTGCTCAATTGGGAAACGGCCGCGCCCGCCAGTTCCCGCGCCGCCGCCAGCCGGAAATTGGCTTCCGCCAACTGCTCGTTCGCTTCGGCGGTGGCGCGGGCATCAATAGCTGCCTGGGCGCTGATTTCGGCCTGGTCGCGTTCGTTCTCGGCGATCTGGCGCTGCTCGTTGGCTTCGGCTTCGGCGGTGGCCGCCAGAGCAGCGTTGGCCTCGGCCAACAATTGGGCCGCTTCGGCCGTGGCCTGGTTTTGGGCGGCAATGTTGGCATTGGCGACGGCCGTTGCCTGGGCATCCTGAGCGGCCTGTTCATTGGCCACGGCCGTGCCCGCATTATCCTGAGCAATCTGTGCGTTTTGTTCCGCTTCCAGCGCATTCTGCCGCGCCAGAATAGCAAAACCCAGCGCTACCAAAAAGACAAAAGCCAGCGCCACCACCAGCACCGACAGCCGCCGGGCAAACTGGCGCGCCTGGTCCAACTCCCGTTGCCGGGCAGCTTCACGGGCGATCTCTTCTTGTTTCACGGCCGTGACGCTGGCCGCCACAAACGACTTTTCCAGTTCGCTCAAATCCAGATATTGCTGCGCTTCTTCCAGCACCAACCCCCGCAGCAGCGCACTTTCGTCTTGCCCCAGCACATCCCACTGCTCCGCCATCTCCGTGAGCCGCAAACGGTGGCGCAGTTCCACCCGGTCCTCTTCCAGCCAGCCAATCAGGCGCGGCCAATTGCGCACCAATGCCTCATGCGCAATCTCCAACTGATCCGTTTCCGGGGTTTCGCCAGGCGTCAGCCGAATCAGCCGTTCTCTGGCAAAATGGTTGACCACATAATCCACCCGCGCCTGGCCAAACGTCGGCTCATACAACTGCTGCCGCTGCACCCGGTTGCGCACCACATCCAGCCCTTGCGTGGGGCGCACCATTTTCAGCAAAACGCGCCGGGCAATACGCTGTTCGGCCGGATTGAAATTGTTGTAGAGGCGGTCGGCGCTGTTCGCCAGGGCATCACGCCCCCCTCCCAACTCGGTATAAGCCTGCCAGGTGACACGGTTACGCTCGCGCCGCTCCCACAATTTGAGCAAGGTAAATTGCAACAGTGGCAGCGCCGCCGGTTCCCCCAGCACATCGCTGACCAACTGCTCCACCAACCCATCTTCAAATTTCAGCCCTACCAGTTCGGCCGGTTGTTGGATGGCCTGGCGCAGTTCGGCTGCGTTCATGGTGGTAACGCGCAATTGGGCGGCGGTATACGCGGCATGAAACTCCGCCATGCGCAGCAAATTGCTTTCCAGATCGGTGCGCATGGTGAGGATGAGCAGGTGTTGATGTTCCGGTGATTGAGCCAGATGGAGCAATGCATCCATGAAAGCGTGCCGCCGCGCCTGATCCTGGCAAAGGGTGAAGATTTCTTCAAATTGGTCTACAAAAAAGACGGCCCGCCGCCCCTGTGCGCGCCGATTGATGAGGTCGGTCAGGGTAGCCGGGGTGGTCAATAACTTTTCTGTCGTTTCGGCCACCCAGCCGCCGGTGTTATCGGCCGTGCGCAGCAGGCGAATGAGGCTGGCGATGGGGTCAGAACCGGGCACGAGCGGCGGCAGATAGAGCCACTCCTGGCTGTCCGCCAGCCCCCCGGCCTGCAAAGCGGGCAGCAACCCGGCCAATACCAACGAGGTTTTGCCGCTACCGGAGGGGCCAGACAGCGCCAGGAAGCGGTTGTGTTCCAGCCGTTCCACCATGTTGTTGATGAGTGGTTCACGGCCAAAGAAGAGGGTGTGTACGGCCGTGTCAAACGGATCCAGCCCGATATACGGACACAACACATCGTCCAGTTCGGGGGCCTGCGCCGGATCGTACTCTATCAGGGTAGCGTTAATGTCTTCTTGTGTCAGGTGATAGATCTCATTTGACCAGAAATCCAGCAGGTTTTGTGCTTCCCATCGTTCATCCTCACCTGGCAGGTAAACACCGGCCGCCTGCCCTTGTGTGATGAACAACTTGATTTGTTCCAATAACGAAGATTGATTCACATTTTCATTGCGGCGTTCTTGCAGCAGGTCACGATGTGCCGTCCGCACTTCGTGTAAGGTGGCAAAGGGGGCTGGTTGGGTCACTACACTTCCTTGAAAACAGACCTGACAGGTCTTAAGAGACCTGTCAGGTCTAACAGGGGCTAATTGTCGGCATCTTGGGCGCAGCGGAAACCAACGCCAGCATAAGCGGGATCATCCACGCCTATGATGGCTGGCGCTAAATTGGTGCGATTGGTCGTGCGCAGTTCACTGCCGGGGTCTAGCCAGGAACCGCCGCGCACAACATTGGCGCCAGAGGCACTGTTCTCGTTTGGCAAGTGGGAATTGGATTGCGCTGCATAATAATCAGACTGATACCAGTCGGCTACCCACTCGGCTGCGCCGCCGGCCATGCCAAACACCCCAAAGGGGCTGGCTCCCAACGGCAGGGCATCCACAGGACGGAAGGCACGTGGGAAATCGCGCAGTTGAAGGCCAAACACGGCATGTACATAGGGTTCAGGTGGCGTGTTGCCCCAGGGGAAGAGACGGCCGTCCAGCCCCTTGGCCGCATATTCCCACTCCGCTTCTGTGGGCAGCCGCCGCCCAATGGAGCGGCAGTAAGCATCCGCGCCATGCCAGCTTACCCAGGTGATGGGGAAACTGGCCGTACCGGGGCGCGGTTCAAACACGCCGAAGTTGTTCAGCAGGTTGGCCCATTGGGTATCTACCAGCGTTTTGACGCAATCGAAACCATCACACATGCCCCGGTTGCCGCCCAGCCGATTCAGAAAATCGGCATATTGCTGGATGCTCACTTCAAAACGATCCAGGTAGAAGCTGGGCACAATCACCTCATGGGGTGGCTGCTCATCCTGGTTGGTCTGGTCACCGCTGGCTCCCATAAGGAATGGACCACCGGTAATGAACAACATGGGCATGTTGTCTTCTTCGCGCACAAAGGCATTGAGCTGCGCTTCCAGAGCCAGCGCAGCGGCGTCCGGGGTGCTGGTAGGTTGCGTGCTGCTGCTGCTGGTAGTGCTGGTGGGGGTGCCGCGAGCGGCCTGGGTGGCGGTGGCGACGGCAATCTCAAAGTCGGCGGTGGCAGTGGCGGCTACGGCCGTGCTCGTCCCCCGATTTTGTTCAATGGCCCGTTCGGCGGCTACTGTTTGTTGCATAATGGCTTCACTGGTAGCGGTGGCATTGCTGAGGGAAGCCTCCTCATACTGGGCCGTCCCGGCAATGGCTACAGCCTCGGCCGTAACGGCAATAATCTGTGCTTCCAGCGCCGACTGGGTAGCTGAGGCTTCGTTTTCGGCAGCAATGCGGGCACTCTCTTCGGCGGCGGCATTCGCCTGTACGGAACGCACAATAGCTGCCGCGCCGACGATGACCAAAATGAGGATGGCAACCAGAGCTACCGTGAAATTGCGGGCGCGCTGGGCGGCCACGGCTTGCGCTTCGGCGCGCAGCCGCTGTTCCTCGGCCAGTTGCTTTTGTTCGCGGGCCAGGCGGCTTTGTTCAGCAGCCAACGCTCGTGCCTGCTCCAGTTCACGGCGACGAACGGCCTCCCGCTCTTCTTCTTCCCGTTGCAGGGCAGACTGGCTGGCTTTGACAAAATCGGTTTCCAATGGGCTGAGGTCGTCATATTGCAGTGCTTCTTGCAGCAGTGCGCCGCGCAACAGCGCCCCATCATCCCGGTTAAGGGCGTCCCAATGTTCGGCCTGGTCTGTCAGGCGCAGCCGGTGGCGCAGGCGAATGCGCTCTTCGTCGAGCCAATCCACCAGGCGGGGCCAGTTACGCACCAGGGCTTCGTGAGCAACTTCAAGTTGATCGTCTTCTTCGGTATGGCCCCTGGTTTTGCGCACCAGCCGCGACTGCACCAGTTTATCCAGCACGCGGTCTACCCGGTCGTGGGCTTCACCGGCCTGATAAAGCTGGCGCAGCGGCACACGGCGGCGAGTGAATTCCAGTCCTTCGCTGGGGCGCACCAGACGCAGCAAAATGCGCCGCGCCGTTACCTGGTCTTCGGGGATTAGATTGTCATACATGGTGTTGGCGGTATGGGCCAGCACTTGCATGACGCCACCGAGACGGCGATATGTTTCCCAGGTGACGCGGTTGCGTTCGCGGTTGTCCCAGAGTTGCAAAAGGGCAAATTGCAGCAGGGGCAGTGCCGCCGGTTCGCCCACAATTTCGCGGACGACGGCATCTACCAACCCTTCTTCAAATTTCAGGCCAACGGCCGTTGCCGGTTTTTCGATGGCTTCATGCAATTCGGCCGTGTTCATGGCGCTGACACGTACCTGCCCTTGCTCAACCAATGAGTGGAACAGGGGCACTTTGGTCAGGTAACTTTCATAGTCCACGCGCATGGTCAGGATGATTACATGGCGGCTGTCGCGGGAGCGCACCAGGTTGAGCAGGTTTTCCAGGAAGGCGTTGCGCTCTTCTTCGTCATGGCAGAGGGTGAATGCCTCTTCAAACTGGTCAATGACCAGGACGGAGGCTTCTTCGCTGTATTCTTCGACTAAGGTGGTGAAATGGTCGGTATCTTCTCGTAGCTTTTCGGTGGTTTCAAACATCCAGACGGCCGGGTCGGCGTTTTCTGGCCGCACCAGGCGGGCCAGGGCGGTGAGGGGAGCGGAGCCGGGTACGATGACGGGGAAGTAGTTCCACAAGGCGCTGCCGGGCAGTTCACCAGCCTTCAAACGGGGCAGCAGCCCCGCCAGGACGACGGAGGATTTGCCGCTGCCGGAAGGGCCGATGGTGGTGACCAGGCGGCTGACCAGGACTTGATTGAGCAGTTCGCCGATGAGTTGGTCACGGCCGTAAAATTGATGCTGGTTGTTGGTGTCAAAGGCGTTCAAACCGACGTAGGGGCAGCGATCATCGGGGATTTCGGGCTGGAGGTTGGCGTTGAACTCGGCCAGGATCATGTCGGGGATGTCGCGGCCGGCGTGGAAGAGTTGTGTCTCCCAGTAGTCGAGCAGATTTTGGGCGGCTTCGCGGTCGGTGTCTTCGTCCAGGAAAGCACCGGCGGCACGACCACGTTGCAAGAATTCATCTACGGCCGTCCAGAAGTCAGGAGTCTCCTCTCCCTGCTCCTTCTTTTCTTCGCGGCGACGCTTCAATAAATCCCGATGCGTGTCCCGGAAGGAAACAAAGGACATGAAAGGAATGATTTCATCTTCTGTATAGGGGAAGTCTTGGATGTCGCTCATTTTTTAAACTGCCTCAACAACAAATCCAGCGATTCGCCCACCCGCTGCAAATCCTGACACAAGGTTAACAACTCTAAATCCACCTGCCGGAAACGGCGGCGCACCTGGCTCTGGAAACGGCGGAATAGGCGGCGTACTGTGACCACCACCTTGTCGCGCAGCGCCTCATCCAGTTTATCTACCACATCGTTTAGCTCCGTTGCCCACTCCGCGCTCTGCCCCGCTGCCAGATCGCGCGCCATCGGTTCCAGATCAAACCAGGCATCATCCAGTTCATCAATGCTCTGGCTCAGGCTCGCTTCCACGCGGCGCAGTTCATCATCAATCTCCTGCCAGGCATTGTGTTCCTTGACCAACACCTTTAGCCGTTCATCCAGATCTCCCAGCGCCTTCACCCCATTGGCAATTTCTTCCACCATGCTATCCAGTTTCAAGTCAGTGGTGGACAGTTTGGTGCTGATGGTTTGCATGGCTTGCTCCAAAGCATCCAGGCGCAACGCGGTGGCGGTGGATACCAGTTGGGCATTGATGCGAGAAGGTATACGATTCAGCACCCGATAGAGCAGGCTGGTACCCCGCTTGAGCTCGTCCAGATCAAACTGCTCCACGCCCAAGCGAATACTCTCGCTGACTTTATCTAATTGTGCCATCAGGCGTTCCTGGTCATTGGCAAAAGCGGGACGCCTGGTGACCAGGCGCAAATCGCTGATTTTGCCCTGTAATTCTGGCTCATTGATGGCGATACTGTCCCAGGCCAGGTCGTCGGCGGGTAAACGACGTTCATCATTTTGGATAAGGAAGTAACGATTTTCTAATTCCTGAAAAAGATCATGGGCCAGTTTGAAGTCGTTCATCTGGTCAATCTGATCTGAGGCAGCCTGAAAATCAGTCTGGAAAGCAACAACGGCCGCTCCCACTTCCGGCTGGGTAAGTAATCGCAGCAGTGAAACAAAACTGCTGCTCACCAACATTGTATTTGATTGGTCTTTAGGGGAAGGGGGTAGAGTGGTCGGCAAATCGGCGAGGGCGGCCATGGCATCACCCTCACCTTCCTTCAGGACAAGGTCTTCCAGGGTGACGTGTGGGCGCTGCTCCCGTAAAACGGTTATCAGGACGTTGAGACGGCGACGACGGTGAAAGTAATTGACCATCTCGCGCGCTTTTTCAACTTTATAAATCGCTTTTAGGTTTTCGGGATCCAGGCGAAGCTCATAACAGAGTTCATTCAGTTCATTGTCACTGAACAGATCAATCAGTGTTTGTACCAGTTTATTGGCATCTACTGGTTGTTCGCCATCGGCAAGGGGCGTAACCTGGTCAGACATGCAACTCTCTTTGTGAATGACAATACGGCTAAAGGTGGCAAAATTATATGTCAACTCCCCGGAATTGTAAAACGTGAGGGAGGGGTACTTCACGGTATGAGTATCTTCGGTAAACGGCCGTCGCACGGCCGTGTTTTTTTGTGTAATAATAGTGACGTGGTGAAAAAAGTTGGTTCCGGTGGGTAAAGGTGAGGCGGCACGGTGGGGACACCGGCCGCAGCCGCCAGACGAAGACCGCGCCGCAGCAGGTCCTGGACACCACCTTGTTCATGTGAGAGCACTCTATGTAGCAGGTGGTAATACATGGAATTTGGTTTCTGCCCAAGACAAAACGGTTAAAGGCCCAATACCTCCTGGCGAGCGAATATTTATTGAAGGTACTGGCAACTATTTACCTCAAAATTAGGAAATAAACATGAGCCACATGCACGTCAAAGCGAATAGAAAAGAAGTAGTTGTCCCTTTACTTCTTTGCCTGGTAATTGCTTTTCTCTCAGGTTGTATCGCTTTACCAGACGAGAAGTTATCCACACCAGAAAGTGAACCTGTTCTTGCCACGCCCATAGTGACCGCTTTTGCTA
Organism: uncultured Ardenticatenaceae bacterium; assembly: GCA_964467705.1. Classification (GTDB taxonomy): domain Bacteria; phylum Chloroflexota; class Anaerolineae; order Promineifilales; family Promineifilaceae; genus CAADGU01. The sequence goes on along the minus strand of CAYXUZ010000130.1, from coordinate 8,639 downwards.
CGCCTGCACCAACCGTTTATGTGTCACCAACAATGTTGGTTGAGGAAAGCGACCCCTTCCCATTTAGCCTGGATGAGGTCACTTGTTATTTTGACACTAACACTATGCAAGATTATGACCATTGGGCAGATGCCTTTGTGCCAGGTGTTAGTACCATTGACGATTTTTTGGCTTTGTCAAACCTGCCAGATGACCTTCAACCAGAAAGAACCGGTCTATGGAGATATTGGTCAGACACAGACAATGCAAGGCTAGATTTTGAGCATGGGATATTATATGAAAAAGGGGACCCAAGAACTAAATTGGGTGAAATTGTGCAACATTATGGCCTACCTGAGAAGATTGTATGGGAGATACCGCGTAGGCGTTACGACGGGGCATCCTATGCAACCTATCTGGTTTACCCAGAGCATAGGGCTATATTTTTTGCCTGGGACAAGGTCATTTGGTTTACGCCAAATACTGATTTTGGGTATTCGAATTTTTACACTCAGGAGGACTTTAATGCCAAATTATCCGCGCTTACCTACGCTGATTATAACCGGTATGTGGAATCAGATTGGCCTTGTGGCGAATAAAGTGCTGCTGGTGTTATTCAGAACTGGTTTTTAGAGGCCCCTGCTGAAGCGTGGTCTTCCGGGTTTGGGGTGGCCGGTGTTCCACACCGCGCCACCTGTGTTTGCCAGTCACCAGCCTGTTTGCCAGTGGTTGGGGTTTGATTTTCGTCCGGCATCAGCCCCCTGTGCGCAACGGATGGTAGCAGATAAGCGGATGGCGGGTGTACAGTAGATGGGGTGAGCGGTGGGTTTTGGGGACACGGCCGTGCCGATGCAGTAGGATAATAGCTCGGGGATGGGAGGCAGCCAATGATCAATTTAGGCAACTGAAAGTTCCCTTGATAAGATGAAAAAGTTCTGCGCAGAAGATCGAAAAGTTCCGGGCAGAACTTTGCAAAGTTCTGCCCGGAACTTTTATTTCATCTTCAATCTTTGACCTCTATTCTCTACGCACGTTCCGCCATCGGCACAAAATCGCGTGTCGGTGAACCCAGGTACACCTGGCGCGGCCGGGCAATTTTCTGCTCTGAATCAGTCAGCATTTCCACCCACTGCGCCAGCCAACCCGCCGTGCGCGGAATGGCAAACAACACCGGGAACATGGCAATGGGGAAGCGCATCGCCTGGTAAATAATGCCCGAATAAAAGTCCACATTCGGGTAAAGGTTACGCTGCACAAAAAAGTCATCTTCCAGGGCAATCCGCTCCAATTCCAACGCAATATCCAGCAGCGGGTTACGGCCGGTGACTTCAAATACCTGGTCGGCCACCCGCTTGATGATACGGGCGCGGGGGTCATAATTTTTGTAAACCCGATGCCCAAAACCCATGAGCAGCCGTTCGCGGTTCTTCACGGCCTTGATGAACTCCGGCACATGCTTCACATCGCCAATTTCCAACAGCATCCGCAACACTTCCTCGTTTGCACCGCCGTGCAGTGGGCCGTAAAGTGCGGCGGCCGCTCCGGCCATCGCTGTGTAGGGGTCGGTGTGGCTGGAACCAATCACGCGCATGGCGGCCGTGCCACAATTTTGCTCATGGTCGGCATGGAGGATGAACAAGACATCCAGCGCGTGGGCCAATATGGGGTCTGGCTCGTACTTTTCCTGAGTCATTTGGTCCAACATACGCAGGAAGTTGCCGGTGTAGCTGAGGTCATTATCCGGGTAAACGTAGGGCAACCCCCGACTGTGGCGATAGGAAAAGGCGGCAACGGTAGGCACTTTGGCAATGAGGCGCTGGATCTGTTTCATGCGCGTAGCTTCATCATGTATTTGCCGCCCTTCGGGGTAGTAGGTAGACATAGCCGCGATGGTAGCAATAAACATACCCATGGGGTGGGCATCATGGCGAAAGGCATGCATGAGTTGTTTGATATTTTCATGCACGAAGGTGTGATGCAAAATGTCATACTCCCACACGGCATACTGCTCTTTGGTGGGTAGCTCGCCAAAGAGGATGAGGTAAGCTACTTCCAAAAAGTTTGATCTTTCCGCCAGTTGTTCGATGGGGTAGCCGCGATATTCCAGGATGCCCTTATCGCCATCTATGTAGGTGATGGTGCTTTTGGTGGACGCGGTGTTGGTAAAGGCGGGGTCGTAACTCATCATGCCAAAATCGTCATCATTGACTTTGATCTGGCGTAGGCTAAGGGCTTTGATGGTGTCGTTCTCAATGGGAATTTCGTAAGTACGGCCGGTGCGGTTGTCGGTGATGGTTAATGTCTCTTTGCTCATGTGGACCTCCAATTTATTTTTCTATAGAAAAATCCGCGAAGGGCGCTAAGGGCGCAAAGTCTCTCTATTTGCTCTGCACCGCCGCGCAACCTTTTTGAGGGGATTGGTTGATAAGTGGTACTGATGCGAGAGTATACCGTTTTTAGGGCGGCGGGGGTAGTTACACCTGGCATGGCGGCAAGGTGACATCTGACATTGTAACCCGTCGTCCGTGACCCGTTACCCGTTACCCGTAATCCGATCTCCGAACTTCGGTTAGGGATTATGAGTGGGCGTGGCGGGCAAAGGCGAGGGCCTGGTCACGGGTGTGAAGTTCACCGGCGGCCTGGGCTTCTTGAATCAGGCGGAGCAGGCGGCCAACTTCGGGGCCGGGGGTGAGGTTGAGTTCGATAATGAGGTCACGGCCGTTCACCAGCGCGGGCGGCGATACTGTTTCCTCGTAGCGGGTAAAGTAGTGGTCTAACAATTGGACTGCCACGCCTAAGAGTCGTTCCCATTCCCCCGCTTCACCAGGGCCGTTGTGGGTCGCCAGGTGGTCGGCCAGGGAGAGAGCGGCTATGTCTAATCCGGCGAAACCGGTGGCGCGAAAGTAGCGATAAACGGCGCGGCGTGAGAGGGTATGGCCGCTCTGGCTGAGGAGCAACGGCCGCATATGCCCGGCGACGATGCGGCGCACATGGCTGACGGCCGTGTTGCTGAGCGTCAGGCGGTGCAACTGGCGGGAGGTGATGGCCGCGCCCTGTTGGTCATGGTCAAAAAAGCGAATACGTCCATCGGCATCTACTGTGCGTGTCCCTGGCTTGCCCACATCATGGTAGAGTGCGCCCAAACGGAGCAGGGTACGGCCATCTATCCCCCCATCTACCACCCGCTGCCAATGCACCTGCAAACCGGGCGTGTAAACAGCCAGCCTGTCAGCCATATCACGCAGAGCAGCCGCTTCATCCCTATCACCAACAAGCGCCCGCTCGACCAACACCAGCCAGCGCAACACGGAAACGGTGTGCGCCAGCACGTCCTCATGGTGCGGCGGGGATTGGGTAACACCTGCTGTGGCGGCAATTTCGGGCAAGATGATGGGCAACAACGCCAATTCGTGCATTTGGCGGATGGCCTCGTCTGGGTGGTTGGTTTGCAGCAGTTTAAGCAGTTCATCGCGGATGCGTTCGGTGGAGACAGCCGTGAGATGGGGCGCGGCAACAGCAATGGCCTCGGCCGTTTCCGGGGCCAGAGCAAACTCCAACCGCAGCGCTAGCCGCAGACCGCGCAACGTCCGCACCGGGTCATCCAACAAAGAGCGGTCGTGAATGTGACGAATCAGTCTAGCTTGTAAATCGGCACGGCCGTTGCTGGGGTCAATCAGGCTGGCATCGGTGTGGGCGGCGGCGGGCAGGGCGATGGCGTTGATGGTGAAGTCACGGCCGTAGAGGTCGGCCTCCAGATCAGCACCGCGAAAACAGGCAAAGTCGAGGTAGGTACGGCCGTCTGGCAAAATAACGCGCCCGGTATCCCGCTCCCTATCCAGCACATAGGCGGGCACACCCAGGGCATCGGCCACGCGAAAGCTGAGTTTGACCGCCCCGCCAGGTTGAACAAAGTCGAGATCATGGGTGGCCTGCCCCAATAAGGCATCACGCACGGCGCCACCCACCAGGTAGATAGGATGGTTTTCCTGGGCGAACAACGGCCGTAACTGTTCCATGAGCGCAGGCAGGGGCAACGGCCGTCCACCGGGTGGTTCCACAAATTGTAATGTAAACCGGTCACGGGGGCGGCTGCGGCGGGCAGCATGGGTGGCGGCAACGGCCGTGTAGCCAATACCCGCTATCTCCTCTCCTGCCAGGGCCACCCATCGGCCGGCATATGGTTGCAAATCGGTCATTGGTCATTGGTCACTGGTCATATGTCCACACAATGACGAAGGACAACTGACTAATGACAATAGGTCACGCCCTTAAGTGGGCAAATATCTCTGGCTTCAGGACGGCGACAAAGGGTAAATTGCGGTATAGCTCATCAAAGTCCAGGCCATAACCAACCACAAACTCATCAGGAATGTCAAAGCCAATGTAGTCTATAGGCACATCTATTTCGCGGCGGGAAGGTTTGTTGAGCAGAGTGCAGATTTTCAAGGAGGCTGGCTGGCGGGCCAGCAAATTCTGGCGCATGTAGCTGAGGGTACGGCCGCTGTCAATGATGTCTTCGATGATGAGGACGTGACGGCCGTCAATGGGCTGCTTCAAATCCATGATGATCTGCACCGCGCCACTGCTGGTAGTGCCCCGCCCGTAGCTGGAAACACCCATAAAATCAATGGTGTGCGGCCGTTTCAGTGCCCGGCTCAAATCACCTAAAAAGATATACCCCCCTTTCAACACACAAATGAGCAGCAAATCATCCAGATGGGCATGATCGGCTTCAATTTGCTGCGCCATTTCTACAATTCGCGCCTGAAGCTGGCTCTCGTTAATAAATACACGTTCGATATGGTCGTACAGGTTGGAGAGCATAGCAGAGATTGGGAGACTGAGAGATTGGGAGCTTGACCAGTCTCTCAATCTCCCTACATACCATTCTTCGATGGGGCTACCTGATGGCAATGGCGGCAGCGGGCCTCATACACTTCGGCTGCGCCCACCAACACCACGGGATCATCATAGGCGGCGGGACGGCCGTCAATCAATCGTTGTGTTCTATTGGCTTCTTCGCCACAAATCACACAGATGGCGTGTAATTTGTCTACCATTTCGGCGCGGACAATGAGGCCGGGCATGGGGCCAAACGGTTCACCGCGAAAATCGGTATCCAGCCCGGCGCAAATGACCCGCTTGCCCTGGTTGGCTAACGTTTCACACAGGGGGATCACGGCCGTGTCAAAAAACTGCACCTCGTCAATCGCCACCACCGTCGTGTCTGGTTCCAACCGCGCCAAAATCTCCTGGGCATCCTGCACCGGCAATGCTTCAAACGCCAGCCCATTATGGGAGGTCACTTTCTCCACATGGTAGCGATCATCAATGGCCGGTTTGAAGACCTGCACCTTTTGCCGGGCAATACCGGCGCGGCGCAACCGCCGGATCAGTTCCTCTGTTTTGCCGCTAAACATACTGCCACAAATGATTTCCAGACGACCGTGAGTATGTGTCGTCATAACCTTCTCCAATGGAAGTGTGATTGTGTTTTAGTGTGTTAGTGTGAAGATATGAAACACTCAAACACGATAACACACAAACACCTAAACACAAAAAAAGGCAGACACGTAATCGCATCTGCCTCTTTCCTCTCAAATCTTCGCGTCCGCACGTCCTCGTGCGCCTTCGCAGATAAATTACTCGATCAGCCCTTCGGCGCGCAGGAAACGTTTGATGTCAATGAGCGCCTTTTGCCCAATGCCGGGTAGCGCCAACAGCGCATCTTCACCTTGTTGTAACAATTTGAGAACATCGCCGACGGTAGTCACGCCCGCATCTTGCAGCGCTTTTTCAGCGCGGGTGCCTAAAGACATAGAGTCCACGCCCAGGTTCACCGGTTTGGCCTTTTCTTCGCGCACTTCGACTTGTTTGACCATCGAATCCCGCTTCTGCAAACGGCGCATAAAGCGGTCTACCTGCCCTTCGGTGTCCACCAGGCGTTGCTGCCCGGTGTAAAACGGGTGCGAACCTGACCAGATTTCCAGCCGAATTTCGGGCACGGTGGAGCCAACAGTCATCACCACCTCACCATCTACCAGCACTTTGGCGTCAGGGTACCATTTAGGATGAATATCACTTTTCATGGCAATACCCCTTAGCTTTCTACCGGATAGACGCTGATGTATTTACGGCCGTGCCGCTCTTCAAACGTCACCTGTCCATCCACCATCGCATAAATGGTGAAATCTTTGCCAATGCCTACATTTTCGCCGGGCTTGAACTGTGTGCCGCGTTGGCGCACAATGATGTTGCCGGGGATGACATACTCTCCACCAAAGCGCTTCACGCCGAGCCGTTTTGATTGACTGTCACGGCCGTTCTTGCTAGAACCGGCCCCTTTCTTATGAGCCATAATACACTCTCCTATCCCGCCACAATCTCATCTACCCGTACACGGGTATATTGCTGACGATGACCCCGACGGCGGCGGTACCGCTTCTTGGGTTTATATTTCCAGACAAAAATCTTTTCGCCGCGAAACTGCTCCACAATGGTTGCTTTGACAGTTGCGCCCTCAATGGTGGGCTGGCCTATTGTTATCTCATCGCCATTCGCCAGGAGCAGGACAGTATTTAATTCAATCTGCTCACCGACTTCGTGGGGTAACTTTTCCGTTACAAAGCTGTTACCCGCTTCGGCGCGGTATTGCCGGCCACCACTTTCTACAATTGCGTACATGGGGTGCCTCCAAAAAATAACCAGCATCAAGGATGCTGGTTGTGGTTTTAAGTTTGTGTGGGAAGTGGTGTTAACCCACACAGCGAAGCAGGATTATAGCTACCCCCAGGGTTCCTGTCAAAAAAAGATGAGTGGCCTCATGCAGCCATAAAACTCAAAATGTGCGTGGCGATCTCCTCTCCTTTGTCTTCTTGCAAAAAGTGACCGGCCTGGGTGATGACTGTGCGCGGCTGGTCGGCCTGGCGAATGTGCATCAGCCGCCGGAACCAGAGGTCGCCGCCGGCCGTGATGGGGTCACTGTCCGAAAAGAGGATGAGGGACGGTTTTTGCCATGCGGCCAGCACATTACGGGCGGCGCGCATCTCGGCCGCGCCAGGGGCATCGGGGTGCGTGGGCACCAGCAGAGGCCAGGCAGCCACGCCTGCTTTGAATGATTCATCGGGGAATGGGGCTTCATAAGCGGCCAACACCTCGTCGGGCAGTTCGCTGACCGTGCCACCTTGAATGACGCGCCCGACCGGGATGCGGACGCCAAATTTTTCGGAGAAAGCACGCCAACGCAGGAAGGCTTCAGGCATCGGTTCGCCGCCGGGCAGGCCGGTGTTCATAATGACCAGGCGGGCGAAACGGTCGGGGTGTTGGGACACGGCCGTTAACCCCAACAACCCACCCCAATCCTGGCAAACCAATGTGATGTTCTGTAAATCCAGCTTTTCGATAAAACTTACCAGCGTTTCCAGGAACATGTGGAAGGTGTAAGCGGACTGGTCCGCATATTTATCGGAACGGCCGAAGCCAGGGAAGTCTGGGGCAATGACGCGGTACTGTTCGGCCAGCGGCGGAATCATTTTGCGGTAGAGGTAGCTCCAGCTTGGCTGACCGTGCAGGCAGAGGATGGTCTCGCCCTCACCTTCATCTACGTAATGCAAGCGGATGTCCTTGACTGTCACGTAATGGGGCGAAAAAGGGAAATCAGGCAGGTTTTCAAAGCGGTGGTCGGGGGTGCGTAAGATGATCATGGCGGAGATTGTAACCTGTGAAGGGGTGATGTTTCAAACGGCCGTGCAACCTGGTTGAGCCAGCACGATTATTGGTGAGTATGACGGCCGTTATCACGAGAGTGTTGCTTTGCAGCGTCCTCCGCTGTCGTCGCAGAATAATTTCTCAAATACAAGTGGTTGCCCTCTGATAATCGCAGGGTATCATTTCCATCAGTTGATACCTTGCAATGGACGCAGGGTAATAAATAGTTATGTCGGATGGCTACGCCGCCCGACATAATGTGCCCGGCTCACGGGTGCAGTGGGGGCGGCTACCGCCGCCTAACTACCCACTACACACGGCGGCAAAGCCGCAGGCGAGCCGGGCACATTAGACCGACGATGTGAGAGCGATGAGGCAAACCACCGCGGAATGCCTGAAGGGTTGTGCGCGTTTTCTGCGTGAAAGCCACTCTTCCGGCAGGGCAGATGTTGACTACATTACGTTCGGCATGGCTACTGAGTACCTCCGTGCTTTCGTTGACAATGAGTGGACGAACCAGATGGTCTTCGGGCAGCATCCCACTGTCTCGCGGCGCAACCATCAGGGGCGCACGTTCATGAGGACTGAGCCGGAGGAGGCGGAGGAGCGCTATCGCAACCAGCAGCGGACGCTGCGTATCGCGGAGCTGCTGTTCAATCTGCAGAGTGTCGAGGGAATCGACGCCAGACTTGACGACCTCCGCTCCGGCAAGGTTGAGCCCACCTATTCGGAGCTTGAAGGCGGGGCATTCCTGCGGCGGCGGGGGGTCGCGTTCCGGTACGTAACCCCATCTGGCACGAAAGGTACCGACTACGATGCTGAAGTGCAGCTGGATGACGGCACCAAGGTCAATTGTGAGATGAAGACGAAGGTCGAGGCGACGGAGCTTAGCGAGGGTGCCGTCCGCAATTCCTTGCAAGATGCACGCAAGCAGCTGCCCCCAGGCGAGCCGG
>CAYXUZ010000129.1:18356-18867 GCA_964467705.1 uncultured Ardenticatenaceae bacterium | reverse complement strand
GTCCTCGACCATGCGGGCAACATCCTGGACAGCGACCCCATCGGCCGTTGGCCCAGCGTGCCCGTGCTGGCCGACATCACCGGCGACGGGGCGCTGGACATCATCGCCGCGCAAGGCCATGACCTGAAGTTGTACACCTATGACCCTGTCAACGGGCTGCAAATCGCCTGGACGTACACCCTCACCAACACCACCCTGCGCAGCGGCGTCTTTGGTTCACCCGCCGTCGCCGACCTGACGGACGACGGCCAGCCAGAAATCATCATCAACTGGGGCCACCGTGTAGAAGCGATTCAGGCCGACGGCTCACTGCTCTGGTCCTATTACACCGGCAGCGATAGCCATTACCGCCCCAGCCCCATCACCGTTGCCGACGTAACCGGCGACGGGCAGATCAACCTCATCACCGCCTCCGCCATCAACGCCGGATTCCTGGTTTTCGACCATCTGCTGATGGTTCTCACCAAAGATGGCACGCTGGTCTGGGAACAAACGGTTGCCGACAGCAGCG
>CAYXUZ010000129.1:0-18346 GCA_964467705.1 uncultured Ardenticatenaceae bacterium | reverse complement strand
CCTCGGCCTCTGGCGTGGCCGCCCAAGACCTGACGGGCAACGGTGCGTGGGAGATTCTGTGGAACGGTCTGGACGATGGTTTCCTGGTGATTCGTGGTTCCGACGGCCAACGGCTGTTCAATGAGCCGTTCACCCGCTCTGGCACGATTATGGATTACCCGACCATGGGCGATGTGGACGGCGATGGGGTGGCCGATGTAGTGGTGGCCGGGCAGGAAGGCATCTTTGTCATCAGCCATGTGGGCCGTTGGGTGAATTCGCGCCCGGTGTGGAACCAGCACAATTACCACGTGACCAACATCAACGATGATTGGAGCGCACCGTTTGACCAGCCCAACAGTTGGGAGCTGCACAACACCTACCGCACCCAAACGCCAGAGCAAAACCCCACCCCTTCGTACCGGGTGGAACTGACCCACACAGTAGGCGTCAGCGGCGTGACCGTACTCAGCAATACCTTCTCCACGCCGCCCGGCGGCACACCGCCCGCTTACCACTGGCAGTACCAACTGGAATGGTACGCGCCGGTGAATACGATCAGCTTTGCCAGCGAATTGGCCGACATGCAGCCCGGCGAGACGCGACCGATTAACCAGGGCACGGAAGTGGCCTACCGGCTGCCTTCGGGCTGGAACACCCTGACGCTGCCGCCGCTGTACGTCACGGCCGTGCGCATTTTGGACATCGCGCCGGTATCACAGACAGCGGGGGTGGGCAGCACGGCCGTCTATACCCTCACCCTGCTCAATCCCGGCCCGGCGGCCGATGTGTATGACCTGGAAGTGATGGGATTGCCCGCAGATTGGTTGGATTATCCGGCGCAGGTGAACGTCCCGGCGCAAAGCAGTGTAGAAGTTTTACTAGAAGTGACCATACCACTGGACGCGGAATTGGCGGAACGGCCGTTTGCCGTCACCGCCACCACCGGCAGCGGCGGGCAAGACATGGCCACCGCCACGTTGACACCGTTTAACGGGCTGGACATCGCCATTGAACCACCGCTGCAAAGTGCGCCCACCGGCACGGCCGTCACCTATACCCTGACGCTCACCAATGGGCAATCGGCAATGGTCAATTATCAACTGGCGGCCGGTGGGCTGGCCGATGTGACCTTGCCGGGCGCGGTGGAGATTGGTGCGGGGACGGCCGTCTCCTTCCCCATCACCGTTAGCAGCGCCGCGCCGGGACCGCAGCCGTTTACGGTGACGGCCGTGGGCGCTGGCGGCCACGACACGGCCGACGCCGTGCTGGAAGCGACCGGCAATTATGCTGTCGGGCTGGCACTGGCCCCCACTGCCAATGTGGGTGGGCCGGGCACACCGACAACGTTCGACCTGACAGTGACAAACCTGGGCGACGCGGCCGACAGTTACGATCTGGCGCTGGCGCTGCCGCCTGGTTGGAGTGGACAGCTAGAGGCCAATGGCACTCCGGTTGACGAAATTGCCCTGCCCGCCCACGTCTTCAACAGCGCCGATTTGCGGCTGCGAATCACACCGCCGGTAACGGCCGTGCCCGACGACTACACCTTTAGCGTCACGGCCGTTTCCCAAAGCGGCCCTGGGGTGCAAAGCAGCATCACCGGCACGGTGGAACTGCTGCCGCTGGGGGTTATGCTGACCATTGACCCGGCACATACGACGATGAGTCCGCTGGACAGCGGCGTCTGGCAGGTGACGATTACCAACACCGGCGATGTGGCCGACAGCTACGATTTGGTACCGGCGGGCATCATCAGCCTGACGGCGGAATTGAGCAGCAGCACAGTGACGCTGGCCCCCGGCCAATCCCAAACCGTGCAGTTGACGGCAGGGCCGCTGCCACTGGTGCTGCCGCAGAGCTATCCGTTTTGGGTCACGGCCGTGTCCCAGGCGGACACGCGCATTGCCAACGAAGCGGCAGCGACCATCACTTTCACTGGCTATGAAGGGGTAGCGGCGGCCTGGCTGCCCGCCAGCCAGACCGTCACCAACACGCTGGAGGCGGCGTATACGCTGGTCATCAGCAACACGGGCAATCTGCCCACCACTTACCAGTTGGGGCTGGATATGCCCGGACTGAGTGGGCAACTACCGGCCGAAGTGACCATCCCGGCGCAGGCAACGGCCGTGCTGCCGCTATCGGTGCAGGCGGGCACGCCGGGCACGTATACGCTGACGGCGATGGCCACTTCGGCGATGGCTACCAACGAGGCCACCGCCACGCTGACCATCGTGCAAACGGCCGAGGTGCTGGCGGTGGCGGCCGGGCCAGACCAGGAAGGGTACGAGGGCAGCCCGCTGGCCTTCAGCGGCGAAGTGAGCGGCGGCAGCGAGCCTTATACGATTGTCTGGGACTTTGGCGACGGCAGCACAGCAACCGGCAGCCTGACCCCGGCGCATACGTATGCCGACAATGGCAGCTACCTGGTGACGCTGACGGTGACGGACAGTGAAAACCAGGTGGTGAGTGACGGTCTACTGGTGACGGTGAACAATGCGCCGCCGCTGGTAACGGCCGTTGCCGACCAGACCATCATGGCACAAGAGACGCTTTCGGGTGTGCTGGCGGCGTTTAGTGATGCGGGGGTGTTGGATGGGCATACGGCCGTTGTGGATTGGGGCGATGGCGCAGTGACAAACGGCGTTGTCAGCCAGGCGGCGGGCACGGTCAGCGGATCACACAGCTACACAGCGCCGGGCGTGTACACCGTCACCATCACTGTGACGGACAATGATGGCGGCGCGGGCAGCGACACACTGTTGGTGACGGTGACGGCGGATGGGTATCAGATTTATCTGCCGGTGATTGTGAGGGGGAATTAGGTGTTTGCGTGTTTGAGTGTTTGGGTGATCAAGTGTTCACGAAAGCACTTGATCACAAAAACACTCAAACACATTCCTCATACACGGCCGTGACCTGTGCCACATGTTCTTGAATGGTAACGACCGGCTGAATGTCGGCGCGTAATTGCGCCAGTTCAGCCGGTTTTTCGTGCAGGCGGCGTAGGATGGCGGCCAACGCCGCCGCGTCGCCAGGCGGAAAGAGCAGGCCATCTACCCCGGCGCGAATCCGTTCCGGCAAGACACCGATGTCTGAAGCCACCACCGGCACACCCGCCGCAAACGCTTCTTGCACAATCAGCGAGGCAGTCTCATACCACAGGGTGGGCACAACTACCAGGTCAATGTCCGCCAACGTTTGCCACAGTTGGGCGTGGGGCAGTGGCCCGGCAAAGGTGATGCCGGGGTGGGTGGCCTGCTGCTGCAAGCGGGCGGTGTAGTTGGGGAAGGTGGTCAGGTCGCCGTAGATCGTAAGATGTAATCGGTTATCGGTGATCGGTAATCGGTGATCGGTAAGTTGGTTGAAGGCTTCGATGAGGATGTGAACGCCTTTTTGGGGGGCGATGCCGCCGATGTAGGTGATGTGCAGGCCGTCATGTGGCTTTTTAGGCGGCATGGTGGTGGGCAGGTCGAGGCCATGGGGGATGATGTGGATGGGGCTGGTGATACCGGCCAGTTGCCGGTACATGTCGGCGGTGAAGTGGGTGGGGGCGATGAGGGCGTTGGCCTGGCGGAGGATGGATTGGGTACGGCCGTGACGCCAACCAAACAGCGGCGCTAAAAGGGGTATCAACGGGTATGCCTGCCCATGCCCCACCCGCGCCAGGGCGCAGTGGGCGCAGTTTAGCCAGTAGTTTGGCCCGGAACAGACCGTTTCATCATAATTGGTCAGCAGTTGGGCGTTGGCGCACACGTACCAGTAATCGTGCAGGGTGATGACCAGGGGGATTCCGGCGCGGCGAATTTGCCGCGCCAGGCCAAAGGGTAGCCCCATCAGATGCTGCATGTGAACCACATCTGGCTTTTCCTCGGCCAACACCTGGGCAAAGGCGCGGCTGAGCGGGGAATGGTGAAAGTTGCTGCGCAGAACGGCCGTAGGGGTGCGTTCGCCGACTGGTATCCGGTAAATGTGTAATCCGTAATCCGTAATCTGTAATCCGTAATCGGTGATCGGACTTTGAGTTTCGGGAAGGGGGGCGCGGGTGGGGGTGAAGATAGCTGCCGAATGACCTTCCTGTATCTGGTGACGGGCTAAGGTTTGGGTGTAGAGTTCGGTACCGCCCACTTTTTCGGGCAGATATTGGTGGATGAGGTGGAGGATACGCATGGTTTCGTGAACCGTGAGCCGTGAGCCGTAATCCGTGAACCGATAACGGTTTACGGATTACGGATTACGAACGACGGGCTATCTCATAATTTGCCAACACGCGGTCGGCGACGGCCGTCCAGGTGTAGGTGGTTTCGGTTTTAGTACGGCCGTTCTGCCCCATTTGGCGACGCAGCGGCTCATCGGCCAGCAGTTGGCCGAGCGCCTGGCTGAGGGCGAGCACATCGCCAAAATTGACCAGCAGCCCATTCTGGCCGTCATCCACCACGCCGGGAATGCCCCCCGCACGGGCAGCAATGACCGGGACGCCGTGCGCCCACGCTTCCAACAGCACAATGCCAAAGGAGTCGGTGCGGGATGGCAGCAGCAGAGCGGCGGCCCCAGCTAACAGACCATGTTTGTCGGCGTCAGAGAGAATGCCCAACGGCCGTATGCCTTCCTTTTCTCGCGCCTCCAACCGGGCATAAAAGCGGTCAAATTCGGGGGCGGTCTGGCCGATGAGCAGCAGGGTGACGGCCGTGCCCTGCTGCCGTAAGGTCAATACTGCCTTCGCCGCATCAATCGCCCCTTTCTCAAAGCTGGCCCGCCCCACAAACAGCACATAGGGCATTTGTATCTGATGGTGCGCCAGCAGGGGGGCCGGTTCGGGAAAGGGAGGTATGGGGTCTAAACCAGAGCCGACCACATCCAGCCGCTCTGGGAAGACGCCCCAGGTGGCCAGCCCGTTTTTTTCTATTGCGGTCAGCGCCAGCACCCGGTTGGCGTCAGTGAGCAGGTGTAGCTGGTGCTGCATGGTGGAGTTGCGCGTCACCCGGTCGTGGCCGGTGCCCAGGTGGGCGAAGGGGGTGGCGACAAAAGGGATGTGCTGCTGCCGGGCATAGTGCCAGCCGGCCAGCAGCGGCCATTCCCAGGAGATGTTGAAACCATGCACGAGGTGGAACCGGCGGGGCAGAGAGGCCAGCGCCGTTTCCAGAGTGGGGATGGGGGGGATTTGGCAAGCCAACCGGTTGAGCACGGCCGTCTGCTTGCCGGGCAACATCGAAACCAGGACCATCAGCTTTCGCCAGCCCATGAGCGCGGTACGGCCGCCGGGGAACGGCCGTAGGGCACAGCGAATGACCGTGACGCCATCTTCCACGCTGGCGGTGGGCCGGTGAGGGGCTGTGCCCTGCCAGAGGTTTTTTTCCAGGGTGGCGGCGCTGGTCACGGCCGTGACCTGGTGTCCTCGCCGGGCCAGTTCGGCGGCCAGCGCGCCTACGTAGCGTTCGCCGCCGCCGGGAAAGGGGGGATAGGCGGGAGTCAGAAAGAGAATTTTCACCGGCCGCAGCTTTTAGACCTGACAGGTTTCGGAAACCTGTCAGGTCTGTCTCCTCTATTTGCGAATGACCGGCAAGTGGGCGGGGAAAATTTCGTCCACCAGATGGATAGTCACCGCAATTTCCACGGGGCTGTTGCTGACCGGTTGGCCGCCAATCGTACCGTTGATGGTGATGGTACGGTTATTCACGCCGGGATTCAATGAAGCGCGGGCGACGGTGACGGAGACGGCCGTTGGGGTGCTGCCCGCCTGCCCGTTGTTGGGAGAGAGGGTGATGCCGGTGGGGGGGACGGCCGTCCAGATAATTGCCTCTTCGGCTATCCCTTGAAGAGTGAAGCTCATTTGCACATTGCTGTTATCACCAATTTCGTGCAAACGGACGAGGCTGGTGGGGGCAATGTTCAACCGGGGTGTGAGCGGGTGCCCGGTGCGGGCGGCGTTGTAACGGAACATAGGCCAATCGGCGGCACTGCCAGCATTGGATAAATCCCAGGCATAAAGGGTGCTGTTAAAAGCAATCAATTCCAGTTCGCCATCGTTATCAATATCACCCAACGCAGCATTGTTCTGCATGATGCTGTTGGTATAAAAAGCGGGCGCATTGGGCGGGTTTTGGCTGGCGGTAAGCTGCTGCCCGTTGCCATCTATAATGGTCACATTGGGGCCGGTGCGCACAAAAATCTCCATTTTGCCGTCGCCGTCATAGTCGCCCAGGATGGGTGAGATGCCCACATTGGCAGCATTGCCCGCGCCAAACATGCTGCGTGGGGTCATGGGAAAGCCCGGCACGGCCTGGCCGTTGGCAAACCAGGCATATAGTTTTTGGTCCATGCCCAGTGCCATCACTTCTTTGTTACCATCGCCAACAATATCGCCGACGGCCACTGAAGCGGGCGTGGAGGCCTCGGTTACTTTGCCGCCTGCCCAGCCGGGCAGGTCATTCCCCTGGCTATCCCAGCCCCAGATGCGGAACGCGGTGCTGGGGTGGTCGGGGCTGTTGTTGTAGTAGAAGGTACCACCACCGACGAAGATTTCAGGAGAGCCATCGTTGTTGATGTCGGTCACGGCCGTAGACGATTGCATGATCTCGTGAATGCGCTTGGGGAAACCGGGCAGATGGTTGCCAAAACGATCGATTACATACAGCGCTCCACCGCAATAATCACGCGGCCAGGGATGGGGCGGAATCTGGTAAGGGCAATCCCATCCATCGGGCGCTGGAAAATTTTCGTCGAAGTTGCCTTCATCAGTGCTGATGAGAATGTCCAAAAAACCATCCCCATTCATATCGGCCAGAGAGGCAGACCCCCAGATCGTGTCCGCCAGATGCCCATCCAACCCATCCCAATCGGGAAAACGGAGGATATGGCGGCTGTCTATAGGGAAATGGCTGTCCAGCGCACCATTGTGATGCAGCACGTAGATGCGCTTGTCAAAAGCGCCGACCACAATTTCCAGGCTGCCGTCATTGTCCAGATCGCCAATGGCGGGCGTGGAATAGACGGTATCACGACAGCCAGAAGGGGGGACAAATTCGTCAAAGGTGAGGAAGCGCCATAGGAAAGTGCCGGTATGATCATAGGCGATGACGCCACCCTGGGTACAGATCACACCATCGGTGGTACCCACGCCGACCACAATCTCCATATCACCGTTGCCATCTATGTCGGCTACGGCCGGGGAGGAGTGAATTTGCTGGCTGTTGGCGGCCATACCGAAGTGGGAAGCTGTGTCCCTGTCCCAAAGCAGTGCGCCGTTATGTCGGACGGCTACGATATGCCCGTTGCTGGTAGCCAGCACGATGTCGGGAATGTTGTCACCGGTCAGGTCGGCCAGGGCGGGGGAGGAGCTTTCACAGTCAGGAGCGGTGCAGCGGTGGGGCAGGTTGGGCAGCGTCCAGAGGGGGGTGACGATGGTGTTGGGGTTTTCGCCTGAGGTGGGCGCAATGTTCAGCGTGAGCAGAAGCGTCAGAGATGTGAGGGTAAGGAGTATAAACAACATTGGTTTTGCTCTAAGCATATCAAGTCTCCTAATCAGGTATGGTTTTCAGCGGTGTATGATAATGGGTTTTGCTTGTGGCGGGTATAGGGTGTTGGCGGGTTACGGCCGTTTATCACAGATTTGTCACGTGAGCGGCCACAAACAATCGGATTTTTACTCGTCTATCACCCACTTTTCTAAATAGATGCCCAGTAAGCGTTGATCAGGGGATGCTGGTGGGGCCGAAGCCTGGGGGATGTGCAGAACAATATGGTTATTTTGATCGGCATGGAGTTGAGCGCCAGAGAAGGTGAGGTGTTCAGCCGTAACCGAGTCAGTAAAAGTCATCTGTCCGATCAGTTCGCCGTTGATGGCCACGGTGACGGGCTGTACGCCATGCCCCCGCGCCTGGATGGTGAGCGTCAATGGTTCACTGGCAGTGGCGTCTGGCACAGGGCCGATAATCAAGTCGGCCGTTGGGCAAGTTGACCAGGTGCCATCCGGGCCGGGCAGTGACCAGCCGATGAAGATGGCATTCAGGTGTGGGGTGAAGCCGTCTGACTTAGCAATAAGAGGCAGAAAGGTGTGGCTATGGATGGGGTCTGGCGGCAGAGGGGTGGGAGTGGACACGGCCGTGTCTCCTTCATTCATGGGCCGCCACCATTTCCCCCAACCGCCATTCTACTGTCTGTTCGTTGCCAATGACCTCCCGGTAGGCATCTAGCCGGATCGTTTGCTGCGTGATGAGCGATTCTGAAACAAGAAGAGAATAGCGAGCATCACCACCCGTGCTGGCATTGGGGGAAAAATAAGCGATGCCAAAAATAATAAAAGCCAACGCCACTCGCAAGATGGTAGGGTGGGCTACGGCCGTGCGTAGCACCATTATTTTATCTACAGACGTTTCCCTTATCATTATTCGTCAGGGGATGGGGCATCAATCTTTTCGCCCACCATCTGCCCCAGGCGCTTCCGAATCGCCAGATAGGTAGGCGATTGGTGCGCCCGACGTTTGAGCTTTATCTTGGGTGCTCCCCACATTCGGCTACGCATTTGAAACTGGCGCACATCTTGGGCAAAGGAAGCGCCATATCGCGCTACCTGGGCCGCAAACAATTCCTGCCCTAATCGGTACAACCTCATGTCCATATCATTTTGCTGTTCAATAAGGGCGATGGTTTCTGGCGGGATTGTTTCCCGGCCAGGCCGTTGGCGATTGACATTATCCGGCACATAGTAGATATGGTCCCATCCATAAGCCTTTTTCAACAGTAACAATGACTCATCAAACTTTTCTACCAATCCCACCACAGAAAAGTAATTTTGCAGGTTTTGGCTGGCAGTTTGCCCATGTTCCTCGGTATAGCCATCTGCGGGAAACAGGTAGGGCAACCCGGCCAACAAGCGTGTGTACATGTTTTTAATGTCTACAATCAGGTCGCGCTCCAATACTTCATGGAGCGTCAGGTTCTTTTCCCGAATAATCTCAGGGATTGTAAACATTTCAGGATGACTGAGCAGGTAATAGTAATGCGAGATCACCCGTTCCACCGGATCACGTAAAAAAGTGAAATAGGTGAATGGGCCAGGCAGGTATTGGTGCAGGCCAAACGGGAAATGGCCCCACAACAAACGAATGGCTGCCCGGCGTTCCACAGACAAATTGATAAAAGCAGAGGCGCCATCGTCACCAGAAAATTCACGGTTGTATATTTCGGCCGGGTGATAATTCGCTTTGAAGATTTCAGACAGGGTAGTACCAGCCGTCTTGGGAATGTGCAAAAAGATAACTGTTTGCGACGAGGGGGCGCTCATGACATCACCTCGTTGAAGATGGCCTGGTATTGCGCGAGGATGGTCTGCCAACTGTAGGTGGCCTGAGTGAACTGCTGCCCCTGGCGGCCCAGAGTGGCCCGCAGTTGGGGCGAGGCCAGCAGACGGTTCAGGATGGCAGCAAATTCGTCGTAGTTACTGTAATACAGCCCGCCGTTGCTGCGCTGGCATTGCTGGCGGGTGACGGCGCAGTGGGCATTGACCACAACGGCCGTGCCCACCAACCACGCCTGCAAAATGATGATGGACAAACTTTCATAGCGGGAAGGCTGGATCACGGCCGTTGCCGCCCGCAAGGCATCAAACTTATCCTGCTCAGACACAAATCCAATGGGGATGATGTCGGGATGGGTGGGCAGGGCAAAATCGGGGCTGCCCATCAGCACCAGTTTGAGGTCGGGGGCGTTCTGTTCCTGGCGGTATTGTTGAAAATAGTCCAGCAGTTCAGGCACATTTTTGGCGACAGCAATACGGCCGCCATAGAGCAAAAAGTCGCCGGTAAGGCCATACTTTTGCCGAAAGCGGTCACCGGATACATCGGCCGGGGCGGAAAAGCCGAGGGCGGTGGTGGTGCAGGGCACACGGCCGTTGCCCGTTACCCGCTGCACCAACACCCGTTCCGCGTCCGTCAGATAGACTACATGGCGCGGCAGGTGGAACAAAATGCGGTAAGCGTCCGCACGCAAAAAGGGTTCGTCATGGGCTGTTGGCACAAAAACCGCCTTGTGCGCCACCAGTGGCAGCCCAAAAAACGAGGTGGCATAGAGATAGGTGAAAAAAATAAACAGGTCAAAGTCCGCTTCGGACTGATAAATAAAGCGGAACAGTGGGGTGGAAAAGGGACCGTTTTGCCGCGCCCAATCCATTTCTTGCTCAATGGTGTGCTCTTGCTGCCAGAAACGGCCGTTACTGGCCACCGCCTTTTCCCAATCACGCGGCTGATCCACCGCAAAACGATGCACTGTCACCCCATTCAACTCGCTGACGCCGGGCGGGTAAACGGAGGCCCAGGTGGTGTATTGGGTGGCGCAGGTGGTGATGACATGCACCTCCGCCAGCGTCGTCAACTGTTCGGCCAGGGCACGGGCGGCGTCCTCTGCCCCGCCCAGCACTTCCAGACCATACCGTTGGACGACAACAGCTATGCGCAAAGGTTTCACGGCCGTTTCTCCACCATCAATCACAGCACACCATCGGATGGCGTCTTTATGCTGGCAAAAAGTTTTTTCAGATTTTCTGCCAGCGCCTCGTCACTGTATTGCGCCGCCCAAACGGGGGCCGCCTGGCGCATGTGTTGGTAACGGCCGTCGTCGGCCAATAAGCCCAACACCTGCGCCGCCGCTGCCTGGGGGTCAGCCTTGTCGAAGACCAGCCCGGCGGGGCCGGCCACTTCGGGCAAGGGGGGTACGTGGTGTACGGCCGTAGGCGTGCCAAAATACAATGATTCCGCCACCGGCACACAAAAACTCTCCCACTCCGAAGTCACAAAAAGCAGCCGCGCCTGGCGAAACAGCGCCTCCAGCACCGCCGGGTTGTTCACCTGGTCGGTAAAGAGAACCCGGTTTTGCAGCCCTTTCTGGCTAATCAGCGCCTCAATTTGCTGCTGGTATTTGCCCGTTTGCTGGCGTGTGCCCACCAGGATAAGCACGGTGTCTGGCCTGGCCTGGTTGATGTGACTGAAAATTTCCACCAGCGCCAGCACATCCTTTTGGGGCACCATGCGCCCCACCATGAGAAAGTATTCCAATTGGCTTAAAGAAGCCGCCAGCGCCGCATCCGCCCCGGTAAATTGGGAGGTATCAATGCAATAAAAAATCTTGTGGATGTTGGCGGCGGGAAAGTTCAGGCTTTGCAGCCATTCGCGGCTGTATTCGCTGTGGACAACGTAATGGTTAAACCGGTCATGCAGCGTGGGCAGCACATCCAGCCCTTGCTGGCAAAGATAGGCCAGATGTTCATTTTGCCCGGCAAAAAGGCGCGGTGGGCAAATGCCGTGAAAGTCCATCAATTTAATATCGCGGCTGTTCAGGGCCAGTTCCACATTGTCCGCATAAATGGAGTAGTGAAACCAGAGGAAATCGTGGCCGGTATTGGGGTAAAAGCGGGAATGGCGCGCCTGGCTGGCCAGGGCCGGGGCGATGTGGTCGGCATACACGTACACCTGCGCGCCAAATTGGCGCAGAATACGGCCGCTGCTGAGGGCAAAGTTGCTCACGGCATCACCCGGCGTCAGCCCGGCGGTCATAATGTGGATGGTTTTAGGAAACATGACAGATATAGTAATCAAAGATTACGCAGATTTCGCAGATAAAAATCTGGGTAATCTGCGTAATCTTTGATATTTATTCCTCCATAATCGCCTTGATCACGGCCGTGTACCGACCAATCACTGCGTCCCATTGGAAATTTTGCAACACATAGCGGCGGCCTTGTTGGCCCAGGGTCACGGCCGTGTCCCGGTGCGCCAACAAATAATCCAACGTAGCCACAAATTCCGGGTAATTGCTAAAGTACAGCCCACCGTTAGCCTGGGTGCAATGCTCCCGCGTCACGGCACAATCGCCATGCACCAACACTGGCGTACCCGCCAGCCAGCTTTCCATGATGACAATGGAGAAGCTCTCATGCACCGAGGGCATACAAAAAACATCCGCCGCCGCGTAAGCGTCATATTTGTCCTGCGCCGGGACAAACCCCAAATCCAGTACCGAATCGCGGGCTTCGGCAGGAATGGTCACCTGTCCGGGGCCAATGAGGACCAACCGTGCCGGGTGGTCTGTTTGCCGGACGTATTGCGCCCAGTAATTCAGTAGTAGCGGTGTATTTTTGCCCGGTTCGCGGCGGCCGGCATACAGCACCATGGGCGTATCATCCAGACCATATTTCTGGCGAAAGCGACGGCCGTCGCCCTGCCAATCCGTATCCACACCGCCACCAATCACCGTGCGAATCTGTCCATTGTGCGCCGGAAATAGCCGGTCGGCCAGCGCCCGTTCGGCGTGAGCATAAAAGAGCAACGCCCGCACCCGTGGAATCGTTTGCTGGTGAATGTGCAGGCGGGCGTACCCTTCGTCGTGCAGGCAGGGGATCATCAGGCTGTGCGCCGGGCAAATTTGGGCACCAAAGGCAGTGCTGGCGAACATGTAGGGGATGAAAATGTACAGGTATTCGTCTTGATGCTGTGCCAGATACGCATACAAATCCGGGCAGCGGAACATCTCCTGGTTGAATACCTCTTCTTCGGCGGGGCTGACGGCCGTGCCGCGCATGAGCCGCTGGTTTATCTGGTCGAAAGCCGCTTTATCCCGCTTTTGCACGGCAAAACGGCGCACCGGCAGGCCCTCCTCACTGGTCAGCCCTGGTTGGTGGTAGTTGGCCCCCCAATCGCTGTAGAGGTCACGGATGCAGGTGGTCAGGATTTCCACGTCAAAACCGGCCTGCTGCAAATGCACGGCCGTGCGCCGTGTTTCGGCTTCCGCGCCGCCGGGAATGTCACGGCCGTACCAGGGAACCACAAAGGCGAGTTTTTTCATTGGCTTCTAGCGGGGATAGGCTATCAAATCAATATGATCACTGGCTGCCACCTGTTGGGCTTGCATGATACTGGTTGTGGTTTCCGGGTGTTCACTCTTACGGCCGTCGGTATGCAAAATGTGTATCGTATATTGCTGTTGTATGGCATCTAAAAAAGCAGCGGGATCAGCCAGACTTGTTTTGGCAATGAGTGAAGGGGAGAACTCCATAATCAGGGTAGGATGGTATTTTTGGATTGTACGGTTCATCCCTTGCCAGGCGCGTGGTTCTGCTCCTTCAATATCCATTTTGATCACCTTCAGACCGGGCAGCTCTGGTAGAGTTTCGTCCAAAGTTACCGCTTCCACCCTCAACCCTTGCTCGGCATCCTCTACTTCAAAATTATGCAGGAGACGGCCGTTGCTATCTGCCCCACCTTCAGTGAAATAAAAAGTTTCTGCTTTTTCGGCGACTGCATTTTGGTAGACATGTACATTCTGAAAATCATTAACAGCCAGGCTTCGCCTCAAAAAGGCACAATTATCCGGCTTCGGTTCAAAAGCCAATACCTGCCCACCAGGGGCCACAAGTGTGGCCGCTAACAAAGAAAAGTAGCCCACATTTGCGCCAATATCTACGAAAACATCGCCCGGTTTGAGTAACGTTTCTATTTCCCGGACGATGTGTGGTTCATATGCTTTGTGGCGCTCAATCACTGCGCCAATAAAAAAATCGTTTAAGCGCACAAACATCTTAAATTGAGGCAACTCCACCAGATGAGGTTCATTTTGCCTGCGCTGCAAAGCTCGGAATTCAGGCCCGTTAATAAAACCACTTAATAAGATAGGCAACGGAATATGCCGTTCATTTACCATCTGCTGCCAATAAGCCCAACCCGGTTCATCCGGTTCCCTGTTGAGAAGCAGCCGGTAACAATAATAAATATCCTGCTCCGTAGCCGTGTTAAAATCTACCGGCGTGGCTGGTGAATCTTCTTTTTTTCGGCGCGTTAATTGAGGGAATTTCATTCTGCCTGCTCCCTTTCCAATTCCTGGGCCAGCAGGCTAACGGCGCGGAGGATGTGGGTGTTGAACTGGATTTGTTCGGCCGCCTGTTTGTTGACATAGTAGACTACCAGTTCATGCAACATCTGGCGAATGCGCTGCAACAAGCCACCAATAAGCGGCACATTCACCGGGGTTACGTACAGCTTCACGTCGGTCTGGTCATAGACCAGGCTGGCCTGGTACAGATGCTCGTAAAACTCCGGCGACAGCCGCTTGCCCGCCAGGCTGACAATTGGCCCCCGGTCTGGTCGCGCCAAATCTTTTTTCGCCAAAATTTGCTGGCGAATTTCCTGCATGATTTCTTCGATATTAACCTCTTGCCTCGCCTCAATCTCGTTCATAGTCCCTCATTTCAGAAGTTCAACTCAGAAGTTCAACTTTTGGGAAAAGTTGAACTTCTTTACCTGCTACGGCCGTTCCACTTTGGACAGGCGCAATGACCAACTGAGCGGCACAACGGCCGTTGGCTTTTGCTCTGTCGTATGTTCCAAATAATCGCTGGTAATGGTCACGCTGGTTTCGTGGAATGGCAGTTGTTGTGTTTCCAACCAGGCCGGGTCGCCCACCCAGTAGACCGTGCGCCCGCTATTTTGCCACTCTTTGATGGCGTTGACCAATGCCGTCTCATCTAACGCTTCTAAATTGCGCAGGATCAGCGGTTCATGCCCATATTGGAACTTTAAGGGCGCACCCACTTGATCCCCCAAACCAATGACGCTCTGGTCGTTCCACAAGATGATGGCACGGTCATCCAGTTGTGCTGCCAGCGCCGCCACCTGTTCGGGCAGTCCAGCATAATCTACCCGGCTGATAAAACCCCGCGCTGACCAGGCCATGCTGCCCAGCCAGAGAAGGGTGAGGAGAACGGCCGTTGCCTGTAATCCGTAATCCGTTATCCGTAAGCCGTTATCCGTAATCGGTTTACGGTTTACGGATAACGGCTTACGAAAAAAAAGCGAACCGAGCAGGTAAGCGGCACCCACAATAAACAATGGCAGCGTCGCCGGTACGTAGCGGCGCATGGCGTAGATTTGGGTGGGGTTGTTGCGGATGGCCCAGATGAAGAAGAGGGTGTAAAAGAGGGTGATGAGCAGCATTACGGCCGTTTGCCAGTTCACGCGCCACACCAGCAGACAGATGCCCAGCACCCCCAGCCAGATGCCCACCGGCGACAGATACCAGCCCAGGCGCAACAAATTCTCGTGATCCAGCCGGGGCAGTTCCCCGGCGCTGAACAGGTCGCTGTAGGCGGAGGGTGGGGTGGTGTACGGCCGTATAAACCAACCATGCATCGCCAACGCCAACAATAGGATGATGGTCAAGGCCAGTAACGGCCGTCTGTACTTTTCCAACAGGCGCATGATGGGCGCATAAAAATAGGCAAACAGTCCCAAACCGGCCAACCCAAGCAGTGTCAGCAGGATCAGCCCATTTTGGCCGCGTGTCAGGCTCAAAATGGCATAGTTATACAAGTCAAAAAAATAAGGCTGGCTCTGCCACAGCGCATGAACCAACGAATGGATGACCAGCCCGGCCAATGGCACGGCAAACCAGGCCAGCCCAGGTTGCCGCCGTCGCCACTGCCACACCACCACCAGCGCCAGCACCGGCAGGATAAACAGGGTGTCAATACGTACCAGGAAGAGGCTGCCCAGGCTGGCCCCGGCCAACCCGGCCCACAGCCGCGCCGGGGGGTGATCACGCAGCCACACGGCCGTCGCCCACAAGCCCGCCCATAATAAAAACTGCGTCAATGATTCACTGGTGGGATAGCGGGCAAACCAGACCTGCAACGCATTCAACGTCAGCCCTACCAGCGCCAGCGCCGCCACTTCCCACCGGCTGATCTGGCGCACAAAAAAGTAAACGGCCAGTGCCGCCAGCAGCGCCCACAAACCGGTCAGCTGCAGTTCACTCTGCACCCCACCCAGCCCATAAGCCACCGCATACCAGACCGGATGCAGCGGGTAAAATTGGGGCGTTAATTCACCGGTGGCGGCGTCCGTCACGTAAAAGGCGGGTAAAAAGTAACTCTCCACCACCGGATTGCGAATAGGGCGCAAAACCACATCGCGCAATGTGGGGTCTAATTCGGCCAATATCTCGTCGTATACCAGCAAACGGCCGTTCTGAGCAATATGCGCCCCCAGGTTGACATAAACGCCAGCATCGCCAGCCCCGGTAATGTATTGGTGGGGGCGCAAAAAGAGCCAGCCCGCCGCCAGCAGCCAGAGCAACAGAAACGGCCGTTCCCACCACCTGCTCTCCTTCACCACCAACGTCATCCGCCAGTTGACAGCAGGCAAAACCAACGTCCCCGCCTGTCTGTAAACCACCACGGCCAACAGCAGCACGAGTGCCAGCCAGCAGACCAACCATGTTGTCAGGGAATAAACGGCAAACTCGACCAGCAGCACGGCCGTCCAGCCCATCACCACCAGCCCGGCTACCAGTGCGGCGAATCCTTTTTCCAGGCCATCCACTGCGGGCAACGGCCGTGTCCCCGCCAACGCCGTCACCAGCAACCAGCCAGGAACCAGCCCCAACAGCACAATCAGGCCCAACGACAGCCAGCTAAACATTGATTCGGCCATACTTTTCTAACACGTGATGGGCAAAGTCCATGTAAGCCGCCGACACTTCTGCTGGCGCGTATTCTGTCTGGATCGTGTACAAACCGGCCTGCCCCATTTGCTGCCGCAAAGCGGCATCGGCCACCAGACGATTCATGGCATTGAGCAGCGCCATTTCGTCCATTGGCGGAATTTTTAGAGCGGCGGCATCGGGAATTTCGCGGTACCAACCCTGGTCAAAGACGATCTGCGGTTTGGCCGCCGCCATGGCCCGCAGCGCTACCGCCGACGTTTCGCCAATGGTGGGGTAGCGCAAACTCAGCACCACATCGGCCAGCAGCAGCCAGCTTACAAATTCGCTCAGCGTCTCCACATAGCCGGTCTGGTGGACGCAAGGCCCCAGATTGAGTTCGCCGATCAACCCGGCTACACCCACATCCGGGGCAACGCATTCGCCGACGATGAGGAAATGAGCCTGCGCATGGCTTTGGCGCACCAGGCTGAACGCCCGCAACGCCAGTTCAAGCTGTTTGTGTGGCGTAATCTGACCCAGCGTGGCAAAGATGACCGCATCCTCCGGTGCGTCCAGGTCGGCGTGGCGGTACGGTTGGCCGGTTTGGGGCGTCATCAATTCGGGGATGACGCGGGTGGGGAGGGACGGCCGTAGCCGCCGCACCATCTCCTGCGCAAACCGACTGTGGACAATGATACCCAGACTTATGTCAATCAATCGGTCGCTTAAAGGCAGCCGATACACATCATCAGGCTGCAAATGGGCAAAATAATCCGGGCCGGGGCCAATCCGCGCATAGGCCAGTTCGCGTAAATAAGCAATCGGGTTGCCCTGCCCGGCGGTGCGGTCAGCAATGAAGTGATGCAACCCCGGCTCGTGCAAAACGACCAGACCGGGATAGGTCAGGCTCAGGCGGTAGATGGCTTCGTGGTGGTGGCTGTTGCCCATGTGGTAAAGGGGCAGATCGTATTGCCATTGGGCGGCGGGGTAGTCGGTTAACGGCCGTACCACAAATTGCGCCCTGAGCGTTTCTGGGACGGCGTCTGGTTCACCGGTAAACAACGTGATGTCGGCATAGGCCGCCAGATGGGGCAGCAGTTCGGCACTGTGGTCGGCAATGCCACTCCGTGCCGGTGGCAGTGGGCTAAAGTAGGCTATTTTCATCGGTAAACGGATTACGGATAACGGGTAACGGCTCACCGGTCACGGATTACCGATCACCTTCTCCAAAGCCGCCAGCCGCTCATTCATCTGCTTGAGTTGCATGGTCAGTTCGGCCATTTGGCGAGAGTTTGTTACCAGATCGTGATCTTGCATGACCAACCGTTCATCCAGTTGGGTCAGGGTTGTCTGCATCTCCTGGCTGAAGGTTTGTAGAGTTTGCAGCATGAGCAGGTTAAATTCGTTTTGTTGTTGCAGCAACGGCCGTACATACCACGTCGTCGAGATGTTGTTCCAGCGCCCGCGGAACCAGGCCAGCAAGGGACCAATCAGGGGAGTAGTAGACGTGAACGGCCGTTCCCGCACCACCGCTTTTTCCCGCAATAATTCATCGTTCATCTTCCCTCTCTTCTGCATCCGGCGTAGACAACGCCCGGCGCTCTCCGCTAACGCCAGCAGCCCGGCGAGCGCCGCCTGACAGGCTATCGCCGGCCAGTCAAACAGGGGCAGCAAAAGCGCCATGTCCTGGTAAATTCGGCGCAACGATTTGATCTGTGGTAGGTGCGTCAGATTTTCCAGGTGCGCCTGCTCTGCCGGAAGAAAATCTTCCAGGAATTGGGCCGACGTATAATGCTTTAACACATAATAGAGCCGGTTGTGATTCAGATCGTAGTATTGCCGCTCGCTCATGGGGCCAACGGACAGGGATTCGTGGTGGATGGCTACGGCCGTGGGCACA
>CAYXUZ010000128.1:2453-19057 GCA_964467705.1 uncultured Ardenticatenaceae bacterium | reverse complement strand
ATCCGCCCACCCCCATACCGCCTTTGCCAGATCAACGGCCGCCACTACTTCATCAGCATGGTCAACCAGGTAAAGCAATAGATCAAACTCGCGGGGACGCATTTCCACTTCCTGCCCCCGCACCCACACCTGATGCGCTGCCCGGTCAATCACCAATTCACCATCCCCAAAGGTGTCGGGGGGGACCGCCACAGACTGTTCCAAATGGCGCAGGCGCGCCCATATCCGGGCTAACAGTTCCGCCGGGTTCACCGGCTTCACCAGGTAATCATCCGCCCCCAGCCTTAATCCTTTGACAATGTTGTCTGTATCGCCAACGGCCGTGAGAAACACCACCGGCACATCCGAAAAATCCCGAATCCGCTGGCACAACGCCCAGCCCCCCATCATCGGTATCATCACATCCAGCAGCACCAGCGCCGGTCGGTGCAAACGCGCCATGTCCAGCCCATCTTCGGCCGTGTTAGCCACCAACGGCTCATATCCGGCCTGGTTTAGTAACGCTTTTAGCGTCATGGAAAAGGGAATTTCATCTTCAATAATGAGGATTTTGGTTTTCAAGGCCGTGTTAGACCTGACAGGTTTTTGGAAACCTGTCAGGTCTCCGCTAAAACTTCATGCGCCGGAAGATGAAGGATGGAATGTGACGAATAATGAGGCCAACCAGGCCCCACCGGGCCGGTATGTAAACGGTTTGTTTTTTGCGCTGGATGGCGTGGTAAATGGTTGCGGCCGCCTGTTCTGGGGAAATGACCCAAAATGTTTTAGGCGCATTTTCCAGCAGCACCGTGTCCACAAAACCTGGCTTGATGGTGGTGACGGTGACGCCGTGCCGGGTGAGTCGGTTACGCAAGGCTTCCAGGTAGGTGTTCAACCCGGCCTTGCTGGTGTTGTAAACGGGCGCGCCCACCCGCCCCCGGTCGCCGGCGATGGAGCTAACGGCCACGATATGGCCACCGCCTGCCCGCTCAAAACGCAGCGCTGCCTGGTTGAGCCAGGCAATGGCCCCCAATAAATTGACCTCGATCATGGCCCGGTCTTTGATGAAATCATACTCGTCCAGCGCCACGTTGGGTTGCGTTCCGGCGACATACACAATTAAATCCAGACCGCCCAAGTCACGGGTGATGGTTTGAAAAAGCGCAGGAATTTCGTCGTAGTCGGTGACATTGTGGGTGTAGGAGAAGATTTTAGGGGGGGACACGGCCGTGTTCACATTCTGGCATAATTCTTGCAATAAGCCTTCGCGCCGGGCCAACACCGCCACTGTGTAGCCTTGTCGCACCAGTTCGTGCGTCAGAGCAGCGCCAATGCCGGATGATGCACCCACAACAATGGCCCGTTTCTGTGGTTCTAATGGTCTGGTTGGGTTGGAGGTTGTTTCCGTCATGGTCGCTAATTGTACCACAGACCGGAGAGTGATCACCGATTACCGATTGCCTGGCGTTCTTGCCAAACGGCCGTTAGCCGTTCATACGTCATCTCTGAAAGCTCCACCGCTGATGCGCCCGGCGTTGGCTGCACCGGTTCCAGCAGCGTAATTTCAGCCACCACCGGCCCCTTATAACGAGCCAACCGCTGTAATGCCCGGCCAATCCCCTCATCCCGCTGCCAGATAGCCGCTTCCAGATGATTGTAGGTAATGGCACAAGGTAAAAAAGCCGCCCCCACATCCGTCACAATCTCAAACGCGCCATAGCGGAAGGGCAGCAATTCCGTGCCCGGCCCGCGCTGCCCTTCCGGATACAAAACAATCGGGGGGTGGTAGGAGATACGTGATAGAGTATGTCTGGCCGCCTGACGAGATGCCTTGTCAGTACGTTCCACAAAAACACAGCCAATGGCTTTGGCAATCCAGCCAATAAACGGCATCTTCCGCACCTCATCCTTTGCCAGAAAACTAACCGGCGTCACCGACAACAACACCAAAATGTCCAGATACGAGACATGATTGGGAAAGACAAAACCGTTAAAGGCTGCTAACTGTGCTGCTTCTGGGCAGACCACCTCCACCCGCAAAACCCGCAGCAGTCGCCGCACGAACCATCGCAGCACTAAAAACGACGGCCGATACCCCCTCATATGAAACGGCAACAACGCGGCCAACAATACATAGAATGTGGCCGTCATTAACAAAAAGGCGCTCACCGTCAGGCGATATATCCCGCGAATTCTGCTCATTTCACTGCCAATCACCAATCATGGGTTGTCAATCACCAATTGCCAATCACCGATCACGGAGTCATCCCCCTCCCTCGACCTCTTTGCCGGCCGCTTTCCAGGCGCGACTGGCATCTGCGTACCCCATTTGGTACAGCTTTTCATGCCCTTCCTGGGTATAACGCAGGATGCGCTCTACGGGGATGGCTTCCTGTGGGGCCACAATGATGGGTTCGGGCAGTTCATGGAATTTGTTTTCAAGAATATCGGGAATGCCATTGCCATCTTCATCTTTCAAGTCCAGCTCCTCACCACGTAGCCGACTGAGGAGAAGGGCGTTTTGGGCACGGAGACGGCCGTTCTCCACTTGCAACCGCACCAGTTCATTGATACGATGAAACATCTTCAAATCCGATTGGAACGAAGCCAATAAGGCCCATTCCAGCATGGTGCTGGCCGCCTGCAATATGTTGGATGGTTTTTCCAGTTTCCGTTCTTCGGCCGTTTCCCAGGGCGTCATCATCACCACCACAATCTCTTCCGCACCCGCGTCAATCGCCGGGCCTAGAGGCGTATTGGCAACCGTGGCTCCATCCCAATAGAGATTGTCATTCAGTTGTGTGGCCGGGTAGACAATGGGAATGGAGCAACTGGCAATAATGTGGTCCAGGCCAATGGGTTCTTGCTGCATTTTACTGGGATACACATCGGCGCTGTTGCCAAAAACATGTAGCTGGCCGGTGCTGATCTCGGTGGCCGTCACCCGCAGATGCACGGCCGCTTCATCTGAGTTGAGCCGCGCAAAGTTGACCCAACCCTGTTCCTGCAAAGTCTTCCGCAGGGGGGCCGTATCCAGGAGGTAGTTGCCGGTCAGCGCACCCAGGCCCGCTTTTTGCACATCATCCGTTTGCAGACGACGCCACAAAGCCCACAGCGAATTAGCATTGTGCCCGGAGGCAATCGCCGCCCCATTCACCGCGCCAATGGATGTACCGGCCACAATGTTTGGGTACCATTCATGTTCTTCCAGGAATTTCAGAACACCCACATGGTACGCGCCACGCCCCCCTCCGCCAGACAACACCAATGCATTCCTACGCGCTTTTTCGGACATTTGGATTTCCCTTTTCGTTTGTAGCAGGCATTTGAGCGCCTGTTACAACCCAGCTAACCAACCAGATAGGCAGGGCGCACGGCCGTTTCCACCATCTCCCGAATTTCAATTCCCGGCGGTTTAACCGGTAAGATGATATGGAAACGGCTGCCAGGCAGGCGAGACTCATCTTCCCCTTCCGATTCTACCCAGATACGGCCGCCATGTGCTTCAATCACCCCTTTGGCAATGGGCAAGCCCAGCCCCGGCCCAGCCCCTTTGAATTTGGTGCTGCCGGTGGAATGGAGCTGTGGGTCTCCCACCCGAAAAAACTTTTCAAAAATCAGGTCGTGATATTTGGGATCAATGCCAATGCCACTGTCGCTGATCACAATTTCCAGAAATTCATCGTTATTCACACTGGGGATGAGCGCGGCCGTAACGTGAATACGGCCGTTGTCCGGCGTATATTTCACTGCATTGCCCAACAAATTGGTAAACGCCTGCACCAGCCGCTTAAAATCAGCATAAATCGGCGGCAAATCATTCACCCCCTCCACCATCATTTGTATCCGCCGTTCGCGGATAGCCTGCGCCAATGGTTCGCTGGCCAGCCGCACAATCGTATCCACGCGCGTCTTCACAAACGTTAGTTGCATCCCATCCACATCTAGCTGGCTGGCATCCAACATCGCCGTGATCAGACTTTCCAATTGCAAAGTTGCCCGGTTAATGTGCCCGATGATTTCGCGGGTTTGTTCGCGCGTCAGCGCGTTTTCATCATTCATCGCCGCCAGAATGTCCGAATACCCCTTCACCTGAGTCAGCGGCGTGCGCAGTTCATGGGAAGCAATGGTGATAAAGTCAGACTTCACCCGATCCATAATCTCCAGCCGTTCATTTTGCTCGGTCAGATCGGTATTCAAATGGCGAATTTGCTCATTTTGGATGTTTAGCTCGCTGTAAAGGCGGGCGTTTTGCAGAGCTACCACCGTCTGGTCGGCCAGAATTTGCATCAATTCCAACTCCCCCGGCTGGTAGGGCACGGCCGACATCTTTGGCCCCACCGCAATCACACTTTCCAACTCATCGCCACTGCCTACCGGTACATACACCTCCATTTGCTGCTCTTTGAGCCAGGCACGCTCGTCACTGCTCAACCCTTTGTAATCAGGGCTAAAATCGAGGTCATATTGCAGCAAAGGCTGGTTTTGGCGAGTTAGCGTAATGAAAAAGAGGCTGCTCGCCGGCAACGTGACCTTTTGGCGGGCAATTTGCCCCATGCCGGTGATGGGTGCCAATTCCACACGGCCGTCTGCCAGCCGCGTCAGCAACATCAGCCCGCACCGGTTCGTTTCCAATAGTTCGCTCAACGTGCCGGCAATGAGCAACGCCAATTGCTGCACATCCAACGTGCGCGAGATAGCCTGACTGTAATTGCGCATCACCTGATTGGTATTCAGCCCTTCACCACGTAAATACCGAAAGGTCAACCGCTCCACAAAGCGGCGATAAGGTTCATACAGGAAAAAGCCTAACGAAAGCAGTACGGCCAGAATCACGGCCGTAACCACCTCATCCAAACCCAAATCCCCGCTGACCTGCACCGCCGCCAAAATAATGATAATGAGAGGCAGCGCCGAAATGGTGTTGACAATCAGAAAAGCAATACCCCGCATCGCTCGTGTGCGCACATCAAAAATGCGGAACGTGGCCACGCCATAGGCCATGCCAATGACCCCTAAAAAGCGCAGAAATTGGCCCACCAACACCAGCACAAAGTTATCAAAAAATTGTAGAACTTCGCCCACGAACACGGCCGTCAGCACCACAAACCAATACAACAACCGATTCGCATGCCAGGGAAATGGCGTCGCTTTATACTCCCGCCACGTTTTGCCCAACAACAGCCCACTGATGGCAAACCACACCAGATAGCTCAAAAATGTACCGCTTGAAATATCGAGTGGAATCAACGCCGACTGGTTGGTGGTGGGTAACAAGTCTATGACAATCGCCATGATCACGGCCGTCGTCACTACCAACAACAAGATACGAGGCACCTTCCACTCTAAGAACGCGGCCGTCAGGCCCACAGTCAAGATGGTACTCAACAGCAAAAACTTTACTGCCAGGTTAGGATACACCACCAGCGGCGTTACAAACAACGAAAACTCCCAGATGACCGAAGTCACTAGCAAAGCCACCAGCCAACGGCGTTGGGCAACGTTTTGGCCCCGCCGCGAGAGAGGCGAAATCAGCAGCAAGGTATATAAGGCTGCGCCGATAAGGGGGATAAACTGATTATTGGCGTAAACGCTCATAAATGCGTAATCCGTTTTCCGTAATCCGAAGCCCGATTACGGACTACGGATTACCAACGTGATAAGTGGCTCTGATGACGAGATATATTGTAACGGCCGTACCCACCAGCCGCAAAAGAAAGACCCTAAGGGTTTTCGGAAACCCTTAGGGTCTTTCTTTTCTGGCGGAGAGGGCGGGATTCGAACCCGCGATGAGGTATAACCCCATACACGCTTTCCAAGCGTGCGCACTAAGCCAGCTATGCGACCTCTCCACAAGTGTGGCCTCACCATAAGTGCGGAGGAATTATAGACGATGGCGACAGTGGTGCAAGAAAATGATGTGGTGATGAGGTGGTAGAGTGATAAGGGGCTTATGAGTTGCTGCCATTTCTTGACAGGGGTTACGAAACGGTTTATGATAATGTTACCGGTCACGTGACCGGTAACATTGAGGAAGGAGAAGATTCAATTGCCCCGTTCAGACGTCACCATTCGTGATGTTGCCCAATACGCAGGTGTCTCACACCAGACGGTTTCTCGCGTCATCAACGACAGCGAGCGGGTCAGCCCGGAAACCCGCGCCCGCGTAGAAGCGGCCATTGCTGCTCTGGATTACCGCCCCAACGCCATCGCCCGCTTTATGGCCCGTGGCCGTACCGCTACCCTGGCCTGCATTGCCCCCAACCTGACCGATTATACCTTTGCCAGCATCATTGACGCGGCGGCAACGGCCGTGCGCGAACACGGCTACTTCCTGCTTTCGGCTTCCGCCCCCGATGAGGATACGTTTCAAGGCTTGCTGGATGAACTGGTGACCAGCCAGCGTGTCGAAGGGCTGTTGGTGATCAATCCGTTTGCTGACGGCCGTTACCAACTACTCCCACCTGCCTTCCCCACCGTCTTTGCCGGGGCGCGCCCCCGCGAAGAAGCGGCCAACTCCGTGGCTCTGGATGATGTGGCCGCGGCATTCATTGCCTCCCAACATTTGCTCAATTTAGGGCACACCCACATCGGCATGATCACCGGCCCTATGGTCGAAGATTGCTCCCAGGATCGCCACCATGGTTTTGCCCAGGCGCTGCAACAGGCCGGGCTGACACCCCCGCCAGAATTGATACGCGAAGGTAATTGGCAACCCGCTTCTGGCTACGAGGCATTTATGAATTGGCAGCAGCAGGGGCGAGTGCCAACGGCCGTATTCGCCCAAAACGATCAGATGGCGCTCGGTGTGTTGCGGGCTGCCCGCGACTGTGGCCTGCAAATTCCGGCGCAGTTATCTATCATCGGCGTAGATGACATCCCATTGGCTTCCCATTTTGCACCGCCGCTGACCACCATGCGCCAGGACTTTGCCCGCATTGGCCGGGAAGCGGCCCAGTTGCTTCTGCAAGTGGTCGAAGCACCCGACCGCCCCAAAGAACATCTACAAATTGAAGCGGAACTAATCGTCCGTCGTTCAACCGCCAGACCTTAAGGGTTTGCCAGACCCCAAGGGTTTTTGGAAACCCTTAGGGTCTTACTCGATAAAGGAGGTGATCCAAACGAGTAGAAGTCAAAACACAAGAGCCAAAAAAAGAAGAGGCACAGGCGGCTACCTGTACCTCCTCATGCACAATGCGGCTGCCTTTAGCTGGGGCACAGTCCACATTGCTTCCTTCTATTTTACCGAATAGCCAACAATTTCAGTAACAGGAGTTGAAGAATGAATCCCTTACGCAAATATCTCTATGTGATGCTTGTTTTGTTGATCACGGCCGTATTCATGGTTGCCTGTAGTGGTGGCAATGAACCGGCCGCCGAAGAACCCGCAGAAGTCGAAGAACCCGCTGCTGAAGAACCCATGGAAGAAGAGCCGGCCGCCGAAGAACCCGCTGCCGAACAGCCGACGGAAGAAGTCACTCTGCGCTGGCGCACCCGCCCGGACAACCAGGCCGAAATTGATGTCTACCAATCCGTCAGCGATGAACTCAACGCCAAAATGGAAGGCGTCACCCTGGTCTATGAACCGGGCGGCAGCGAAAGCTCCAGCTACCAGGACGTGCTGCGCACCGAACTGGCGGCCGGCACCGCCCCTGATGTCTTCTGGATTCCGGGTACCGATGTAGCCGACTTTGCCACGCGCGGCCTGATTATGGACATGCGGGCCATGGCCGATGCCACCGAAGGGTACAGCGATGAAAACTTCTACCCCGGCCCCATGTACCACCTCACCTTCAATCCGGAAACGGGCAACAGCGGCGAAACGCTGTGGGGTCTGCCGCGTGACGTGTCCACCTTTGCCCTCTACCTGAATCTGGACTTGCTGGCTGAATCGGGCGCGCCTGACCCGCGTGAACTGGCGGCCAATGGTGAATGGAACTGGGACACCTTCCTGGAAGTGGCCCAGGCCATTGACGCTCTGGGTGACGACATTTACGGCTACGGGCAGAATGCCTGGTGGGGGCCGTATGGTTACTGGATCAATGCGGCTGGCGGTGGTTTCTTCAATGAAGACCGCACCGCCTGTGCCCTGGACACACCCGAATCACTGGCCGGGCTGGAATTTGAATCCCGCATTTATAACGAGTTCAACGTGGCCGTGCCCTATGGCGAAGACAGTGAACCGCCGTTCCTGGCAGGCAAAGTGGGTATGTTCCAAAACGGCCGTTGGGCCACCCCCGGCGCTCGTTCATCCGCTAACTTTAACTGGGATGTCGTCGAATTACCCGATGGCCCCGCCGGGCCAAGCAACTGGCTCTTCTGGGGCGCATACGTCGTCAACGCCAACACTGAACACCCCGAAGAAGCGTGGCAACTGGTGCAAGAACTGACCACTGCGGAAACGCAGGGCAAAATTTCTGCGTTGGGTGCGAACATCCCCAGCCGCGTCAGCCAGGAAGCGCTGGACGCCTTCCTCACCTTCACCCCGCCAGACAACAATCAGGCGTATCTGAACGGTCTGGCACGCAACCCGGCCACGGAAGGGCCGCTGTGGGCCGGTAGCTGGCCGGAATATGATGCGGTGATGGGGCCGGCGGTCACGGCCGTGCTCAACGGCGATATGACCATTGATGACTACGCCGCCACCATCTGCGACGAAGCCAACAAAGCGTTCACACAGGAGTAGGAAAATGAAAGTCAAAGATTGCGCAGGTTACACCGATTTTTCATCGGCGAAATCTGCGTAATCTTTGATTACTTAACAGGAAATGGTTTATGGCGGCGGCAACAGTAGCTTCAGAAAAGAGTAAACCCGAACAGAAAGTCAGGCGTTGGCTACAAACGGCCGTTGGCTGGCACATCCTGTTAGCATTTGGCGGTATCATCGGGCTGGCCTGGGTGTGGCTGGTGGGGAACGGCGAAACGGCCGTCACCTTCAAACTCCTGGCGACCGTGCTGTTGTTGTTGGGCACGGCCGTATCTGCCGCCGCCGCCTTCAATCTGTACCGACTGCGCCATCGCGGGCGTCTCCTCTCATTGGCGCTGAACTACTTGCTGTTTCTCTTTTGTTTTTTCGCCGTCATTAATGGGGCCGGCGGCTTCATCGGTTTTAATACCCTGGCGAATAATTTCGGCCGTGCCCTGCCCTTTCTCTTTCTGGCCTTTGCCGGACTTCTGATCAGTAATCTGGGCGCAGCCCCCAGCCGCATCCGCCAACTGGCCGGGCGGCTGGTGATGGCCTTGGGTGGGTTGGCATTTCTGATTCTGGCGGGGCTGTTCACGGCCGTGCGCGCCCTCTTTGTCGCCCTCACCGATCCGCTCACATTGTTATTGGCCGTCACGCTCATCCCCTCAGCCCTGTTCATCTGGGCCGTCTGGCGGCAGCCTGCCGCCTCCCTGCTCGGCGCAAAAAACGCGGACAACGAAATGCTCATTGGTTGGGCCTTTCTCAGCCCCAACCTGTTGGGTTTTCTCATTTTCGTTGCTGGGCCGCTGCTCTTTTCCCTCTATGTCAGCTTCACCAATTGGGACGCTTTTGGTGATGCCGATTGGGTGGGGCTGAGTAATTACGGCCGTGCCCTCAACCTCACCCTGGCCCCCTTAACAGATGCCGCTCAACGCGCCAACGAGGTGCTGGACATCGCCGTGTATGACGAACTGACGCGCCTGACAGTGCTCGGCCGAAGCTATGTCATTGGTGCAGAGGACAAGTTGTTCTGGATCGCCCTCGGCAACACCCTCAAATTTGTCCTTCTTGCCGTCCCCCTCAGCGTCGTACCTGCCTTGCTGCTGGCCAATCTGCTCAACAGCAAAGTGCCGGGTATGAAATTTTTCCGCGCCGTTTACTTTCTCCCCAGCGTGGCGGCCGTCGTGGGGATCGCCCTCGTCTGGCAGCTATTCTTTAATGCCTCCATCGGCTACATCAATTACTTTATCTCTCAAATCACCACCTTTTTGGGCATCGCCGATCCGCAGATTCGCTGGCTGTCTGAAAGCAGCACCGCCCTCCTGGCGGTCGTCATCATGGCCGCCTGGCAATGGATTGGCTTCAACACCGTCCTCTTTCTGGCCGGTTTGCAAAGCATCCCCAGAGAGTTGTATGAAGCCGCCACCGTAGATGGGGCCGGTTCGGGCCGCCAGTTCACGCACATCACCATTCCCTTGCTGGCCCCCACCACCTTTTTTGTGCTGGTGACGACCACCATCCAATCCATGCAAATTTTTGAGCATATTTTTATCGTCATGGGCACAAACCCGGCCGGGCCGGGCAATTCTACGCTGACACTGGTTCTTTATCTGTACCAGAAAGGTTTCCAGCGTTTTGAGCAGGGGTACGCTTCTTCGATTGCCTGGATATTGTTTGCCATCATTTTTGCCGCCACCCTGTTTCAGGTGCAGCGGCAGCGCATGAGCGGCTCAGGGTATGATGTATAAGCGATACGGACTCTAAGGGTTTT
Source organism: uncultured Ardenticatenaceae bacterium (assembly GCA_964467705.1). Lineage (GTDB taxonomy): Bacteria > Chloroflexota > Anaerolineae > Promineifilales > Promineifilaceae > CAADGU01. Next base: position 8,621 of record CAYXUZ010000128.1, on the reverse strand, counting down.
CTGAAACCCTTAGAGTCTCCTGGTAACTACCATGAACTCCCACAAATTGCGAACGGCCGTCAAAAATATCCTCGTCTACGCCATCTTGATATTCTTTGCCGCCATCATGCTCTTTCCCTTTGTCTTTATGCTCACCACCTCCTTCAAAGAGCCAAAGGACACCTTCAACTATCCACCCCGCCTGCTGCCCCGCACCGGCCTCACCACCACCCTCAACGGGGAAGAACTGCCACTTTATTACGTGGAAGTGAACGGCGAGGAGAAGAGTTATGCCCTGGTGGAGAGCAATATCCGCACGGCCGTGTTTGCCAACCTGGCCAACCCGGAGGAAACCTGGGACCTGCCCCTGCGCGACGCCGAACCCAAAGGCGGTTTCACAAATCAAGAAAAAACCACCTTTAACGGTGAAGAACTACCCATTTATTTGATTACGGTTGACGGCCGTACCGTGGAAGTCGTCCAGGTGGGGCAAACGGCGCTCGGCCGTTTTGTAGACCCCGACAACCCGGAAAACGAAATCCTGGCTAACGTCCGTCTCAGCCAACCGGTGGAACAGTTAACCGCCCGGCCGCAAAACTACCAGGATGTGGTCGAACTCCAGGGCATGGATCGCAGCCTGACCAATACCATCCTGGTCACATTGGCCGTCGTCCTGGGCACGCTCACCACTTCCGTCCTGGGTGGTTACGCCTTTGCCCGGCTCCGTTTTCCCGGCCGCAACAACCTCTTTGTCCTCTACCTGGGCACCATGATGATCCCGTTCGTCGTCCTGGTCACGCCCATGTACCAGCTCATGGTCTACATCGGCTGGGTAGACAACATGGTCTCGCTGATTGTGCCCTGGATTTTCAGCGCGTATGGCACCTTTCTCATGCGCCAATTTTTCCTCACCATCCCCAAAGAAATTGAAGAAGCGGCCGTCATTGATGGTGCGTCCCGGCTGCAAATTTTGTGGCGCATCTTTGTGCCTGCCAGCACCCCGGCCTTAGCCACCCTGACCACCTTCACCTTTCTCTACGCCTGGAACAGCTTCTTCTGGCCGCTGGTCATCATCAATACCGGCAACACGGCTAACCATGTGCTCACGCTCTCGCTCAACGTGCTGCGTGGCCGGGCCTCAGACAGCCCCAACCTGATCCTGGCCGGCGCGGCCATCGCCATCTTGCCACCCATGCTCATCTTCATCTTCGGCCAGCGCTTCTTCGTCGAAAGCGCCACCAGCAGCGGGGTGAAAGGGTGATCCGCGAAGGACGCAAAGAGCGCGAAGAATGAAAAATCAAAGATTGCGCAGATTACACCGATTTTTATCTGCGCAATCTGCGTAATCTTTGATTATTTTCAAAACTCAGGAATATAATGCTCACACCAACCCACCTCTACGACGCCTACATCTTTGACCTGGACGGCACGGTGTATCTGGGGGAATCGCTGTTACCGACGGCCGGGGAAACGATCACCTGGCTGCGGAAACGGGGCAAACGCACCGTTTTCCTCTCCAACAATCCCACCCAAACGCGGGAACAATACGCCCAAAAGTTGACCCGCCTCGGTTTGCCCACACCGGCGGAAGATGTAATTAATTCCTCGCTGGTGATGGTCAATTACTTGCGCCAGACGATGCCGGGGGCACGGCCGTATGTCATCGGAGAAGCATCACTCTGTCAAGAATTGAAACGGGGCGGTTTCCAATTAGCCCACACCGCCGCCGAAACGGACGTGGTCATCGCCAGCTTCGACCGCACCTTCACCTACCACAAGTTGCAAGTCGCCTTCGACGCCATTCGCCGGGGGGCGCGGTTTGTGGCCACCAACGCCGACCGCTACTGCCCCGTGCCCGGCGGCGGCGAACCGGACGCGGCCGCCATCATCGCCGCCATAGAAGCCTGCACCAACACCCATGTGGAGGCGGTGGTGGGCAAACCCTCCCGCTATATGGCCGACACCATTTTGCAACTGGTGGGGCTGCCACCTGGCCGCTGCCTGATGACCGGCGACCGGCTGGAAACCGACGTGCGCATGGGGTTGGCGGCAGGTATGGCTGCCGCTCTCACCCTGACCGGCGCCACCGACACAGCCGACTTAGCCACCTCCCCCATCCAACCAACCTATGTAATTGAGCGGCTGGCGGAGTTACTAGAACAGACGCCGGTCATTCCGAGGTCTTCTGAGGAATCCCAACTCAGTCAGTTATGAGGGATTCCTCACTACGAAGACTTCGTTCGGAATGACACAAGGAGCAAATGACGCGATATTTTCTGGGCATTGACCAGGGCACCAGCGGCAGTAAGGCCGTGATTATAGATGGCGAGGGGCGGGTTTGCGGCTTTGGCTCACGGCCGTTGGCCCGCCTGCATCCCCAACCTGATTGGGTGGAACAGGAACCGCAGGCAGTGGTGAATGGGGTGCAGGCAGCCGTTGCCGATGCCCTGGCGCAGGCCGGTTGTCACCCGGCGGAGATTGCCGCCTGTGGCCTTGCCAGCCAGCGCAATACCGAGTTTGTCTGGGATAGCCGCAACGGCCGTGCGCTAGGCAACGCCATCACCTGGCAAGATTTACGCACCCTGCCCCTGCTGACCGAGATTCAAGCCCAGCCCTGGGCTGGTGAACTGCGCCACCGGCTGGGATATGCCCCCGGCCCCTACATGAGCGCCCTGCACCTGGCCTGGCGGCTGCGGCACGAGACGGCCGTGCGCGAAGCCGCTCAATCCGGCCATTTGCGCGTCGGCTTATCCGCTGCCTGGCTGATTCAAGCGATGGGCCAGCCAGCCGGACATTTCATGGATCGCTCGCTGGCGCAGGCCACCGGTCTCTTTGATTTTCGCCAGCATGATTATTGGGATGAATGGCTGGCCTGGATCGGCATTGCCCGTGCCAGCCTGCCGCAAGCCGTCCCCACGCTGCACGAATTTGGGGCTATCACTATTTCTGACCGGCACGGCCGTACTGCCGCCGTCCCCGTTTTAGCCATGCTTGGCGACCAGCAAGCCGCCCTCTTTGGGCATGGCTGCCGCCAACCGGGACAGGCCGAATGTACACATGGCACCTCCTCTTATTTGAAGGTATTTGTGGGCGCGGAACCGCCTGATGTGGCCGGGGTGAACAATTATTATGCGTGGGAATTGCACGGCCGTCAGCATTATTACCTGGAAGCACCCACCACTGTGAACGGCGCCGCCCTGCGCTGGCTGCGTGACAGTCTGCAACTGATCAACGATTACCGCGAATTAGACGCCTTAGCCGGGCAGGTGGCCGACAGCGGCGGGCTGTTCTTTATTCCGGCTTTCACCGGTCTGAACGCCCCTTTTGATGACGCCCAGACGCGCGGCACACTGTTAGGATTGACGCTGGGCCACCAAAAGGCGCACATTGCCCGCGCCTTTTTGGAATCCATTGGCTGCCAGATGCGGCTGATCCTGGCGGAGATTGTACGGCACACGGCCGTGCAAGTGCTCGCATTGCGCGTGGGTGGTGGTCTCTCAGCCAGTAATGTAGCCTGTCAGATTCAGGCCGACCTCACCGGCATTCCGGTGCTGCGCCCCACCTTCACCGAAACGACCGGCTGGGCGGCGGCCCTATTGGCCGGACTGGGCGCAGGGGCGTGGGCCGACGAAACGGCCGTACCCCAACCCGCCACCACCCACACCCGTTTTGAACCACAACTGGCGGAGACGGCCGTGCTGCCTCTCTACCAGTGCTGGCAGCAAGCGGTACAACTGATGTTAGCGTTTGCTCACGAGATCAGACCCTAAGGGTTTTTGGAAACCCTCGGGGTCTTTAAGCCTATGAAGTTTGGTGTCTGTTATTACCCTGAACAATTTCCGGAAGAGCGGTGGGTGATTGATGCCCGGATGATGCGCGACGCCGGGCTGAACATGGTGCGTATTGCCGAGTTTGCCTGGGCGAAGATGGAGCCGGCCAACGGCCGTTACAATTGGCACTGGTTGGACGAAGCGATAGAAACGCTAGCCGCCGCCGGACTGGACATTATCCTGGGCACACCCACGGCCGCCCCACCCGCCTGGCTCAGCCAGGCCCATCCGGACATATTGCGCGTGGACGCCGACGGCCATACCCGCCAGCATGGCACCCGCCGCCACACATGTCCCAATAGCCCCACCTACCACCACTTTAGCCGCCGCATCGTGCAGGCAATGGTCAGGCGGTACGGCCGTCATCCCGGCATCATTGGCTGGCAAATTGACAACGAATTTGGCGGCGGCAAATCGGGTCGCTGCTACTGTTCCCATTGCGCCACTGCTTTCCACCAATGGCTGCAAAAACGCTACGGCCGCATCGCCGCCCTCAACGATGCCTGGGGCGCGGTCTTCTGGTCACAAACCTATGGTGATTGGGCGGAAATCATGCCGCCCGACGGCCGTATTGACAAAAAAAACCCCAGTCATCTGCTGGATTACTACCGCTTCTGCTCGGACAGTATCGTGAGCTACCAGCAGGAGCAGATAAACATTATCCGCAGCGGTGCGCCGGGTCGCTTTGTCACCCATAATTTTATGGGGCTGTTCCGCGATGTGAACCAGTTTGACCTGGCCGCGCCGCTCGATCTTGTCACCTGGGACAACTACCCCACCGGCAACCCGGAAAGGTGGCACGGCCGTTTGCAACCGCCCGAACCCCATGCCCCCATCGAGTATGCCTATGACGTGGGCGACCCGATCATCACCGGTATGGCGCATGATTTGATAGCCGGGTTAAGGCAACGGCCGTTCTGGATCATGGAGCAGCAGTGCGGGCACATCAACTGGGGCGAATTGAATCCCGGTATTCGCCCCGGCACGGTGCGGTTGTGGTGCTGGCATGCCCTGGCGCATGGCGCAGACGCCATCCTCTTTTTCCGCTGGCGCGCCAGCCTGTTTGCCCAGGAACAGTACCATTCCGGCCTGCTGCGGCATGACGGCCGTGCCGACGTGGGCATGGCCGAATTACAAACGATGGTCGCTGAACAAGAGCAGATGCGGCAGCTAACCGCCCAACCTGTCCACACCGAAGTCGCCATTTTGTGCCAATATGATGACCTGTGGGCGCTGCAAGAGCAGCCACACCGGGCTGACTTTGATTACTGGCGGCACAGCTACGCTTTTTACCATGCCTTACAACGGATGGGCGTCCCGGCGATCCTGGTTCCGGTTACGGCCGATTTGTCGCCTTATACATTGGTCTTAGCGCCCACATTGCACCTGGTAACGCCGGAGATAACGGCAGCCTTGCAGCACTACGTGGCCGTGGGCGGCCATTTATTGCTGGGGGTGCGTTCCGGTTTTAAGACAGGCAGCAATCTGGTGACAGAAACACCGCTGCCCGGCCTGCTGCGCAAACTGGCGGGGCTGACCGTGACGGATTGGCAATCCTTACCGCTATCCACCGGTTGGGAACTGCACAGCGAGATACCCGGTCTGGAAGGCGCGGCCAGTTATTGGGTGGAGTCGTTGCAGGTGGACACGGCCGTACCCCTGGCGCACTACGGCAACGGGGCAACGGCTATGGCGGAAAATCGGGTGGGCGACGGCCGTGTGACGAGCCTCGGTTTTTATCCCACAGGGGCGCAGGCGACGGCCGTGTTACACCATTTGCTCAGCCAAAACAACATCACCCCTCTGGCCGAAAACCTGCCACCGGGCCTGGTTGCCGCCCGGCGCGGCGAGGTTACAATCCTGATGAATTTTGCGGAACGGCCGTTGACCGCCACCATCCACAACCAGTCAGTCACCGTCGCCGCCCGCGATATTGCTTTAATAGAAACCAACAAAACGTGATGCGTGACCGGAAGACTCACACATCACGTAAATTGCGGAGGAACGATGCCTAAAATTACTTTTCTCGGCGCGGGCAGTACCGTTTTTGCCAAGAACCTGCTCGGTGACATTCTCAGTTTTCCCGAACTGGCCGAATCCCATATTGTGTTACACGACATTGACGAAGAGCGGATGCGCACCAGCGAAATTGTGGCGCACAAAGTAGCCCAGGCGGTGAACGCCCGCCCCACCGTCACCACCTCGCTGGATCGGCGGGCGGCGTTAGATGGGGCCGATTACGCCATTTGCATGATCCAGGTGGCCGGTTACAAACCGGGTACGGTGATTGATTTTGAAATTCCCAAGAAATATGGCCTGCGCCAGACGATTGCCGATACGCTGGGCATTGGCGGCATTA
>CAYXUZ010000128.1:0-2443 GCA_964467705.1 uncultured Ardenticatenaceae bacterium | reverse complement strand
CCCGGACGTGACTTTTCTCAATTACGTAAACCCTATGGCGATGAACTGTTGGGCTATCAGTGAGGCGTCAGACATTAACACAGTGGGGCTGTGCCACAGCGTGCAGGGGACGGCACACCAACTGGCGCGGGATTTGCGTGTGCCCTATGAGGAGATCAACTATCTGTGCGCGGGTATCAACCATATGGCGTTTTATCTGACGTTTGAGCGGGTGACGGCGGACGGACGTACCGACCTCTACCCAGAATTGGTGAAAGTTATCCAGGACGGCCGTGTACCTGACTGGAATCGTGTCCGTTACGACATGCTGCGCCGCCTGGGCTACTTCGTCACCGAATCCAGCGAACATTTCAGCGAATACACCCCCTGGTTCATCAAACGGGATCGCCCCGACCTGATTCAGGATTTCAACATCCCTCTGGACGAATACATCACCCGCTGCGAACACCAGATTGCCGCCTGGGAGCAGATGCGGGCCGTCTTTGAAGCCGAAGACATTCCGCTGGCGGTGGAACGGAGCGGTGAGTATGGTTCGCTCATCATTCACAGCATGGAAACGGGGCAGCCGCGTATCATCTATGGCAATGTGCAAAACAACGGGCTGATTGATAATCTGCCCGCCGATTGCTGCGTGGAAGTGCCTTGCCTGGTAGACCATAACGGCATCCAACCCACGCAGATTGGCAGCCTACCGCCCCATCTGGCGGCACTGATGCAAACGAACATCAACGTGCAGGCGCTCACCGTCGAAGCTGCCCTCACCGGTAAGCGAGAACATATCTACCACGCCGCCATGCTCGACCCACACACGGCCGCCGAACTCTCCCTCGACCAGATTTGGGCGCTGGTGGATGAGTTGATTGAAGCGCATGGGGAGTGGCTGCCGCCTTTTGAGTGAGCAGTAAGCAGTGAGCAGTAAGCAGTTACCGCTCACTGCTCACCGCTCACCGCTCACTTACTATGTTCAACCCAACAGAACATCCCCACCGACGCTTAAACCCACTCACGGCCGAATGGGTGCAGGTGTCACCGCACCGGACGAAACGGCCGTGGCAGGGGCAGGTTGAGAAGACGCCGCCGGAGACACGGCCGTCTTACGACCCCACCTGCTACCTCTGCCCCGGCAATGAACGGGCCGGCGGCCTGCGCAACCCGGATTACACCGGCACGTTTATTTTCACCAATGACTTTGCCGCCCTCATGCCCGCCGCGCCAGACGCGCCGCCGGGCAACCCGTTGCTGCAAGCGCAGACTTCGCAGGGCACGTGCCGGGTGATGTGTTTCTCGCCGCGCCACGACCTGACGCTGCCGGAGATGGCCCTGCCGGACATTCGCAGCGTGGTGGATACCTGGGCGGCACAAACGGCCGAACTGGGGCAGATGTACCGTTGGGTGCAGGTATTTGAAAACAAGGGGGCGATCATGGGCTGCTCGAATCCGCACCCGCACGGGCAGATTTGGGCGCTGGATGTGCTGCCCAACGAGCCGTTTAAGGAGGATGGTAATCAGCGGCGATATTGGGAAGAACACGGCCGTCCCCTCCTCCTCGATTATGAACAATTGGAAACGGCCGTAGGTGAGCGGGTGGTGGTGCAAAATGGGGCGTGGACGGCCTTTGTCCCCTACTGGGCCGTCTGGCCGTATGAAATTCTGTTAATCCCCCGCCGCCATGTGCTGCGCCTGCCCGACCTGGACGACGGCGAACGGGATGCGTTAGCCGACATCCTCAAACGGCTGCTCACCCGCTACGACAACCTGTTCGAGACTAGCTTTCCCTACGCCATGGGCTGGCACGGCGCGCCCTTCTCCAATCTCCCAATCTCCCAATCTCCCAATCTCTCTTTTTGGCAGCTCCACGCCCACTTCTACCCGCCGCTCCTCCGCTCCGCCACCGTGAAGAAGTTCATGGTCGGTTACGAAATGTTGGGCGAAGCGCAGCGTGACCTGACGGCCGAACAGGCCGCCGCCCGGCTGCGGGAAGTGCCAGAAGTGCATTACTGGGCAGCATCCGACAAAGGACGATAACCAATGAACAAGTTTTTTGGTTTTTTAATGATTCTATTTTTGCTGGCAATCACTGCTTGTGGAGTTGGTAACTCACTTGATAGCCTTTTTTTGATGCATAGTAGCTCAATGGAGCCAACATTCCCCCCCGATACCATACTTGGCATTGATGAACAGGCATACAATGCTTCCTTACCACAAAGGGGGGATATAATCCTCTTTGATCCTCCCCATAATCCGAATCCCGACATTTTGTTTCTAAGTCGAGTCATTGGCTTGCCCGGTGAGACAGTGGAAGTTGGAGATGAAGGAGTATTGGTTAATGGAGTGTTGTTGAATGAACTTTATCTGGATGAACAGGCCCTTTATAAGGGGCAGTGGGAGTTAGAGGCCATTTGAAAATTAAGCGGCAGCGAGGCGTTTGAGCATGGTGTGAATC
>CAYXUZ010000127.1:10415-19167 GCA_964467705.1 uncultured Ardenticatenaceae bacterium | reverse complement strand
GCAGCGATTTACAACTTATCGCTTAAGTCAGAATGACTTTTGCAAGAGGTCTATTAAAGGAAGGAAAAATGAGTTCAACTGAAACTAAAACAACGTCGCCGCTTGTTTATGCCAGAGTGGCTGGCGTTCTATATCTGCTTCTGCTCCCACTGGGTATCATTGGCATTCTGTATGTGCCCACCGTGCTGATTGTGCCCGGTGATGCGGGCGCGACGGCTCATAATATCATGGCTGTTGAATCGCTGTACCGTCTCACCATTGTGGCTGCGCTCATTATCCCATTGGTCAATTTGTTCGTGGTTCTGTTTTTATACAAGTTGCTCAAACATGTGAATAAAAACATGGCGGTGCTGATGGTGATATTCCTTTTGCTGGCTATCCCCATTGCCATGCTGAATGAGCTTAACCAGTTTGCCGTCCTCCTGCTGTTGAGTGGGGCGGAGTTTTTAACTGTCTTTACGGCCGTGCAGTTGCAAGCGTTCGCTACTTTCTTTCTTGAGTTGCACAAGTATGGAATCCATATTGCCGGTATTTTTTGGGGGCTTTGGCTCTTTCCCATGGGTTATCTGGTTTTCAAATCCGGCTTCCTGCCCAGAATTTTGGGCATTTTGCTGATGATTGGCTGTTTTGGTTATCTGATAGATAGTTTTGCCGCCTTCCTTGTGCCCGAATATGGCGTGGCCATTGCCGGGTTTACGTTTTGGGGGGAACTGCTCTTGCCGCTGTGGTTATTGATCAAAGGCGTTAATGTCGAACGATGGGAAAAGGTTGCTCTTGAATCTACCTGAGCACAAATTAAGGAGGTTACTCAAAATGAAAGCTATTGTACAAAACGGTTACGGTGCACCGGATGTGTTCCAACTCAAGGAGATAGACAAACCGGTGATCACAGATGAGCAGGTATTGGTGCGTGTATACGCCACTTCACTGAATGCCGGGGACTACTTCTCCATGAAAGGCAGCCCCTGGCCGATTCGGTTCACTATTGGCTTTCCCAAACCAAAGGATTACATCATTGGTTGGGATGTAGCCGGGGTTGTGGAGGCGGTGGGTGGCCAGGTAACACAGTGGCGGCCGGGTGATGAGGTGTATGGCGTGGTCAATCACGCTTTTGCTGAGTATGTGATCTCACCGGCCAATGAGATGGCCAGCAAACCGACGAACCTGACGTTTGAACAGGCAGCGGCCGTGCCGACTGCTGGTCTCACAGCCCTTCAAGGGTTGCGGGATGCGGGCCAGGTGCAGCCGGGGCAGCAGGTGTTGATCAATGGGGCGGCGGGTGGTGTGGGCACGTTTGCGGTGCAGATTGCGAAGGCGTTGGGGGCGGAGGTGACTGGCGTTTGCAGCAGTCGCAACGTAGAAATGGTTCGCTCCATTGGTGCGGATCATGCGGTGGATTACACCCAAGAAGATTTCACGCGGAACGGCCGTCGCTATGACCTTATCCTGGATAATGTGGGTAATCGTTCATTTTCTGATATGCGGCGGACGCTGACACCGCAGGGTGTGATCATCCCCAACAGTGGGCATGGCGGCATGAGTTATGTGGTCAAGTCCATGTTGCGGTCGCCGTTCATTCGCCAGCAAGGCAGCATGTTTATGACCAAAACGAACAGAGAAGACCTGACGATGCTACGGGAACTCATGGAAGCTGGCAAAATGACGCCGGTAATTGACCGGACGTATCCGTTCCACAAAATCCCGGAGGCGATGGGGTATGCGGCCGAAGGACACGCCCGCGGCAAGGTGGTTATCACGGTGGGCAGGTAGGTTGGTGTGTTGGTGATTGGGGAAATTGCGTCACGGCCGTGCCAGGAAACTGAACATGAGCGATATACAGATCAAACTTTCTGCATTGTGGGTGGCACTCATGCTGACCTACTTGTTAGGGGATGTAATACGGATTTTTGCCGGGGATTTTAAGCCCGGTGAAATGGGTGGGCAGCCACTCTCGCAGGGGATGTTGTTGGGCATTGCGATGCTGATGCTGATACCCATTTTGATGGTCCTGTTCGTGCTGGTGCTGCCACAGCCGGTGAACCGCTGGGCCAACATTATCGTCGCCCTCTTTTTCCTTTTGTTTAATCTGGTTGGTTTGCCTTCTTATCCTGGCGCGTATGACAAATTTCTGATCGTGGTGGGGCTGGCCTTTAATGTGATCACGGTTTGGGTGGCCTGGAAGTGGGTGTAGGGGGATAGCGTAGAGAGATGTGGGGTCACGGCCGTTGCCGGGCAACGACCTCTTTTTTTACCATTGCATGTAAAGAATACTTGACATTTAGTAAAAGATATATTACTATTTGTCAATCATATATTACTCAGTGTAAAGAAAAAAAAGACCTGACAGGTTTGAAAAAACCTGTCAGGTCTGTAAAGGAGAACACGATGTCTTACAAAGAAAAGAATGTGACCGTATCTTTGGTAACGTTCACCCTCATTTTGGGATTCTATCTGAAACAGATAACACAGATGTGGCGCAACGGCGGTCTGACAGACGATGTTTTTGGCTTGTGGGCGGGCGTCGTTGTGATGGGAATCATTGCCACCATTATCCTCACCATCCTCGCCCATGTAGGGTTTGCCATTTTCGAGGTTATCAGGACAGGTGATGAGGACCCCAAGATCGATGATTCTGAAGATGAGCGCGACAAATTGATTGATTTACGGGGCACACAAGTGGCTTATCTTGTTTCCTCCATCGGCACTCTGCTGGCAATGCTCAGCTTTGCCCTGGGTCGGTCGCCATATGTGATGTTCAGCTTGCTGATTCTCTCTGGGCTGGTAGCGCAAGTGTCGGGCGATATTTTCCGATTGGTGCTCTATCGCAGGGGGTTCTAAGATGGGCAAGAGTCGCATTAGCAACAACATTCGCAAATTACGTTTTTACCACAACGAGATGACGCAGGAACAGTTGGCAGAAAAAGTAGGCGTGACGCGGCAAACCATCATCGCCATCGAAAACGCCAAATACTCGCCCTCGCTGGAACTGGCCTTTCGCATCGCCTTCGTCCTGGACTCGCCGCTGGAAGAAGTCTTTACCTACGAGCCGAAAGACGATCCCATCTAATCCTGAACCCAACAATTGAACAATGTGGAGTCTGGCATCCTCAGATGCCAGACAGATCACACCAGAGGAGAAGCCACTGGTGTTGGTTCAACCTGTGTTTAAATCAACCATTAAGGAGATTCAAAATGAAGTCAAACAGAAAACAAGGAAACAAGGCAGAATGGCTCATACCCGTTGGACTGATCCTGCTCAGTCTGGTTCCGGTACTCGCCGGGGCGGCCCGCATCGCCGAGTTAGGCAGCGGCCTGGGTGGCGGCGCGGAAATCACCCCAGAAAATGCCCGCTTTTTCGCCTCGCCCCTGCCAGTGGTGGTACACATCCTGAGTGTCACACTCTATTCCATCCTGGGCGCATTTCAGTTCGTGGCCACTTTTCGCCACCGGAAACCCAAATGGCATCGTACTTCTGGGCGTATCCTGGTTCCGGCCGGCCTGGCGGCCGCATTTTCCGGTTTGTGGATGACGCTATTTTATCCTTTGCCTGCGAGTGATGGGGAACTTCTTTATGTGATGCGGCTTGTGTTCGGCTCGGCCATGCTGCTGTCCATAATTCTGGGCGTCACGGCCGTGCAGCAGCGCAACTTCCCCCGGCATGGCGAATGGATGATTCGTGGCTACGCCATTGGGCTGGGAGCGGGAACACAGGTGCTGACCCATTTGCCCTGGTTTCTGTTGTTTGGCGAACCGGACGAATTTACCAGAGCCATGCTGATGGGCGCCGGTTGGGTCATCAACATTGCGGTAGCGGAGTGGGTTATCCGCAGACAGCGTGCCCGGCGGATACACGCAAGACGCATCCCGTCGGCTCCAGTGGCTTGATGTGAAGTTTGTTTATGGAGATTAGGAGAGTAAATCTCTCGATCTCCAATGCATAAGGAATAAATTCAAATGAAAGCGATTGTTTACACAAAATATGGGCCGCCGGAGGTGCTGCATGTGCAAGAGGTAGCCAAACCGACACCCAAAGAGAATGAAATCCTGGTGAAGGTTCACGCTACGGCCGTGAACTATGGAGACCTCGTCGCCCGCAATTTCAAAAACATTTCTAACGCAGAGTTCAACATGCCCACGATCTTCATGTTACCCGCGCGTTTCTCCTTTGGCTGGAATAAGCCCAAAAACCACATCCTCGGCAGCGAGTTTTCCGGGGTGGTTGAGGCGGTTGGTAACAAAGTCACCCGCTTCAAACCCGGCGACCTGGTGTTTGGGTATCGCGGTATGAATATGGGCGCTAACGCCGAATATCTTTGTATGCCGGAAACGGGCACCGTGACCCGCAAACCGGCCAATTTGAGCCATGCGGAAACGGCCGTTGTCCCCTATGGCGCTCTCATGGCCCTCAACATCCTGAAAAAAGTAGACATCCGGCCCGGCCAAAAGGTGTTGATCAACGGCGCCAGCGGAGCCATTGGCTCGGCCGCGCTGCAACTGGCAAAGGCGCAGGGGGCACACGTCACCGGCGTGTGCGGTACACCCCGGCTAGCCTTTGTGCAGGCATTGGGCGCGGATGAGGTAATTGATTACAGAAAAGCAGATTTCACCAAAAACGGCCAGACTTATGACCTGATTCTGGACATTTTAGGCAAAAGCTCCTTCGCCCGCTGCAAAAATTCTCTCAAGCCGGGTGGTATCTATTTGTTAGCCAGCTTTAAGATGAAGGCGGTCTGGCAAATGTTATGGACCTCTATCGTCGGCGACAAAAAAATAATCTGCGCTCTGGTCGGTGACAACGCGGCCGATCTGGAAGTGATTAAAGAGATGGTGGAAGCGGGCAAAATTAAAGGGCTGGTTGACCGCTGTTTCCCATTGGAGCAGACGGCCGAGGCGCACCGCTATGTGGAATCGGGGCACAAAAGGGGGAATGTGGTGATAATCATGGGCCGAAACCGCGCATGAAAATGGAGAATAACAGGGATATATGAAAGCGATTGTTTGGACAAACTATGGCCCGCCGGAGGTGCTGCAACTGCAAGAGGTGGCTACGCCCGCGCCCAATGAGAATGAAATCCTGATCAAAGTCCATGCCGCCACCGTCACGGCCGGGGATTGTGAGGTGCGTGACCTCACCCTGTCGCCGATGTTCCGGCTGCCTTTTCGGCTCTATTTCGGCTGGCGCAAACCGCGCCGGATCACGATTTTGGGGCAGGAGTTGGCTGGAGACGTGACGGCCGTTGGCCGGACGGCTATTGGCAAAAACGCAACACAAATTCAGGTTGGCGATCCGATATTTGCTGCCACCGGGCTGCGGCTGGGCGCGTATGCCGAATTTGCCTGCCTGCCTGTGCAATCGGCTATGACATTGGTGTGGCCCAAACCAGTGAATTTGAGCTATGAAGAGGCAGCGACCATCCCCACCGGCGGTATGAACGCCATCCATTTTCTGAGGAAGGGGAAGGTGCAGCGTGGTGAGCGGGTGTTGATCAACGGCGCGGGTGGCAGTATTGGCACCTACGGGGTGCAGATTGCCAAAGCGTGGGGGGCGGAGGTCACGGCCGTAGACCATACCAATAAACTGGACATGTTGCGTTCCATTGGTGCAGATCATGTGATAGATTTCACCCAGGAGGACTTCACCCGCAACGGCGAACAGTATGACGTGGTGATTGATGTAGTCGGCAAGAGTTCCTTTTCCCGGACGATCCGAGCATTGCGGCCAAACGGCCGTTACATCCTGGGCAACCCTACCCTTGCCGGCATGTTCCGGGCGGCGTGGACAAACCGTACCACCGACAAACAGGTCATCTTTGAGGCCGCCAGCTACCAACCGGAAGATGTCCGCCTCCTGCTGGGGTTAATTGAAGCGGGGCAGATCAAAGTGGTGATTGATCGGCGATATCCGTTGGCGGACACGGCCGTTGCTCACCGGTATGTGGAAAGCGGCCGCAAACAGGGCAACGTGATCATAACCGTTACCCCAGAAACAACGCCTGCCTAGAAAACAGATGTACCAATGACGTTTGTTTTGCCTTCTCGTGGCATTCCTCACTTTTAGCCGCCCATTCCTCCCTCTATTATCTGTGTCATATCGCCACAGGCGTTCTGGCATCGTCGCCAGACACCTGGAGCAGAGGAAGCAACCATGTCCATAGAAAAATGGGTCAAGTTGGGCACTAAAAATTGTCAGGTTGTTGGCCGGGAAGTGGAATTGATGGAAAAGCGTATCTACCCCACTGGTTTCCAGGATGGCACTGGTGAAGGCTACCGTGTGCTGCTGCGCAAATGCTCTGCTGGCTACCAGTGTGGTTATCTGGAAGACCCCTGTGCCTGGGCGGAGACGGGGCATGATGGGCGGCTTTATATTCGGTAATCCGTAATTCGTGACCTGTAATCCGTAATCCGATTATGGGTCGCGCCTCCACACCGACAAACGGCCGTCCGCAAAACGTCGTTATGTGGACAATACGACGGCGACGGCGTATACTGACGGCATGGCAACTGAGTTTACGGCCGTCACCCTTCCCCCATCCTTCACCTCTCTCACCTCTAGTTACCTATCCCTCTCTGACCAACAAATAGTTGCCCAGGCTTATGCCCTGGCGGCCCAGGCCCACGCCGGTTTCCTGCGGCAGGATGGCAGCCCCTATATCGAACACGTCACGGCCGTAGCCACCCAACTGGCTCACTGGCAAGCCCCGGCCCCTGTGCTGGCCGCTGCCCTGCTGCACGACATTCGCAAAGAGAAATATGCCGCCGGGGTGGGGCTGGCGGAGGTCACGGAGAAACTCGGCCCAGAAGTAGCCCAACTCGTCGAAAACATCTCCCGGCTGGGGCGTTTGGGTGCGCCCTACTCTGGCGATTACCCCGACTCTGCCCAGGACCGCATGGCCCAGGTAGCCGACCAACTGCCCTGGGTGGCCCTGATGTTGCAGCGTGCGCCCCTGGCCGTCGTCATCAAAATCGCCGATAAGCTGCACAATTTTGCCTCATTAAACGTCTTGCCAGAGGCGCGGCAAATCGCTTTTGCCAACGGTGTCATGTCCATCTTTGCCCCGTTTGCCGAGCGATTGGGTATGCGCATTGCCAAGCGCCAGTTGGAAGACCACGCCTTTGCCATTTTGCAGCCCACATTATTTGGCGACTTGCAGCGTCGTTACCCGGAGGCAGCGCGTGAGGCCGCCACCCAACCCATCATCCGGCAAATGCAAACAGCCTTTGCCACCCAATCATTTCCCACCCGGATATTCAGCCGCCACCGCAGCCTGTTTGATATGCACCGGCTGGAAGCGATGACCCAAAAGGAAATCCCCCTGCATCTGGCCGATCCCGTCATTCTCATTTGCCCGGATGTGGCCGCCTGTTACCAGGCGATGGGTGTGGTTCACGCCCTGTGGCCGCCAGAGCCAGGGCAGATTTGGGACTACATTGCCGCGCCCCGGCCTAACGGCTATCGAGGGCTGCATACCCGCGTGCATCTGGACGAAGGGGAATGGTTGCCGGTGGTCATCCGTGATGCCGGGATGGACGTGGTGGCCGATTATGGGATCACGGCCGTGTGGCGCGGTGTTGCCATCACACTGCAATCGCCGTTCCCGGCCTGGCAGGAACCACCCGCCGGGAAAATTGGCGTACTCACCCCCATTGGCGACTTTATCGCCTTGCCGGCCGGAGCCACACCCGTAGATTTTGCTTATGCCATCCACATGGGGCTGGGGCACCAATGCACCGGCGCTCTGGTCAATGGGAAGCAAGTGACGCTGGATCAGGTGTTGGAAAATGGGGACGTGGTGCGCATTCTCACCGGGGCAGCCAATGTGGGGCCGTCCCCGGACTGGCTCGGTTTTGTCAAAACGGCGCGTGCCCGCAGCGCCATTCGCCGCTGGCTGAAGGCGCAAAAGCCACAACACGCCGCCGAAAGTGGCTGGCAAAAGGTGGACGAGGCGCTGCGCCCGGCCGGGCTGACGCTCTCTGCGCCGCTGGTGATGAATCGGCTCACGGCCGTTGCCCGGCAGCTTGGTTTTGATTCTCGTGACGCCTTGCTGTTGGCCGCCGGTCTGAACCAGGTTGACCTGGGCCGCCTGGTGCGGCTGATGCAGGAAACGGCCGAAAGCGGCGATGACCCCACTCCCCTTCATGCCACCATTGTCTCGTTGGCCGAAGCAGATATGTCCCAACGGCTGGCGGGCTGCTGCCGCCCCGCCCCGCCCGACGCCATTGTAGGGTACGTTACCAAAGGAGGCGTGCTTACCATTCACCGCGCCAACTGCCACAAGGTGCGCCATTTGGGGCCGTTGATTCAGGCGGAATGGCCGCTGATTGACAGCCAGCCCAGGGCGGAGATTCAACTGCTGGCGCTGGATCGCCCCGGTCTGGTGCGGGATGTGAGCCAGGTCATCACCGATGCCGACATCAACATGACCAGTTTTTATGCCGACCGCCTGGCGGATGGTTCGGCGCGTATTGTGTTGGGGCTGGGCGAAATTCCGCGCTGGCGGCTGGACAGGCTGGTGGCGCAGTTGGAGGGGATTGAGATGGTGCGCCAGGTGGAGCGGCGCGCCCCCACGCTTTCCGGCCAACCGATGCATGATTCGGTGCTGGCACGCCATTTTGACAACCCATATACGCTGCGGCCGGTGAGTGGGGCGGGTTTTTACGGCCGTCGCCGTGAATTGCGCGAACTGATCAATAATTTGCGGGATGTGCGCCCCGGTGAAGCGGTGCTGCTCTGGGGGCCGCGCCGCATTGGCAA
>CAYXUZ010000127.1:0-10405 GCA_964467705.1 uncultured Ardenticatenaceae bacterium | reverse complement strand
GCTGCTGGAATTCCAACAGCGGGTGATGGCCAGCCAGGATTATGTGCTGGTTTTTTTGGATATGCAGCGGCTGAGCGGCCGTTCCACCACCATCTTCATCCGCGATATTTTGCGGGCAGTGGCCCAGGCCATCGGTCACCCGGAAGTGACGCCGCGCATCAACCGGCTGCGGCGCGACCCGCTTGGTTATTTCCGCAGCTTTTTGGACAACAACCCCCATCTGCGTGACAAACAAATTGTGCTGATTATTGACGAATTTCAACTGCTGCCCCATCTCACCGAGGAAGAGGTGAGTCTGGCGGACATCAATCTGGCTTTTCGCAGCCTGATTCAGCACCGGGGTGGGTTGAGCATCATTTTCAGCGGTGGCGGGGTGCTGGATTCGCTGCTGAGCCAGCCAGATGCGTCGTTTATGCTGGAGGTGGCGCGGTATCAGAAGGTGGATTGCCTGGATGAACCGGCGGCGCGGCAGTTGGTGGTGGAACCGGCACAGCGGGTGGTGTATACGCCGACGGCCGTAGACGCCCTGCTGACCCTCACGGCCCGTCACCCATATTACTTGCAATGGTTGTGTGGCGAATTGATGTCTCGTGCGGAACGGGAGGAGCGCGAAGTGATTGCCGATGAACATGTGGAGCAGTTATTGACTGGCTGGCTGCCGGAGCAGGGGGAGCAGTTTTTTAATCATTTGTGGGGTAGTTCAGCGGGGCTGACACGGCCGCAGCAGTTCTTGAGCAAGCTGGCGTTGGTGACAATGGCGAATGGTGCGGCGGAAATGATGCCGTTGGCGGAAATGGAAAGCCTCCTGAGCGGCGTGCTGGTGGATACACCGCGCCTCTGGTATGTGCTGCAAGACCTGGCGCAGATGGACACGGTGATGAGCAAAGGGGAACAGTACATCATTAAAATGCCGCTATTCCGGCGCTGGCTGCGGGAGAATTATACGGTTGACCGTGTGTTAAAAGAGCGAACCAGAGGTTCGTAGTAGGCGATTTATCGCCTTCTGAAGGCGATAAATCGCCTACTACGAACAGAGAGAACGAAGAGAAATGAACATGAGTGGTTATTTGAGCCGGGAACCGGTGTTGCAGGTGACGGGTTTTGTGGGGCGGCAGGTGGAATTGGGGTGGTTGGCGGATTTGCTGGCACGGCCGTCGCCGCAGAATTGTAATCTTGTGGGCGAACCACGCAGTGGCAAAAGTTCGCTGCTGATGCAGGTGGCGGCGCGGCAGTTGGGCACGCTGCCGGAGCAGGTGGCACTGTATGTGGTGTTGCGGCTGGCGGAATTGCCCGATCACCGGGCGTTGACGTTTTGGCGGGAGATGGTGACCCGGCTGGATCAGGCGCAGCGAGCGGCGGGGTTGGGGGTGGAATGGGACACGGCCGTTTCCACCGATGATGATGACCGCGCCCTCTTTGATGCGCTGGACGAAGGCATTGAACTGCTGCTTTCGGATACGGCTCGCCCGCGCATTTTTTTTCTGATTGATGATTTTGATCTGCTGCTGCGTGGGTTTACCAGCCGTGATCTGGATTGGCTGCGGGCGTTGGCCACGCGCTATGCTGAGTCGCTGGCGTTTGTTATTACCGGTAACGATTCGCTGGTTGAACTGACGGATAAGGTGTTGCGCCGTGAGGAGATGGAGATGCAGGTTTCTTCTTTTGCCAACACGTTCCATGACCGATCATTGGCTTTGTTGATGGCCGAGGAAGCGATGCAGTTGTGCCAGGAAACGGCCGTTGCCGAGCGTCAACCTTCTCTGTCAGCGACGGAACTGGCGTTTTTGTTGCAAGATGCCGGGCGGCACTCGGCGCTGCTTAAAATTGCCCTGGGGTATCTGTTTGAAGCACGGCCGTATGAGCAGGCAGAAAAGATATTGCCCACGGTGGCGGCCGATATGCGGCTGGATAGGCAGGTGGAATGGCTTTGCCGCCAGTTGTGGCAGCGGCGCACCGTGGAAGAACAGCAAGCATTGGCGGCGTTGGGGCAGGGAGGCCAGGAGCCGGATGCGATCATGCTCAAGCGGCTTACGCGGCAATTGGGGGTGGTGGAGGAGCGCGACGGCCGTGTCTCCCTGTTTGCCGATGTGTTTGCCTGGTGGATCGAGCGGGAAACGGGGCTGGGGGTGGAGAAAGAGGGGCGCACGGCCGTGACCCCGGCCACAACCGGCGAATTAACTTATTTGCCGGAAAAACGGCTGCTTTATCTGGACAACCGCGAAGTGTCGTTGACCTCTCTGGAAGGGCGCTTGTTGGAGTATCTGCTGGCCCACAAAAACCAGGTGTGCCAGGTGGATGAGTTGCTGGCGCATGTGTGGGGAGATGGCAAAACGCGCTCGGTGGTAGAAAAGGCGATCAACCGGCTGCGCCTGAAGGTGGAGCCGGACCCCAAACGGCCCCGTTTCCTGCTTTCCGCACGTGGCGAAGGTTACTTTTTACGATTGGATTAAGAGTGTTTGCCCTGGCACAGTACAGCCGACGCCCGATTGCACAAATCAATCCTCTGGCATCAGCCAGTGCAACAATGCAAAAAAGAGAATGGCGGCGCTGAACGCAAAGAGTACGGGGCGGATTTGTGCCCAAGCATATATCCAGCTGGGGAGGGGAACAACAGGTTCGTTTTGAGCCGCCTGTTCAACCAGGGCGGTATACACCGGCAGAGGGGTAAAATCTGGTTCCAGCAGGCGGAAGTAATACCAGGGGTCGTTTTGTTCGCTATCCGACGGCCGTTTCAAGAACCAATAGGCACTCACCCCCACCCAGGGCCATTCGGCCTGGATGCGCTCATAGGCCTCTGCCGCATACTGCGCCTGCTGCGCCTCCGTCACCCGGCCATAACGTGCTTCCATGCCTTCCGGGGTCACATTCCACCCCATCTCGCTAATCCAGATGGGTTTGGCGGCATCGCCGTTGCGCACCATCAGGTCACGGATGAGTAGATGATGGGGGAAATTTATAACCGTTGGCCGCAGTCGCTGATCAGCTGCGCCTGACCACAGGCCATATCCCTGTGCGGACATCACATCAAAACAGTTGGCGGCGCCCGCGTTGTACATACGCTGCAAAAAGACCAGGTCGTTCACGTTAGCGGGGCTGAGTTCTACGGTGGGGGTGAGTGCGCCAGCCAACACAACGGCCGTGGGGTCTACGGCTTTGACGGCTTCATACGCCCGGCACAACAGGTCGGTATACTGCTCCGGGTTCACGGGCTGGTGATTACCCCACTCGCCATTGCCGTTCGGTTCGTTCCAGATTTGATAATAATGGATGCGCCCCTGGTAGCGGCTGGCAACGGCCGTGACAAAATCCACAAAATCCTGGTAATCATCGGGCGGGGCTAGGGAGCCAGTTTCTTCTTCCGGCAGCGCCCGCGACCAGGCGGGCGGGTTGCTCAGCCGGGCAATGATGACAATGTCGTGTTCCTCCGCTAATTGCACAATATGGTCATATTTCAGCCAGGCATCCACGCCGTTGGGATCATTACGCCGGTCTACAAAATCCCCTTTGCCATGCACTTCAATATCTTCCCAGGTGAACTCCTGGCGAATGAAGGTAAAACCGGCCTGCCGCGCCAGTTCCAGGCTGTGAGCGCGTTTAGCCTCTTCCACTTCAAGCTGCAAAAAGGTATTGACACCAAAGGGGGAAACATCGGCATTTTCGAGGGGTGCATTCGGGGCAAGCGCGGGTTGGGGGCGCACGGCTGTGTTCAGCCAATGCAGCGCCCCCCGTAATTGCCCGGCCAACGCGGCTTCCCCCGTCAGGTCATAGAGCGAGGTGGCCGCCGGGAATAAAGATATTATCAAGCCGATGGCTGCCAGGATAACTATCAGCCGCCAGATGGTTCGTTTTGGACTATACATGGCGTGGATTATAGTGAGAGGAGACGGCCGTGCCCAGGCACGGCCGTCATTGTCCCCTGTTCCTTTCTTTCTGTTATAATCTCGCGCATCATGCCCGAAATCAAATCGTTACCGGAAGGCACCTCCCTACAACGTCATAATCTCAATCATCAGGCGGTTGAGGATTACCTCAAGACCATTTATATGTTGGCGCAAGAAGAGTCACCGGTTTCAACCTCACGCATTGCTGAGGCGCGCGGTGTGAAACCCGCGTCGGCCACCAGCATGATTCAACGGCTGGCAAAATTTAACCTGGTCAATTATGAAAAACATTATGGCGTCACCCTCACTGATGCCGGTGAGAAAGTTGCGTTGGAGGTTATTCGCCATCACCGATTGATCGAACTCTACCTGATTGAAGCGTTAGGCTTCACCTGGGATGAAGTACATGAGCAGGCAGATATTCTGGAGCATTTCATCAGCGAAAAGCTGGAGGAGCGTATTGCTGCCGCCCTGAACCATCCCAAGTTTGACCCGCACGGCGATCCCATTCCCAACAAAGAAGGGGCGATGACGTGGGTGGATGCACGGCCGTTGGCCTACATCGCTCCCGGCGCCCAGGCCACCATCACTCGCATTTTGGATGATAGCAATGCAGAATTGCTGCGTTATCTGGCTGAACTTGGTCTAATTCCAGGCGCGCACGTTCAGGTAATAGCTATTGCCCCGTTTCAAGGGCCTATTACTATTCAGATAAACGGCCTGACTAAGGTGATCGGACAAAATATAGCCAATGGCATCCTGGCAAAGATAGAGGAGTAGGCCAGAAAAGCTATGTTGTTTACCGCATCGGCCAGACAAAGGGGTTTGCCACTTCAGCTAACGTGGGCAATTGTTTGTCTCTGCCAGAGAGGATAGGGTTAGCCACCGGCCAATTGATACCGATAGCCCGGTCATTCCACATAATCCCCTGTTCGTATTCCGGCACGTACACCTCGGTCACTTTATAGGTCAACGTAGCCGACTCGCTGGTGACACAAAAGCCATGTGCAAAACCGGGGGGGATGTAGAGCATACGGCCGTTACGCGCGGACAACACCGCCCCCACCCACTGCCCATACGTGGGCGAACCCTGCCGGATGTCCACCGCCACATCAAAAATTTCACCCTGCACAGCCACCAGCAACTTCCCCTGCGCATAAGGGGGAATCTGGTAATGCAGCCCACGCACCACCCCTTGCGCCGAGTGGGAACAGTTATCCTGCACAAATGGGCCGGAAATGCCATTGGCGGCAAAATCGGCCTGGCGGTAAGTCTCCATAAAAAAACCGCGATCATCACCATACCGTCTGGTTTCAACCAGAATGACATCGGGAATTTCTAATGGCGTAAACTGAAATGGCATACCATCAATCTCCTGCTTGTTGCTAATGATTTTCGCCGTTGCCGTTGACCAAAAATTCCATCGAAGATTTCTCTCGTCCCGCGCCACGGCTGGTGTGGTACAACACCAATCCCACCACGATCATCCCCACGGCCAACAGTAGCCCGCCTAACTGAAATGGCCCTACAAACGGCCGTTCAAAACGTGGATTCACATGTGTCCCAATACCGATCAAATCGGCCAGCCCCACCACATAGGCAAAAACCAGCCCCGTTGCTGCCAGCCGCACCCCAATATCCGCCTGCAATGAACGGGGCGCATCCGCTGGCCGCAGCGAACGGGCATATAAAAAAGCGGCCAGCGTCAGGCAGGTTAGCCCCACCAACAGTTGAAACATCTGGGCCATACCAAAGCCGGGCGTCAGGTCTAATCCCAACGTCTCCGCGCCAATAGCCAACACAATGAGCAGCGCCCCTAATATCAGCAAAAGCAGCGTTAGACCCATTTGCACTTTATGAATTTTATGATCGCCGTTCATTCTCATTCCCAATATCCTGGCGTTTGTCACGCCATTATCCCCCTAAAGAAAAACGCCACGTAGAATCCCACGCGGCGTCTCTTTTTCTGTCCAGTCGGGGCAGCGGGATTCGAACCCACGACCTCTTCAACCCCATTGAAGCGCGCTACCAAGCTGCGCCATGCCCCGGACGGTCGGTAGTATAACAAAACGCACGGAGCGGAGCAAAAAACAGTCAGGTCACGGCCGTTGCCAGCAGCGCCAACATCCCCAACACAAAGTTGTACCCGGCATGGACAAAAATCGCCAGGGTGGTGCTGTATCGCTGCCGCAGAATGCCCAGAGCCAGGCCGATGATCAGTAACGCCAGCGTGGCCGGGGTCAGCAGACCATATTGCACGTGAACCAACGCAAACAGCACGGCCGTGACCCCCAACCCCAACACCGGCTGCAACGCCCCCCGGAACAATATCTCCTCGCCAATACCTGTCGCCAGCGCCAGGATCAACCACGCCCCCACCGAATCCAGCCCGCCCAGCATTTCCAGATTCAGCGTTTCAATCATTTCCGACTGCGCTGGGTCAAGCATCTGCCACATCAGGCCCGCCATCGCCTGTACCATCACCAGGATAAAAATCCAGGCCAGGCCAACAAACAGTTGATGCCATGTCAGTCGCTCCAGACCAAGCCGGGAGGCCACCTGCCCTGCTGAACGACGCAAGAACAGTCCAACGCCAATTACCGCCACCACCACAAAAAAGAGTTGTTCCGCCACCACATTACCCAGTTGCAATGAGCCAATGGCCTGCACAATTTCGGCCACGCTGCTTTGTGTAAGCTGGATAAAGGAAACGGCCATCAGCCAGCCCGCACACACCAGT
This sequence comes from uncultured Ardenticatenaceae bacterium, assembly GCA_964467705.1. Taxonomy (GTDB): domain Bacteria; phylum Chloroflexota; class Anaerolineae; order Promineifilales; family Promineifilaceae; genus CAADGU01. The sequence continues at coordinate 3,784 of CAYXUZ010000127.1, read as the reverse complement.
GCCAGCGTATGCACGGCCGAAGCCGGATCAAGCGGCAGAAAACGAGCCAGGAACAGGCGGGTGGAACGCAAACTAACGATGATCTGCCACACGGCCGTGACCTGCAACACCACCCCCAACGCCACCGCATTCGTCACAAAGGGAAACATCTGTTCCCCATTGGGCGCACGCAATTGCGCCACCCGCGCATCCCCCGCCAGCACAAAAAAGATACCCCCCACCAACACCGGAATGCCAATGAGCAGCAACCCCACGTCAAACAACTGCCGTAACCGCTCGTCCCCCAGACGCACAATCACATTTGCCAGCACAATAAAAAACAAAACAAAACTCAGATTAACAATGACATCTACCATGCAACATTCCCATTCACCGTTGACTATTGACCATTAACAATTGACCATTTTGTGAGTATATGCCAAACCCCCACCCCTGACATCCACTCCTACCAAAGTAACCTCATAAAAACACGGCCGTAGCCGTATAATGGGGTGACTATGAACCAACTCATCGGCCAACGTTACCAGATCACCGACCCCACCGCCGACCGCATTGGCCGCGGCGGCATGGGCGATGTGTACCGCGCCACCGACCAACAAACCGGCAAAACCGTTGCCATCAAACATCTACGCGCCGACGTGATGACCCTGGACGCCACCAGCGTGCAACGTTTTGCCCGCGAAGGCGAGGCGCTACGCCGCCTGAATCACCCCAACATCGTCGCCGTGCTGGACACCATCGAAGAAAGCGGCGAGCATTACATCGTCATGGAATATGTGCCCGGCGGCTCGCTGCGCGAACTGCTGGCCGAAAATGGGCCGCTGCCGTTGGAGCGCGTACTGCAAATCGGCCTGGAACTGGCCGACGCCCTCACCCGTGCCCACCATCTGCACATCATCCACCGGGACATCAAACCGGCCAATATCCTGCTGGCCGCCGACGGCACGCCGCGCCTGACGGACTTTGGCGTGGCCCACATGGGCGACCTGGATCGCATCACGGAAACGGGGCTACTGACGGGCACTTACGCCTACGTCAGCCCGGAAGTGTGCCAGGGGGTGGTCATTGACGGCCGTGCCGACCTCTGGTCATTTGGCGTGGTGCTGTATGAACTATTGGCCGGGCGACGGCCGTTTGAAGAAGCCCAACTCGCTGCCACCATCACCGCCATCCTCACCCGCCCCACGCCCGACCTGGCCCAATTCCGCCCCGACGTGCCCGAATCCCTGGCCGCCCTCGTCTACCGCATGTTAGAAAAAGAGCGCAGCCGCCGCGTGGGCAGCGCCCGCCTGGTGGGGGCACAGCTAGAGGCCATCATCGCCGGCAATGATGAACTGGCACTCGCCATCCGCCCCCGTTTTGAAACCACACCCGGCAGCAGCCCCACACCCGTGCTTGGCCCGCGCCACAATCTGCCCACCCAGGCCACCCCCTTCATTGGCCGCGCCCCAGAAGTGGCCGAAGTTGTCGCCCTTCTCCGCGAACCGGAATGTCGCCTGCTGACGCTGGTGGGGCCGGGCGGCATGGGCAAGACGCGGCTGGCGTTGGAAGCGGCGCGCCAGGTGGTGGAAAATTTCCGGCATGGCGTCCGGTTTGTGCCCCTGGCCCCCATTGACAGCCCGGAGTTGATCGTCACGGCCGTTGCCGATGCCCTCAACTTCACCTTTCCCAACCAGGATGACCAACCGGGGCAGCTTGCCGCCTACCTGCGTGAAAAAGAGATGCTGCTGCTGCTGGACAATTTTGAGCACGTCATTGCCGGGGCCGAACTGTGTTCCACCCTGCTCGGCGAAGCGCCTGGCCTGCAACTGCTCGTTACCTCCCGTGAGACACTGAACCTATGGGAAGAGTGGACGCGCCCCATTCAGGGGATGCACTACCCGGAGCAGGCCAGCCTGACCACCGACCTGGAACCATACAGCGCCGTCAAACTGTTTGCCGACCGCGCCCAGCGAATGCGCAGCGGCTTTTCATTGACGGACGAACTGCCGCACGTGATTCGTATTTGCCAGTTGGTGGAGGGGATGCCGCTGGGCATTGAACTGGCAGCCACCTGGCTGCGCGTGCTGTCGCCGGAGCAGATCATCAGCGAAATTGAGAAGAATTACGACTTCCTCTCCACCAATATGCGTAATATGCCGGAGCGGCACCGCAGTTTGCGGGCGGTATTTGATTACTCCTGGCAGTTGCTCAGCGAGGACGAGCGGCGGATTTTCCGGCAGTTGGCGGTGTTCCGAGGTGGCTTCACCCGCCCGGCCGCGGAAATGATCGCCGGCGCTTCGCTGCTGACGTTGACAGGTTTGGTGAACAAATCGCTGCTGGCGGAAGAGGCGTCTGCCAGTGTCCCGCCGCTGACGGATACCACAACAGGCGGCGGGCAGCGGCGTTATGCGCTGCATGAATTGTTGCGCCAATATGCGGCGGAAAAATTGGGGATGGATGAGGCGGCTACGGCCGTCACTGCCGCCCACGCTCATTACTACAGCCATCTGCTGCAACAACACACCGCCAATTTGCAGGGCCGCAACCAAAAGGTGGCGCTGGATGTAATTGGCGCTGATTTGGAAAATTGCCGTGCCGCCTGGAACTGGTCGGTCAGCCATTTACCAGAGGGGCAGGAAAATTTGCAGGCTGCCGCCCACAGTCTGTATATCTATTTTGACAATCGGGGGCGGGTGCATGAGGGCATTGATTTGTTTATGCAGGCAGCGACGGCCGTTGCCGCCCTGCCAGATACCCCCGAAACCCAGGTATTGCTGACCCACTTGCTCACACGCCAGGCCATCTTCCAATGGCGGGCCAGCCAGAATGAAGCCAGCCAGGCCGCTTTTGACACGGCCGTTGCCCGGCTGCGCCCACTCATGGAGATATATGCACCGGAGACGGCCGTCGGCCATTCGGTGCGGCGCGATCTGGCGTTGGCGCTGGCGTATGGTTCCGTGCATCACATTCGCACGGGTAACTGGCAGTTGGTGCAAGAGCAGTTGGCCGAAGCGGCCGCCATGTGCCGCCAGATTCAAGAAAATTGGGCCTTGCTGCGCGTGATCAACATCCAGGCCAATACCAGTTTTTCCTACGAGGAACGCCGCCAGCTTTACCAGGAAGGGATCACCCTGGCTAAGCAGATTGGCGACGAAATCTACCAGGCGTTGATCATTCACAATGTGGTGAATACGGCCGCGGAAACGGACGAGGTGGAACCGCTGGTGGCTGAGTGTGTGGCTATCCATGAACGGTTGGGGAATGCGGTGGGGTTGGCGATGACCTATGGGCTGATGACGGCGGCGGCGGCGCGGCACGGCCGTTACCTGGACGCCAAAGCACACATCCAAAAATGTGCCGCCATCTACCAGGACATCGGTTCCACCTATTACCTCACCTCTGCCCTGCAAGATTACGCCTACATCTGCTGGGCGCTGGGAGAACTGGACGAAGCCGAAGCCATTCTGAAACAGCGGTTGGCGCTGGAAGAGCAAAACAGCGATCTGGAAAACATGATCAAGGTGACGAAGGAATTGGGCCTCTTTTTGCTGGAAGCGCATCCCACCGCTGACGAAGCCCGCCGTTATTACAAGATGAGCCTGGCGCTGCTGCCCCAACTGCACAACCCCCGCCAGATGGCCGAAGCACTGGACAGTTTGGGCAACTTTGCCATTGCATTGGGAGAGTATGGGGAGGCGAAGAAACATTTTGAAACGGCCGTGCCCTGCTTTGAGGCTATCCATAACAACAGTGGCGTCGCCTGGGCCTTGCGCAATTTTGGCCTGATTGCCCTGGCATTGGG
>CAYXUZ010000126.1:9342-19390 GCA_964467705.1 uncultured Ardenticatenaceae bacterium | reverse complement strand
CAACATGACGGTTTCCAATCCTGCCGGGCACTGGAACGGGACGATTGGGGCTAATGGCGGTACGGTATCTTTTGGTTTTACCGGCACACACGGCGGCACGGTACTGATCCCCAATAACTTTGCCGTGAATGGGACGGCTTGTAATGGCGGCACACCGCCGACAGCGACGCCAACCGGCCAACCGCCAACGGCCACGGCAACCAGCCAGCCGCCGACCGCCACACCGACCAGCCAGCCGCCAACAGCTACACCCACACGGACACCCACCGCTACGAACCCGCCACCGACGGTGACACCGACCAGTCCGCCATCAACGGCTACCGCAACCAACCCACCGCCAACAGCGACGCCGACTAATCCGCCCGGCGGAACGTGTGCGGTCACTTATACGGTTAATCAGTGGAATAATGGGTTTACGGCGAATATCGTCATCACGAACAATGGGACGACCTCCATTCAGGGATACACCTTGAGTTGGACGTTTACGGCTGGGCAGCAGATTACCAGCGGCTGGAACGCGACCTTTGCCCAGAGCGGGGCCAATGCCAGCGCGTCCAACGTGGCCTCCCATTGGAATGGCACCATTCAGCCGAATGGCGGCACAGTCGCGTTTGGTTTCCAGGCGACGCACAACGGGAACAACCCCATTCCCACTGTGTTTACGCTGAACGGGCAGACGTGCGGCGGCGTGATTCCGCCAACAGCCACGCCGACCAGCCACCCACACCAACGGCGACGCCGGGCGGCCCTACGCCAACACCGACGCCTACGGCCCCACCACCGGCATCCTGCCCACCCACGCCCAGCGGCGACGCTTACCGCGACCGGTTTATGGAGATGTGGTGTGAGTTGCATGACCCGGCCAATGGGTACTTCAGCCCGCAGGGTGTACCGTATCATTCGGTGGAGACGTTCATCATAGAAGCGCCGGATTATGGGCATGAGACGACCAGCGAGGCGTATAGCTACTGGCTGTGGTTGGAGGCGATTTATGGAGCGTATACGGGTGATTGGAGCTACCTGAACAATGCATGGACGAATATGGAAACGTATATCATCCCCACGCAGGCGGACCAGCCGACCAACAGCTTCTACAATCCCAACAGCCCGGCGGGGTATGCGGCGGAGTGGCCGCTGCCCAGCAATTACCCTTCGCCGTTGAACACCTCTATCCCGGTGGGGCAAGACCCGATTGGGGCGGAGTTAGCCAGCACGTATGGCACGAGCAACATTTATGGGATGCACTGGCTGTTGGATGTGGACAATATCTATGGCTACGGCCGTCGCGGAGATGGTACCAGCGCCCCCAGCTACATCAACACCTTCCAGCGTGGTGAACAGGAGTCGGTCTGGGAAACGGTGCCCCATCCTTCCTGGGAAAACTTTGGTTGGGGAGGGCCGAATGGCTTCCTTGACCTGTTCATCCAGGACAGCAACTATGCCCCGCAGTGGCGCTACACCAATGCGCCGGACGCCGACGCCCGTGTCGTCCAGGCTCTCTACTGGGCCAAACAGGCGGCCGATGCCCAGGGCGGCAGTGCGACGGTAGATGTGCTGGTGGACAAAGCCTCGCGCATGGGCGACTATTTGCGTTACAGCCTGTTTGACAAATACTTCAAGACCATCCCCTGTCTGAGCGCCACCTGTCCGGGTGCGACCGGACGCGGCAGCGCCCATTATCTGCTGTCGTGGTACTACGCCTGGGGTGGGGCGACCAACCCCAATGCCGGGTGGGCCTTCCGCATTGGCTCCAGCCACAACCACTTTGGCTATCAGAATCCGGCGGCGGCCTGGGTACTGAGCAGTGACCCGGACTTCATCCCCAATTCACCGACGGCGCAGCAAGATTGGGCCAACAGTTTGCAGCGGCAGTTGGAGTTTTACCGCTGGCTGCAATCGGCGGAAGGGGGCATGGCCGGTGGGGCGACGAATAGCATCAATGGCAATTATTCGGCACGGCCGTCTGGAGCTACCACCTTCTATGGCCTCACCTACGATGACAACCCGGTTTACCATGATCCCGGCAGCAACACCTGGTTTGGCTGGCAGGCCTGGTCCATGGAGCGTGTAGCCGAGTATTACTACCTGACCGGCGACTCGCTGGCCGAAGATATTCTGGATGATTGGGCGCCCTGGGCCATCAACAATGTGCAACTATTGGCGAATGGGCAGTTCCAGATTCCGGTGGAACTAAGCTGGACGGGCCAACCGGATACGTGGGTGAATCCGGGCAGCTTTACCGGCAATCCGAACCTGCATGTGACCATCGTTTCCTATAACCAGGATTTGGGCATTGCCGCCAGCCTGGCCAAGACGCTGGCGTATTACAGCGCTGGCAAACGAGTGCATACGGGCGTGGAACATGTGGCCGCCCGCAACATGGCCTTTGAGATATTAGACCGGATGTGGGACGAACATCGGGATGCACGTGGCGTGTCCGCGCCGGAGTCGCGGGGCGACTACGAACGGCTGGATGATCCGGTGTATGTGCCGCCGGGCTGGACGGGTGTGATGGGCCATGGCGACCCGATCAACAACAGTTCGACGTTCCTCAGCATCCGTTCCTTCTACCTGGATGACCCGATGTATGCGGATGTGCGGGCGGCGCTAGATGCCGGGCAAGACCCGACGTTCAATTACCACCGCTTCTGGGCGCAGGTGGAAGTGGCGCTGGCGAACGCGGAATTGGACCGCCTGTTTCCGTAAATCGGAGCTACTGTCATTTGGGTGAATGGGATTTTGTGTAATTCGTAGGGGCAATTCTTGTAGTTGCCGTGATTAGGGGCGGGCACAAGGCCACGCCCTTACGATAAGAAAAGAGGCACGACCGTTACGGCCGTGTCTTTTTTTGCCTGCTCACCGGCCAACTACCATGTATACTTTGTCCACGTATAGCCGTCATTTTGGTGGGAGAAATGGCTGGCTCTCGCTGATATGATACCAATGGAACAGTTGATTCTCTACCTGGCTGTACTGACCATTGCTCTGGAAGTGGCGTTGCTGGTGGTTGGTTATCTGGCTAACTCGCGGGCAGTCGCCAATCGCCTGTTTGCACTCTATATGCTGGCGTTAATTCTAAGCGCCGCCGGGACGCTGTTGTTGGTCACAGCACCTACCTTCACGGTAGCGGCCGTTGGCATTTGGCTTCATGCTGCCGCCATATTTGGCGCGTCTATCTTCCTGGCACTGCTTTTACAAGCGTTGTTTGCGCCCCACTTTCGTTATCGGCGTTTGTACAAAGGGTTGGTGGTTGCGCTGGGTGGGGGAATGTTGTTGCTGCTGGTGGTGGATATATTTGCCGCGGCAGACCTGGTTTATCGCTTTGAGGCGCAGAGCTATGTCCCAGGGTATGTTTCTCTATCTGATTACCTGATTGGGCAGTTTGGGCCGCTATTTCATGGATTGGTCGTTCGATTCACCCATGTTGTTTTCCCCCTGATTATTTTTGTGGCCTTGTTAACCGGGGCTGCACCTGCTAACCGGCGCAAGTCGGGATGGCGTTTATTACAGTTGGTGTTGCTATTCGGGGTGTTGAATGGGGCGGTGTGGTTATTTGCGCCAGCGTTGTTAGGGTTGTTTGGGGCGCTGTCGGTTGCGGCCATTGTAACCTGGGGGATTTTGCGGTATCGGGTTTTGTCACCCGCGCAGATTGGGGAGAGGCAGGCGTTGGACACGGCCGTGTTTGGCATTTTGCTTTTTGATGAGCGTGGTAATCTGTTGGAATGGAACCGTACCATGCGCTGTTTATTACCGGCTGAGGCAGAGTTGTCAGCGCAAAATACCACACTGATTACCTTGTTAAGCTGCCTGGCAGAGATGGCCGAAAATCAACAAGGTGTCTTGTCTTTCATCGAAGAGACCACATTGCCTTTTACGCATGACCGTAGTCTGGGCGTTATTTTGCCCACGCCCACACGTGTTGTGCCCGTCACCTGGCTCCTGCTGCAATTTTCGGCCATTTTCAGCGATGGTCAACCGGTGGGAATTTTGTGTACGGTGGAAGACCAGACGGCCGTGCGTGAATCACAAGACAAACTGGAAGTGGCCCATAAATCATTAGAGAAGTTTGCTTATCGGACGACCCTGTTGAATGAAATTACCCAAACTGGCATCAGTGATCTGGATATGAAAACGATGCTCCAGCGTTTTGCCGACCGGCTGGGTGATCTCTTTATTGCCGATGGTTGTTACGTTACCCTGTGGGATGCTAACCAGAAAATGGTGCAACCGGGTGCGGCCTATGGCCCCATGCGCCAGATTTACCCTTCTATTCCCATCATGGCGGGCAAACCCACCGTCACCGAAGTCGTTTTAGAATCAGGCCATTATCTGGTCGTTGATGAATTGGCCGATTCACCTTTTAGCCACTTTTTTCAAGTGCCAGCCTTTGCCGGGCGTTCCATGTTGGCCGTACCGCTGATTGCCGGTGGGCAAAAATTAGGTGCAATTCTGGTTGTTTTCAACCAGGCGCAAACGATTGGGCCGGAAGATATTGATCTTGGAGAACAGGCTGCCAACCAGATCGCCCTGGCCATTGCCAAAATGCGTTTGTTGCAAGCTGAGCGTGAACAGCGGGAACTGGCAGAAACCCTCCATGATATTGGTACGGCGCTGACGGCTACGATGGATTTTGAGACCTTGTTGGATGTGACGTTAACACAGATTCAACGAGTGGTACCTTATGACACGGCCAACATTACCTTGTTAGAACGGGGCGAAATTCATGTGGCGCGGGCGGTCGGCTATGAAGATTTTACCAATGCATTACCAGACCTGCTTGTGGACAAGCCGTTTTCTTTGTCTTCTTTCGTAACGTTTCGGCAGGTAGTTGAGACCCGGCAAACGTTATGCATACCAGATACTCGCCAATTTGAGGGATGGGTGGTGACGACAGCTACACGTCACATTCGTTCCTGGATTGGGGTGCCGTTGTTGATGGGTGATGAGGTTATTGGTTTTGTGTGTGTAGACAAAACGCAGCCGGGTTTTTATGACGAGGGTCATAAACAGCGTTTGGCGGCGCTGGCAAACCAGGTGGCGCTGGCGTTGCAGCAAGCCCAACTGTTTGCCGAATCGCAGCGGCAGGCGCAGCGATGGGCCATTTTGAACGATCTGGCGGCGCAAATGGTGGGGTTGGTTACGGTTCAAGAGTTGACTGATTTGGTAGTGCAGCGGTTATATGAGGATTTTGACTATGATAATGTGGTTGTGTTTATGGTTGACCCGGCTGACCCCCGTTGGCTGCTCTTGCAAAGTGTGGCCGGGGTATATGCCTTTATGACCGACGGCCGTGATCTTCGGCAGGCGGTGGGGGAAGGACTCATTGGGCGGGCAGCAGCGTGTGGGGAATATATGCTGGCTAATGACACGGCCGTACACCCGGACTTTTTTCAGCCACCTGGTTTTAATGTTCGGGCTGAATTATCCGTACCCATCAAGATAGACCAGACCGTTCTGGGCGTTTTGAACGTTGATAGCCACAACCCACATACTTTTGGCCCGGCCGACATTTCTTTATTGACCATTGTGGCCGACCAACTGGCAACGGCCATCCAAAAAGCTCGCCTGTTTGAACTGACCCACCAACGCGCTCTGGAATTGGAGATCCTGAGCATTGTGTCGGCGCAACTGCGTGCTGCCCATACCGTGACCGACATGTTAACTATTGTGTTGGAGAACATTGTGCAGGCAGTCAACGCTGCTGTGGGGGTTGTGTATCTGATTGATGCTACGGATGATTATGTGATTTCCCGTGCCGTCTACCCCGAAGGCCGTTACGTCTTGGGATTAAAACACCGGTTAGGGCAGGGCATCACCGGTTATGTGGCCCAAACGGGTAAATCTTACGAGGCGTCTGACTTGCAGGCTGACCCACTACTCCATCGCCACGTAGGGGAAGATGACTATCTGAGCCAGCTACATACCAGCGTGGCGTTGCCCTTGCAAACAGAAGATCACATCGTGGGCGTCATTCACGTTGGCTTTTCTAGCGAGCATCAATTTTCTGATGCAGAGAGACAATTGCTCACTTCCCTCACTGACATTGCCGCCAATGCCCTGTACCGGGCGCAGGTCATGGCTTCTTTAGAAGAGCGGGTGGAGGAACGAACAATGGCGCTGCGGCAGGCGAATATCCGTTTGCAAGAGTTGGATCGGCTGAAGTCAAAATTCATCTCTGATGTGACCCATGAATTGCGGACGCCGGTGGCAAACCTGAACCTGTATCTGGATTTACTGCGTTTGGGCCGGCCGGAAAAGAAGGATCATTATCTGGAAGTTATCGAAAATCAGGTGGGTCGGCTGACGCAATTGGTGCAAACGACCATGCAAGCGCCGGAGGTGGCGACGATGACGCCGCCCGAGCAGTTTGTGGCGGTGGGGCTGGAACGAGTGGTACAAACGGCCGTAGCCACCTATATTGATCGGGCCAAAGAGGGCGGGTTGGAAATTCAGTTGCATGTGCCGCCGGCTCTACCAGCCGTCAAGGGTGATCAGGCGCAATTGGCCCAGGCCGTGCAGGCACTTCTGGCAAATGCCATTAACTATACCCATGCCGGTTGTGTCACCGTCACCTTGTCCTGGCAGCCTGTCGCTGGCATGGTCTGTTTACAAGTCAAAGACACCGGCATGGGTATTGACGAGGAAGATATGCCATATATTTTTGACCGTTTTTACCGGGGACGTAAAGTGGGTCAGTTGACGATTCCGGGAGTTGGGGTGGGACTGTTCTTGGCAAAGGAGATCGTGGAATGGCACAACGGCCGTATCCACGTTGAAAGCACGCCGGGCATTGGCACTACCTGCGTTGTTTATTTACCGGCAATCATGGAGTGAAGGGCACAAATGGAAGCGGAAACCACTAAAGAACAAAATAGACCACATGTGGTCATTATTGGCGCTGGCTTTGGCGGCATTTGGGCGGCCAAAGAACTGGCAAACCAGCCCGTGCGCGTGACCCTGCTGGATAAAAATAATTTCCACACCTTTCAACCCTTGCTGTATCAGGTGGCGGCGGCGGAAATTGAACCGGAGCAAATTGGCTATCCGGTGCGGGGCATTTTGCGGCGGATGCCTAATGTGACGTTTGTGTTGGCGGAGGTCACGGCCGTGAACCTCACCACCCAGACTGTCACCACCACCCATGCCGAATTGACCTACGATTACCTCATTCTGGCAACAGGCAGCATCACCCAGTATTTTGGCACACCCGGCGCGGCCGACCACACCTTTTCCCTGAAAACAATGGAAGAAGGTGTCAAATTGCGCAATCACATTCTCACCTGCTTTGAACGGGCGGTCCACGCCAAACCTGCCGAACGCCGCCGTCTGTTAACGTTTGTGGTGGTGGGTGGCGGTCCCACAGGGGTGGAATATGCCGGTGCGCTATCTGAGTTGGTGCATGGCCCGTTGCGAAAGGATTTCCCGGAACTGGATATGGCCGATGTCTCCATTGTGCTGCTGGAAGCGGCCGGACGGTTGTTGGGTGGCATGTCGGAATCGCTCAGTAGCTATGCGGCCCAATCGTTGCACAAGATGAAGGTGGAAGTGCGGTTGGAGAAACGGGTCACGGCCGTGACCGGCACCCACGTTTCCCTGCATGATGGCACAAAAATTCCCACCCATACCGTTGTTTGGGTAGCAGGCGTGGGTGGTGAGGCTTTGGCGAAGGATTCAGATATTGAGGTATTGGCGAACGGCCGTGTACCCGTCTTGCCCACCTTACAACTACCCCAACATGAGCGCGTGTTTGCCATTGGCGATCTGGCTGCATTTACACCCGAAGAAGGGGGCGGCTATCTGCCAATGGTAGCTCAGGTTGCCATCCAGCAGGGCATCCACGCCGCCGAAAACATTGGGCGACATCAATTAGGTCTGCCGCTGGACCCATTTGTGTATTGGGACAAGGGATCAATGGCGACCATTGGCCGGAATAAAGCAGTGGTGGATTGGCGCGGCCGTACCTTCACCAGCTTCCTGGCCTGGCTCATCTGGGGCGTCATTCACATCATGTATCTCATCGGCTTTCGCAACCGCATCATGGTCATGCTGACCTGGGCCTGGCGTTACTTCACCTTTGAGCAAACGGTGCGCCTGATCATGCCGTCCAATCATATACCCTGGTCAGCCATGATCGCTGAGGAGGAGTATGAAACACCAGCAGATTAAAATGGCGCAGGTGAAACACATCGCCCTGGTCGCCCACGACAACAAAAAGGATGACCTGTTGGAATGGGCACGCTTTAACAAAGCAACCTTACAACATCATATTTTGTATGCCACCGGCACGACGGGCTGGATATTGCAGGAGGCATTGGGCCTGTCCATACATCGCATGTTGAGCGGCCCGTTGGGCGGCGACCAGCAAATTGGGGCGAAGATTGCCGAAGGCGAGATAGATTGCCTCATCTTCTTTTGGGATCCGCTGCTGGCGCAGCCCCACGACCCGGATGTGAAGGCGTTATTGCGATTGGCCGCCGTATGGAACATCCCCATTGCCACCAACCGCACCACCGCCGACTTTCTCATCTCCTCGCCGCTGATGGGCGAGGAGTATGTGCGCCTGCTGGTGGATTATGAAGAGTACAAAGAACGATTGAGTCACCAGTACGGCGAAGGCGCATCAGTGTAATCCAAATTGGGCGGCCAAAAACCGTGCTGCCTGTCGTTCTGCCCACCAGTTTAGCTGGCCGGGCTGCCCTTCGGCAAAACCAACGTGACCGCCATGGGGGGTGATCACGGCCGTCAGACAATCATTCGCCGCCAGGAGATCATACGGTATATCTTCAGGGTGAAACAGCGGGTCATCCAGGGCACGAATGATGAGCGTAGGTACAGAGATATTCGGCAGGTAACGGCCGCAACTACTCTGCCGGTAATAATCCCATACATCAGCAAACCCATACAGGGGTACGGTCAGAGCCTCATCCAGCTCCCGAAAAGTCGTGGCCGCTAACACCCGCTCCATATCCACCAAACCATCTAGCAGAGAGGCACGAGCCAGCATTTTTTGATGCAAAGCACGCATAAAGTAGCGGTTGTAAAAGCGGCTCACACTGCTCTCAATCACTTCCATGCTGCGTTCTAAGGCAAATGGGGGTGACACGGCCGTTGCCGCCACCAAAGGGCAATCCGGCCCCTGTTCGCCCAAATACTTCAGCAGCATATTCGCGCCCAGCGAAAAACCAACCGCCCCAAGTGCGGATTGGGGAAACCACTGTCTGAGTTGGTGCAAGACAAAGATGACATCGCCCGTTTCACCAGCATGGTAGGTGTACGGTTTACGGTTGATTTGCCCGCTGCAAGAACGATAATTCATACCCACGCTGCGAATACCGTGCCGGGCAAGTTGCCGGTATGTCTCGTAGGCATAGCTGGAGCGGGCGCTGCCTTCCAACCCGTGCAGCAATAGCACGAGTGGCGCATCCTCCGGTGGCAGATGCCCGGCCACTTCAGGAAAGTCGAGGTCGAGAAAGTCGCCATCGGGCGTGTCAATGCGCCAACGGTGGAAGATGATGCCCTCCTGGGAACGGCCGTAATGCCCGGCCACCGTCTGCATATGACAGTTTGCAATCCCTCTGGCGGGCTGAAAAGGTTCTGGCTCAAATGCTGATTGTGTCATCCCATTGATTTTGTGCAATTTCTACTTTCAGGGCAACCATTTGACACGGCCGTCCCCCTCTGCTACCATCTCGCCCATGAATCAAAACCGTGTGATTTCCGCCGCCGCTGCCGCTCAGACTATCAGTCTGGTACTGTCGGCTGCCTGAATCACACTCAACTTAACTGGTAGCCTACACCGCCAGACTGGTTCCCCGGTCTGGCGGTTTTTTGTTGAAAAGGTAAAATTTCGTAAGCCGTGACCCGTAAACCGTAATCCGACTTCGGTTCACGGTTTAAGGATAACGAATTACGAATGACGGAGTAAAAATGAGACCCACCACCAGCAACGAAATACGCACCGCGTTTTTAGAATTCTTCAACGAAATGAACCACGAAATTGTGCCCAGTGCCGTCTTGCCGCAGCATGATAATCCCACGCTGCTCTTTA
>CAYXUZ010000126.1:2933-9332 GCA_964467705.1 uncultured Ardenticatenaceae bacterium | reverse complement strand
CCGGCATGAACCAGTTTGTGGATGTGTTTTTAGGGAAGGAGAAACGGCCGTACCTTCGCGCCACCACCTCCCAAAAATGTATGCGCGTTCAGGGCAAACACAACGATTTAGAGAATGTCGGCCCCTCGCCGCGCCACCACACCTTTTTTGAAATGCTCGGCAATTTCTCCTTTGGCGATTACTTCAAAGAAGGGGCTATCTTCTTTGCCTATGACTTTATGACCAAAGTGTGTGGCATCCCGCCGGAAAAGCTGTACTTCACCGTGCATACCAGCGACGACGAGGCGTATGCCATCTGGCGGGACAAAGTGGGTGCGCCCGAAGACCACATCTTGCGTATGGGCGACAAAACCAACTTCTGGATGATGGGTGACATTGGCCCCTGCGGCCCCACCAGCGAACTACATTACGACTGGGGGCCGGAGGCGTGTACCTGTAGCCGTCCCGACTGCTCCGTGCTGCTGGACAATGATTGTGACCGCTGGCTGGAAGTGTGGAATCTGGTCTTTATGCAGTTTGACCAGGCGGCCGATGGCACGCGCACGCCGTTGCCCAAACCGGGCGTAGATACGGGCATGGGGCTGGAACGGCTGACCAGCGTGGTGCAGCAAAAGCCGGTCAATTACGACAATGACCTGTTCACCGGAGCCATGAACCGGGTGCAAGAACTATTGGGCGACAGCGACGAGCAGCGCGGCGAGAAATATGTGGGCTACCGTGTCATTGCCGATCACGGCCGTGCCGCCACCTTCATCATTGGCGACGGCGTAAGGCCAGGGCCGGATGGCGCGGGTTATGTGCTGCGTATGATCATTCGCCGGGCGGCCCGCTTCGGCCGTTCTATCGGTTTCAACCAGCCCTTCCTGGCCGAAGTGGCCCAGGTTTACATTGACCAGATGGGCGATGCTTACCCCGAACTGCGCCAGCGCCGCGACCACATTTTGCACACCATTACCCAGGAAGAAGAACGTTTCGCCCGCACATTAGACAACGCCCTCATCCACCTGTATGAAATTGCCACCAGTCTGCGCGAAAAGGATGAAAGTGTCATTCCTGGTGAAGTGGCTTTCAGCCTGTATGCCACCTATGGCCTGCCGCTGGAAATCACTAAAGACGTGATCAAGGATTGGAACGTGACCGTAGACGAGGCGGGTTACGCGGCGGCACGGGAGGCTCATGCGCGGGCCAGCGGCTCCGGTGCGTTTAAGGGATACGCCCAGGATGCAGGCGTCTACGGCCGTCTGCTCACCCAACTCATCGCTTCCGGCCTGGAAGAAGGGGTGGAATACAACCCTTACGAAGATTACCGGCTGGAATCGGAACTGGTGGGGCTGATTAAAGATGGCGAACTGGTAAATGAGGTACAAACGGGCGACAAAGTGGAACTGGTCACGGCCGTGACTCCCTTTTATGTGGAAGCGGGCGGCGAAGTGAGCGACATCGGCCACATCACCCATGACAATTTCAGCTTCCGTGTGGACGAGGTTCGCAAGCCGCTCAACGGGCTGGTGGTGCATGGGGGGCAGGTGGTCAACGGCCGTGCGGCTGTGGGCGATTATGTGCAACTGGTGGTGGACAACGGCCGTCGCAGCGACATTCGCCGCAATCACACCGCCACCCACATCCTGCATCACGAACTGCGCGCCCACCTGGGCAGCCACGTCACCCAACAAGGCTCCCTCGTCGCCCCAGACCGGCTGCGCTTCGACTTCTCGCACGGCGAAGCGGTCAACCGGGAAACACTGGCAAAAATTGAGGCTAACATCAACCGGGCTATCCTGGCCAACTACCCCGTCAACATCGAATTCATGGGCCAAAAAGAGGCGATCAAGGCCGGGGCGATGGCCCTCTTTGGCGAAAAATACGGCGACATCGTACGCACCGTGCAAATCGGCAAGCCGGGCGATCTGTACAGCTTTGAACTGTGCGGTGGTCTGCATGTGGGCGAGACGAACGATATTGGCCTGTTCCGCTTCACCAGTGAAGGGGCGGTGGCCGCCGGTGTGCGCCGCGTGGAAGCGGTGACAGGGCGCGGCGCGCAGCAGTTCATCGCCGAACGGCTCAATACGCTGGATCGGCTGGCGCACAAATTGAATACACCCGTCGCCGAACTGGAAACTCGCCTGGAATCCTTGCAGCATGAGAACCGCACCCTGCAAAAACAAATTGAACAGTTGCAAGAAAAGCTGGCAGCGGTGCAATTTGAGCGGGTGATGTTGCAGGGGCAGGAGGTGGCGGGGGTGCGGGTGGTCACGGCCGTCGCTGAAGGTGTAGACAGCGAAGGCTTGCGCATCCTGGCTGACCGGTTTAGAGATGCAAATGAGACGGCCGTTGGCGTCATCGGCGCAGTGTATGATGGCAAACCACTCATCGTGCCGTCGTCACCAAAGATTTGATCGCCCGCGGCCTCAAGGCCGGCGACCTCGTGCGCGAAGTGGCGAAGGTGGTTGGTGGCGGTGGCGGCGGCCGGCCGGACATGGCCCAGGCCGGTGGCAAAGACCCCTCCAAGCTTCCCGAAGCCCTGTCCATCGTGCCCCGGCTGGTGGAGCAGGCTTTACAGTGAAAGCGATAATCGGTGGTCGGATGTGGGAGTACAGCGTACCATAGCCGACCACCTCACTCCGTCCGGCGCAAATCATCATTCGTCAACACGTTCCGATCAACAATTTCCCCGCCATTTTGGTGTCGCCCAACCTGGTGTGGCACAATTGTCACCACCACGCGCTCCAGCCCATTAAGCGCCAGATTGAAGATAAAGACGCTGTTCTGATGAAGCGCCTGTTTCCAGATGCTGTCCATTGCCAGATGCCCCACCACCACATGAACATAACTGTCCGGATTCTCGCGCAACAACTTTTCTACGTAATTGCGGATCGGCAGATTCAGTTGCCGGTAGGGTGACGGGACAACCACTAAATCCCCTTCGCCAATCACCTGTTCCCACAATGCCTGTACCTGGCTGGCCTTCTGCGGATTAACGCCAATGTGGACGGCGTGCCAGGGGTGTTGCAATGATTTGGCAAAGTTGACCAGTTCAATCGTGCCGGTATGCACACCATCCACCAACACCACCGTCTGCACCGGGTGTGAGGCAATATCATACGTTTTGTCACGCAGACTGAGTGCATGGGCTACATCTTTGTAATGGTGATGCACGCGGAAGAAGAGGAAAACAAGCGTGGGAATTAGCAGGATGACAAACCAGGCGCCGGAAGTGAATTTGGTGATGGCAAAAATCATCATCACAATGCCGGTGCAGACAGCACCAAAGCCGCTGATGACCATTTTCAGCCGCCAGCGGGGGTCATAATGCAGCACCGTTTCCAACCCTGGTACACTCTCGCCTGGTTTCAGACGGCCAATTTTCCGCAGGCGTACCACCATCCCTGTTTGTGAGACGGTGAAGCTCAAAAAGACTCCAATGGCATACAGGGGAATCAGGGCGCTGGTAGAAGCGTTCATGACAATGACCAGCAAAGAAGCCAGACCAGCCAGGGTGACGATGCCCCAGGAAAAGACTAATCGGCCGCCACGAAAAGTGAGCTGCCGGGGCAAAAAGCCATCACCAGCATGGAGGGCGGCCAGGCGAGGGAAATCGGCATAACTGGTATTGGCGGCCATGAGCAAGATGAGCGCCGTGCCCGCGACTACGGCCAGATAAAAAATGCTGTTGTCGCCAAAAACCGTGCGGCCTAATTGGGAAATAATGGTTTCTGAGTGGCTGGGTATGGCCTGAATTTGATGTGACAGAAAAGTGATGCCGAGGAAGATAGTGATCAGGATGCCGCTCATCCAGGTGAGGGTGACGGCCGCATTGTGACTGCGCGGCTCTTTGAAGGCGGTAATGCCGTTGGAAATAGCTTCAATGCCGGTGAGGGCGGCTGAACCGCTGGAAAAAGCCCGCAATATCAAGAAGATGGTGAGCGGCTGGACAATGAGCGATTCGACCGAATGAACGTCATTAACAATACTCAAACTGCCGGTGAAGTATTGGTAAAGACCTACGCTCAACGTGACAAACATGGCCCCCAAGAAAAAGTAGGTGGGGATGGCAAAAACTGTACCGCTTTCCTTCACACCGCGTAAATTGACAAGGGTCATTATAAAAATAACCAGCAGGGCGACTTCAACGCGGTATGGATTTAGAACAGGGAAGGCAGAGGCGATTTGGGCTACGCCAGAGGAGATGCTGACGGCGACGGTGAGGATGTAATCGGTGAGCAAGGCGGCGCCGGCGATTTGGGCGGCTACTTCGCCCAGGTTGTCGCGGGCGACGATGTACGCACCGCCGCCGTTGGGGTAAGCGTAGATGGTTTGCCGATAGGAAATGGTGACGATGATCAACAGCACGGCAATGGCGATGGCGATGGGAATGGAGAGGGCAAAAGCGGCCGTACCCGCCAGCGCCAGGATGAACAGAATCTCCTCGGTGGCGTAAGCGGTGGAGGAAAGGGCGTCTGAGGCAAAAACGGCCAGGCCAATGGGCCGGTTGACGGTCTGATGTTCCAGATCGCGAGTGGCCAGTGGTTTGCCAATGAGTAGATGGGATAGGGAAAAGCGGGAGGTCTTTTTTGTGGAAGTCATTTCTTCGAAGTTTGTGTTTTCCATGATCAGGTTTGATTCTCCACTATATAAAAATGGATACATGGGAATTTTTTAGTGAGGCTGGTTCAGGGTGGTGGCCATGTCGTCTGGCAGGGTGATGGCTGGCGTCCAGGTGAGCGAGGGGGCCAGATCATCTAGTGTGAGAAGGTGCTGATGTTGCCTGGAAAGTTGACGGCGCAGCCACCAGCGGCGGTACGCTTGCCAGTAGGGGATGGGGGAAGGGGGAATGTGGACGAGTACGGCCGTGACCCCCAACTGCTCTGCTGCATCTACCACGGCGTGCCAGTAGTTGGCATACTGGCAGCGGCGAATCTCTAATGGGATGCCGTAATCTTCGGCCGTCATAGCCATGAGTTCCAGGAGTTGGGCATCTACGGCCGAAAAATTCAGCGCCCCCCCAGGTGTACCCAGCAGCAAAGGATGACGCACGGGTATCATCTTTAACAGCAGCAGTGCCGCCTGATCGCGGCGGGACATGGCGCAGGCCAGATGCAGCGCCGCCTGTGTCCACCGAACATCACTCATCACAATCATCAAGCAAGATGTGTTCATAACTAACTCCGGAGACCCAAAGGGTTTGCAAAACCCATTGGGCCTTACCAGGAGTTAGCTTACGTGACGGGGCGTAAAGATCGTGTCAGGGGGTTTGGTGGCGCTGTAAAAATTGTGTAAAGGGGATTAGTTCAGGTCTATAAAGCGATAGCCAATGCCCGGCTCGTTCAAAATGTAGCGCACGTTGGCGGCGGGGTCTTCGTGTAGTTTCTTGCGAATCTGGTTGATGTAAATGCGTACGTAGTGGGTCATATCGGCGTAATCGCTGCCCCAAACCTGCGCCAGAATGGCGCGATGGGTCATGATCTTGCCGGGGTGGGTAGCCAACAGGCGCAGGATGTCATATTCGATGGGGGTGAAATGGACTTCCTCACCGCCTACTTTGACGATGCGGTTGGCCAGGTCTATGAACAGACTGCCCACTGCAATGGTAGCGGTCGGCGAAGAGGTTGGCTCCAGAGCTACCCGGCGCAAAACGGCCTGCATACGGGCGCGCAGTTCCTCCATACTGAATGGTTTAGTCAGGTAATCGTCGGCGCCGACGTCTAGCGCCTGCACTTTGGTATGTTCATCGTCGCGTACGGAGAGCATGATGATGGGCACTTGACTCCATTCGCGCAGGCGGCGGCAGGTGTCCAGACCGTCGGGTGGGCTGCCCAGGTTAATGTCCAGGATGACGAGATTGGGCTGGCGCTGGGCTACGGCCGTGAGCGCTTCTGCCCCGTTCGCTGCCGTGATTACCTGGTAGCCGTACCCGGCCAGTCCCGTTTGCAGCAGTTTGCGAATTTGCTGTTCGTCATCCACGATCAAGATCAACATTGGCTTCTACTGCTTCCTTTGGTCGAGGTAGGGCAATAACAAAAGTGGCCCCACCACCGGGTGTATCTTCGACCCAGATACGGCCGTGATGCGCTTCCACAATCCCCTTACTGATCGCCAATCCTAAGCCCACATGCCCATCTGGGCCATGATAAAACGGTTCCATAATCTGCCTCCTTTCCTCTGGCGGAATGGTAGGGCCATGGTTAATTACGATCAGCCGGACTTCCTGTTCATCAAAGCTGCCACGAATTTTTACCTGCTGGTCAGGCGGTTCATACCGCAGCACATTGTTGGTGATGTTGCTCAACGCCTGGAGCATCAGTCCATAATCACAGCGTACCAGGGGGAGGTCGTCGGGAAAATCTAGATGAATGCGTGTGCTTTGATGGCGCTGGTAGGCCAGGGCGGCCACATCCCCGG
>CAYXUZ010000126.1:386-2923 GCA_964467705.1 uncultured Ardenticatenaceae bacterium | reverse complement strand
ATCTCGGACACGGCCGTCCAATCCTCATGCAGCACCAACGCCCCCGCCTGCAAACGGGACATGTCCAATAAATTGCCCACCAGCCTGTCCAAATGATCCGCTTCTTGCGTAATCACCTGGGTCATCTCTTCCTTCTCCGCCAGTGAAAGCTGGCTGCGCAAGGCTTGCAGGTTGCTGGCGGCTGTTTTGATGATGGTAATCGGCGTGCGCAGGTCATGGGAAACGGCTTGCAAGAGCGTGGTTTTTAAGCGGTCGGCTTCCTCAATGGCCTGGGTGCGCTGCACATTTTCGGCCAGTTCAATGCGATGGAGGGCCATGGCTGCCTGCACAGCGCAGGCCATCAGAAAACGCCTTTGCGATTCTGTGGGCGGTACGGCGAACGTGACCCGCAGTGAACCATACACCAGTTCATTCAAACTGATGAGCAAATACATGGTTGTTTGATTGGTAGCCGGGGGGGAGGTTTGTGGGGTGGGCAGAATGGTGCAATCCAGGATGGGCAGGTTGGCGGTCACGGCCTGTTGTAAACCCTGGTAAATCTCGTCCCGTTCATTCAGCCGGTTGAAGGTACTGCTGAGTTCATACAGGATATTTTGCTCTTCGGCACGGCGGCGGGCGTCCTCAGCCTGACGGCGGGCGTAGGCGGTTAGCTGCCCGGTGATGAGGGCGACGACCAGATAGATGAAGAGGTCGAGTAGTTCACGCGGGTCCTGCACGGCCAGGGTGTAGTAAGGCCTGATGAGGAAAAAGTTGAAACAGAAAAAACTGAAGATGGCCGCAATGAGAGAGGGGAGTGTGCCCAGCCACACGGCCGTGACAAACGTCAACAGCAGGTAGATGAGGGCATAGTTTGCCAGCGTCAACTGGTCGCGGATGGTCCACAAGACAACAGTCACCAGACTGACCAGCCCCACAGCGATGATCGCCTGGATGATGGGACGGAACGGCAAATTCTCTTGTTTCATCGAGCGGCATTATACCTGAAACCCGGTGGGCGTGGCCGTACACGCTCACCGGGTTCATCTGCTCTATTCGCGGTCGCGGCGACGCAGGAAGGCTACCGGCACAAGACAAGGCAGCAGGCAGATAAGGATAAGCAGGAGTTGGGTGAGGGTGACGGCCGTGATCAGTCGCGGCAACCACCCGGTAAAAGCTACGCTAATGAGCGTGACCAATGAGAGAAAAATGACCATAAGTTTCCAGTTCCAGCGCTGGAGCAGTTGTTTCATTATTGGCCTCCATAATGGGCAAATTCGGCAGCCAGAAATGTTTTGACGGTTTCGCCCCCTCGCAGACGCAGCCAGATTGGCCCACTTTGAGGTGAGATTTCTAGTTCAAATGTAAAAAACGGGCAACACAAACGCTCGTTGGCGATGTATTGGGTGAGCATCTCATATTCCCCGGCGGTAAATTGAAAGGCGTAGCCATCGGCCAATTCTTCGGTGGATTGGCTGAGCCGGAACATCAGATTGAGGGCGATTTCTTGATGAGTGGCACGTTCAGTCGCCGGAATGGCGGCCATGTTGCAGGTCAATGGCTCTGGTTCTGTATCAATGGTTGTTTGCATCGTTCTCATTACTCCTTGAAATGGTTTTGCGTGTACACGGCCGTTACTTTACAATTTAAAGTACACTTTAAGTCAAGAGGGATTTTTTATGGCAGAATTGACCATTGGTGAAGTGGCGCAGGGGGCAGGGGTACAGCCATCTGCGCTGCGTTATTATGAAAGTGTGGGATTATTGCCAGCACCAAAGCGGGTGAACGGCCGTCGCCGTTATGATGAAAGCGTCCTGCGGCAATTGACGATCATCCAGATGGCCCAGCACGCCGGTTTTACCATTGCTGAAATCCAGACCTTGCTGCATGGTTTTGAACAGGACACACCGCCATCCGCCCGGTGGCGGCAGTTGGCGGCCGAGAAGTTGGTGGAGCTACACGGCCGTTTGCGCCAGACGCAGCAAATGATTCAGGTGCTGGAAAATGGGCTGCAATGTGGCTGTTTGCAGTTTGAGGATTGTGTCATTTTGGAGGATGCGCGGTGTGAGGTGGGAAACGAATGATGGATTTCTGAGAGGGCAAAAAATCAAAGATTACACAGATTGCGCAGATTCTTAATCGGTGAAATCTGCGTAATCTTTGATTCAAAATAGGGGTTCAGCTTTTCACGGCCGTATACACCAGCCATTCAGCGGCGTCATAAAGCGGCAGGTTGTCCCAGGCAGGGTGGGTGGTCACGGCCTTGAATCCCGCCGCCCGCAACATTTGGTAAATCTCCTCTGGTGGGTATAACTGGTCGCATAGTTCCACCACATCCAGCGTGCCCGTTTCCAGGTGCAAAATGTGAAAACGTTCTACTGAAACCTGCTCCTCCGCCAGCCAGAATCGCTCCCCCAAATGTAAAAACGGCGCATCGCCCCACAGCCCGGTATCATCGGTGAACCACCAGTTGCTTTCCTTTTTGTCCACCTTCTCCGGGTTGAGCAGTTCCACACACAGCCGTCCCCCAGGCCGCAGTGCCCGCCCCGCACGCGCCAACA
>CAYXUZ010000126.1:0-376 GCA_964467705.1 uncultured Ardenticatenaceae bacterium | reverse complement strand
GGCGGGCCGCATTCAGCGGCGCGAAGCCGCTTCGTCGGCGCTCTTCTCGGCGAGCGTCCAGCATGCTTCGAGCATTTCGGGAACACCCGCGCCGCTCGCGCCAAGACATTTTGTGCATCCAATTTTGGCATCACTGCCAGTTGGCCGTAGAGGAGCAGGGCGGCATCAAAACCGGCCCCGTCTTGCGCCATCTGGCGTACATCTTGCTGGATAAAGATGCAGCGGTCAGCTACCCCTTGCGCTGACGCCAATTCTTGCGCATAGGCAATAGAAGCAGGGCCAAAATCAATGCCGGTCACATGGCAGCCGCGCTGGGCAAATTCCACCGCATACAGGCCAGGGCCACAGGTGATGTCCAGCAGGCGGCTGCCCGGTT
>CAYXUZ010000125.1:0-19396 GCA_964467705.1 uncultured Ardenticatenaceae bacterium | reverse complement strand
CAATTCCAACGCCAGCGGGATGCCGTCCAGGTAATGGCAAATTTCGGCGATGGTCTGGGCGTTTTCGGCCGTTAATTCAAAGCTCAACTGTACGGTTTGCAGCCGTTCCACAAAGAGGGCGATGGCCGCAAACTGCCGCAGTTCGGCTGGAGGTGGCAGATTTTCCAGGTCTGGCAGGGGCAGCGGGGCCAGGGGGAATTCTTGCTCGCCGTAGAGGTGCAAGGGGGTCTGGCTGGTGACGAGCAGGCGCAGGCCGGGCACGGCCGTGAGCAAATCGCTGACGACGGTGGCGGCGGGCAGCAGATGTTCAAAATTGTCCAGCACCAGCAGCAGCTTTTGGGGGCGCAGTTGGTCGAGCAGGCCGGTTAACCCTGGTTGGCCGGGGCTTTCGCGGAGGTTGAGGGTTTCGGCAACGGCCGTGAGCACAAAATCGGGATTGTTTACCGCCGCCAGCCCCACAAAAAAGACCCCCTGTGGGAAATCGCCCGGCTGGTTTTGCCACAGAGAGTGTGCCGCTTCCAGCGCCAGCCGGGTCTTGCCGCTGCCGCCCGGCCCGGTAATGGTCAGCAGACGGTTAGCCCCGACGATCAGGCGGCATATCTGGGACATCTCCGTTTCGCGGCCCACAAAGCTGGTGAGGCGGGCGGGCAGGTTGTGGGGAGGTGATAAGGTGAGGGCGGCGGGGTGAGCAGGTGAGGGTGGCGGGGACGCCGGGGAGAGGGCGGCGGGCACGCCGGGGAGAGGGCGGTGGGCACGCCGGGGAGAGGGTGGCGAGGACGCCGGAGCGAGTGAGGTGTTGGTGGTGATGGCTTCGTAGAGGGCGGTGGTTTCGGGCATGGGGGTGACGCCCAGTTCCTCGTCCAGCCGGGCGGTGAACTGCTGGTAAAGCTGCATGGCCCCGGCGCGGTCGCCGCTTTCGTGGCGCATGAGGATGAGGGTGCGCACCACATCTTCGCGTAGGGGGTCATGCTGCAACAACTGGCGGGCATAAATCATGGCCTGGGTCAGGTCGCCCTGGCTGCGCTCCCGTTCCATCAGGCGGGTCACGGCCGTGAAATACAGCCCCCGCAACCGTTCTCGATGGGGGCTCAGCCAGTCGTCATACAACTCTTGCAGCAGGTCGCCGGTGTAGAGGGTAATCGCCTCGGCCAGCCGCCCGGTATCCTGACAGAGCCGTTCAAATTCGGCCACATCCAGCCAGGTGGGAGCAGCGGCTTGCCATTGCACGCTTTTGGCGTCGCTGAATATCCAATCCGTGTCGGCGGGTAAGGCGCGGCGGAGGTCGTGCAGGTGGCGGCGCAGGTTGGCGCGGGCTTCGCTTTCAGATACATCATCCCAGAGCAGGTAGGCCAGATGGTCGCGGGGCACGGCCGTGTCCCGATGCAGCAGCAAATGGGCTAATAGCAGCGGCGTTTTGGGCAGCGTGTGAAAGCGGTAGGGCTGCCCATCTACCAGCAATCGCAAATGACCAAACAAGTGAATTTGCAGCATAGGCTGAATTGTACGTGATTTATGCTGCAAGGGGATAGCTATATAAGACTTTGGAATAGTGAGGTGGGGTGGTGTATGATAGGCTCCATATGAATTTTCAATGATGCGGTGTTAATGCTGGTGAGTGTGTACACCGCACCTGGGGAATTAAGAACGATGATGCTTACCAAATTAATCAGCCGCTTGCGGCGCAATCATGGATTGGAACATGCGACGATTCATGTGCTGAGCGAAAAGCACAAGAATTTTAGTGCCCAGGGGAATTCGACTCTGGCCGGTTTTCACCTGAACATTTATGGCAACATCCCGGAAACAGCCGTGATGGATGCCGTGGAAGAAGCCTATACCCGCATGAAAAAGGGGGAACACCATCTGGCCGTACACCCCAACTGCGGCACGGTGCTGCTGACGACGGCCGTGATGGCCACGCTGGCCGCCCAACTCGTTTTTGCTGCCGAACAGCGCAAACAGCGCGGCGGCCTGAATCTATCCGTGTTGGTGAATGCGCTGCCAACGGCCGTGCTTGCCGTCGTCGCCACCCTTATTGTGTCCAAACCGGTAGGGGTACAGTTGCAGGCGCGTTACACGGTGGAAGGCGACCTGCGCGACATGCAGTTGGTCAGCGTGCAAAAAGTTACCCCCTCGCCTATCACCCGCCTCTTCCACCTCATGCTCACCGGCGGGCAATTGCAGGCGACCTCGTACAAAATTGTGACCACCGGGTAAATGTGTCAACATGTCAAGTGTCAGGTGTCAAGTTACCCAACACCTGACACCTGACACCTGACACCTGACACCTGACACCTGACACTATGTTTTACCTCTTTCACGGCAAAGATAGCCACTCCCAACAGGAATATCTGGCAAAATTGACCGCCAAACTGGGCGACCCGGCGATGCTGGATTTGAACACCACCCGGTTGGCCGGGAACGTAACCTTTACCCAGTTGCAGGAGGCTACGGCCGTGATGCCCTTTCTTTCCAAATACCGGCTGATTATTGTCAGCGGTCTGTTTGCCAGCAAACCAGACAAAAAATTCATGGATCAGTTGGCTACCTACCTGCCCCAAATGCCGGATACGGCCCGCCTGGTTTTTCTGGAAGCCGATGCCTTGCCCGCCAATCATGCGCTGGTGAAATTGGCCGAACAGAGCGAAAACGGGCATGTCAGACAGTTTGATCTGCCGGAGGGTCAGGCGTTGGAAAAATGGATACGGGAGCAGGTGGCGGAGCGGCACGGCCGTATCCAACCCCACGCCGTTCACCTCCTGGCGGCTAATGTCGGCAGCAACCTGGCTGCTTTGGGCAATGAATTGGAAAAGCTCATCCTCTACAAAGGCGAGGGCGAAGAAATCACCGCTGCCGATGTCACCCTGCTCAGCCCCTACGCCGCTGAAACCAACATCTTTGACCTGGTAGACGCCATCGGCAGCCGCAACAGCAAACGCGCTTCCCTGCTTTTACAGCAAAAATTCAACGAAGGGGCTGACCCCTTTGGCCTCTTCCCCATGTTTGTGCGCCAGTTTCGGCTGCTCATTCAGGTGAAAGAACTGGCCGATGCGGGCAAACGGCCGCCCGCCATCGGGCAAGAACTCAAATTGCACAGCTTTGTGGTGGGCAAACTGTATCAGCAAAGCCAGGGTTTCAGCCTGCCCCAACTGGAACAAATCTACCGCCACCTGCTGGATATTGACGTGGGCGCTAAAACGGGCCGCCAGGACATGACCACTGCGCTGAATCTGTTGGTGGCGGCCCTTACCCTCTAAGACGCCACATTTCACGTTCGTAGTAGGCGATTCATCGCCCACTGACGGCGATAAATCGCCTACTACAAACAAAGAGAAAAGCTATGCCACCAATTGACACGCTTGCTATCCTCAAGAACGGTTTACCACCCACCGGGCAGTCGCCGCGCCACATCGTCGTTATTGGGGCAGGCATGGCCGGACTGACGGCCGCACTGCTGCTGCAAGAAGCCGGACATACTGTCACGATTTTGGAAGCACAAAACAGGTTGGGCGGTCGTGTTTACACCTATCGCGGCTTTCCCGGCCAACTGTATGGTGAATTCGGGGCCATGCGTTTCCCACGCCAACATCCCCTGGGGCAGCATTTGATTCACGAGCGGTTCAAGTTGGCGACACGGCCGTTTCCCATGTTTGACGAAGACACCTTCATCTACCTCAACGGCGTGGGGCTGCGCCGCAGCCAGTTCCACCCGGCCAAAGCCAACTTTAAACTGCGCCCTGACGAGCAAGACAAATTGCCGGACGAACTGTTGAAAAACGTCATGCAGCCGCTCATTGACCTGATCAACCAGCCCGGCGGCTGGGAACAACTAATCGCGCAGTACGATTCCTACTCGCTTATAGATTATCTGCGCCAGAGCAATCTCAGCGACAGCGCGATGCAAATGATTGGCCCGCTACTCAACCTGGAAGGGCGGTATCATTTTTCATTGTTGGAATGGTTTTCCCATTACCATGAAAATGTGTTTGGTGATCTGGTGTACATTGTGGATGGCGCATCGGCATTGCCCAATGCCTTTGTCCCCCACCTGGGGCCATCCATCCGGTTGGGCGCGGAAGTCCATGCCATTGAACAAGACGAGAGCGGCGTCACCATTCACTTCCACGACAATACCGGCTACTCCCAAACGGTGTGCGGCGATGAATGTATCCTGACCGTGCCCTTTGTGTTGCTGCGCCACATGGAGATTACCGGTCTGGATGAGAACAAGTGGTATACGATTCGCAATGTGTACTACGGCCGTGCCCACAAAATCTTCATGCAGTTCAGCGAACGCTGGTGGCAAAATAACTACCAGATTACACACGGCGTCACCGTCACCGACCTGGCCATTCGCAACGTCGTCTACACGCCTGCCGGGCAGGATGATCTGCTGGGTAAAGGGGTCATCATTGGCTCCTACGCCTGGGAGCAGGACAGCATGGCCTACAGCATGTTGACCGAAAAACAGCGCATCGCCCAGGCCCTCCAAGACCTGTGCAAAATCCACCCCGAAGCCCGCCATACCTTTGAATTTGGCATCTCCCACGACTGGTCACTCGACCCCTACGCGGGCGGCATTGGGCCATTATTCCGGCCGCACGAGATGAGCGGCCGTTTCTATGACAATATCGTCCGCCCCGTCAACCGCATCTGGTTTGCCAACGACGGCTGCGACCGCCGCCATCGTCGTTGGATTGAGGCCGCATTGGTTGCGGCCGTCAAAAACGCCTACGCCCTCCACCTGGGTTTCCGTAATGAAGTGCCCTTGGATGTACATGAGTAATTCGCGTGATGCGTGATACGTGATGCGTGACGACTATTCACGGGTCACGCATCACGTATCACGAAAATCCCCCCATTTGTGTCAAAAACAGTGTCATAATTTGTCACTGACAATTTCCAGCCAACCCTCTATTGTGAAGTGGTAGTTATCTGATTGTTCTTGCTAAAGCCAGACTTGATGGTCTGGTCAAAAGATAGTTAAAGGAGCATTTGATGAACAACCACTTCTTGTTGATTGGTCTTTTTCTGACCTTCCTTCTCCTCTCCGTAACCAGCCCCGCCAAAGCTGCGGCCACCGTTTTCACCGTGAATGACACGGCCGACTTGCCAGACATGAGTCCCGGCGATGGGGTTTGTGGTTCGCGCAAGGGGACGTGTACGCTGCGTGCGGCCGTTCAGGAATCCAATGCCTTTTGCGGGGGCGATTACGGCTGCGAGGAGACCATTGTTTTACCGGCCGGGACCTTCAAGCTGACCCGTGTGGGGAGTGACGACACCGCTTTCAGAGGCGATCTGGACATTACGGGCTTTGTGACCATTCGGGGGGCGGGCGCGGCCGATACCGTCATTGACGGCAATGGCAATGTGCTGAATGACCGTATCTTTCACCTCATTGGCGACCCGCTAGTGACCTATTTTTTTCAGTTGGAAGGTATTACCCTGGTAAATGGCAAAAGCGACCGGGGCGGTGCAATTTACAATCAGGGCATGGTCTTGACCCTGGAGGCCAGCCAGATTCTTTCCAGCGTTTCCACATACTGGGGCGGTGGCGCTATTTACAATGACGGTGGTCGTCTGGATGTAGTGGGCAGTACGTTGGCTTTCAACGAGGCGAAGGGCGACTTTGGCTTCGGTGGGGCCATCTACAACAGCAATACCGACCTGTGGGTCAGCGGTAGCTGGTTATTGGAAAATACGGGCAATGGCAATTTTAGCAATGGCGGGGCGGTCTATTCGGTCAGCGGTAACGTGACTGTTAATCACAGCACAGTCGAGGCCAACCATTCGGCCGAATATGGCGGTGGCCTCTACATCTCCAATGGCTGGCTCAACGTTTACAAGAGTGACATCAAAGATAATTATGCGGCGATGGCCGGGGGCGGTATTTTGGTGGGTACGGCCGTGACCCTGCAAATGAGCGAAAGTACCGTCACCGGCAACATGGCGGACATTAACGTGGGCGAGGGTGGTGGTGGCATCTACTTAAGAGGCGACAGAGCCGAAATCACCGACAGCCAGATCAGCGATAACAGTGCCCGCATTGGTGGTGGTCTGCATAATGGGCAAGAAGAGACCATTATTACCCGCACGACCATCAGCGATAACTACGCGGTGCCTGACGGGGGTGGCTTGTATCATTGGTATGGCGACCTGACCCTGATTCAGAGTACGGTGAGCCACAACAACGCCATGCGTGGGGCGGGCATCTTTAATCATGCCTATGGGGGTAGCAATCATACCAACCTTTTCCTGATCAACAGCACTGTCTCCTCTAATAAGGCAGCGATTGATGGTGGCGGCATTTACAATGATCAAGGTGACGTGTCGCTCCACAACGCTACTATCGCCGCCAATGAAGCGGATGGGGATGAAGACGGCCGTGGCGCGGGCGGCGGCATCTTTAATCAAAATCCGGCGGGTGGTGTGCGGTTGCAAAACAGCCTGTTGGCCGACAATATACGCACCGGCAGCAGCCCCGATAATTGTTTTGGCAGCGTCTACTCCAACGGTTACAACCTGATTGAATCCGTCAGCGCTTGCAGCGTGAGTGGCGACCCTACCGGTAACATCATCGGCCAGGACGCGCAGCTTGGCTCCTTGCAGGACAACGGTGGCCTGACCTGGACACACGCTATTCCGCTGGGCAGCCCGGCCGTGGAAACGGCAAACCCCAACGGC
Source organism: uncultured Ardenticatenaceae bacterium (assembly GCA_964467705.1). Taxonomy (GTDB): domain Bacteria; phylum Chloroflexota; class Anaerolineae; order Promineifilales; family Promineifilaceae; genus CAADGU01. Next base: position 12,712 of record CAYXUZ010000125.1, on the reverse strand, counting down.
TGCCTGGACGGACAGGGGCAACTGTTGGAGAAAGACCAGCGTGGTTGGAGCCGCCACCTGGAAGGTGATGGCGACGGCGAAGAACGGTGCGACATCGGCGCATATGAAAATGGGGAGGGGATGTGGCCATGATCACGTTGAATAACTTATCCCCCACAACGGGTGGCGACGACGATTGGCTGCCGCCGCGATAGACACGAAAGACCCGAAGGGTTTCGCAAACCCTTCGGGCCTTTTTGTTACATCGCGTCTGCCTGGTTTGTTCGTTATAATCCACCAATATGGCTGATCAGGATGCTTTTGGCGCGTGGCTGAGACGACAGAGGAAAACGCAGGATTTATCGCGGGAGGCGTTGGCGCGGCGGGCGCATTGTTCGGCCAGTGCGCTGCGCCGGATGGAAGCGGGGGAGCTACGGCCGTCGCCCGAACTCGCTCTCTCCCTGGCTAATGCTCTCAACGTACCCCCGGCAGAACACGAAGCGTTTGTGCGTTTTGCGCGTGGTGACGCCGCTGCCTATCCAGCAGCGGCCCTCGTTCCCACACTACCACCCACCATCCACCTGCCCGCACCGCTGACCAGTTTGGTGGGGCGTAAACAGGAGGTGACGGCCGTAACCGACCTGCTGCATGAAGATGGTGTGCGCCTGCTCACCCTCAGCGGGCCGCCCGGTGTGGGCAAGACCCGCCTCAGCATCGCCGCCGCCAACCGGTTGGCCGAAAGTGGGCTGTTCCCCGATGGTATCTACTTTGTCCCCTTAGCGCCCATTAGCGAGCCACCGTTGGTGGTCACGGCCGTTGCCCAGGCATTGGGCGTGCGCGAAATTCCCGGCAGCGGCCAACCCCTGTATGCCACCCTGAAAACATTCCTATCCAGCAAACGGCTGCTGCTGGTGCTGGACAACTTTGAGCAGGTGACAGACGCCGCCCCCTTTGTGACCGATTGGCTGGCCGCCGCCGCCGGTCTGAAAGTGCTTGTTACCAGCCGTGAACTGCTGCATCTCTACGGCGAATATGAATTCCCCGTGCCGCCGCTGCCCCTGCCAGACGTGAATAATCTGCCAGAAACGCCGGTCACTGCTTTTTACGGCCGTTACGCCGCCATTCAACTGTTCAAAGAACGGGCACGCGCCGCCCGGCTGGAGTTCCAACTGACGCCGGAGAACATGGCCGACGTGGCCCACATTTGCGCCTGGCTCGATGGCCTGCCCCTCGCCATTGAGATGGCCGCCGCCCAAACCAGATGGCTGCCGCCGCACCAGATTTTGGAGCAACTGCGCAACCGTTTGGCCGCCCTCACCAGCGGCCCGCGTGACCTCAGCCCGCGCCAGCAGTCGCTCAGTGGGGCGATAGAGTGGAGCTATACCCTGCTCGGCGCGGGCCAACGCTGGCTCTTTGACACATTGGGCGTGTTTGTGGGCGGGTGTGATTTGGAAGCGGTCACGGCCGTGACCAGCCAACTCGCGCCTGCCGAAGTCTTCCCCGACAACCCGACCATCCGCTCTACCCTGCAACTCCTGGTGGAAAAGAGCCTGTTGCTGTATGAGGTCACGGCCGTTGGCGACGTGCGCTTTGAGATGCTGGCCTCCTTGCACGAATACGCCCGGCAGCAACTACAAGCCAGCGGCCGGCTGGAAGCCACCCGCCAGGCACACGCCCATCATTACCGGCAACTGGCGCAAACCGGCAGCACCCGGCTGGCCCAGGGCGGCGACCAGGCCGCCTGGATGAAACGGCTGGAACAGGAACACAACAATCTACGCGCCGCTCTCACCTGGGCAACGGAAACGCCCACACGCGCCCCCTTTGCCATGCAACTGGCCCAGGCCGTGACCGACTTTTGGGACACACGCGGCTACATTCAGGAAGGGCGGCAATGGCTGGAAACGGTGCTGGCATTAGACAACACGCCCAGCGAAATACGCGGTCATCTGCTGAACGATGCGGGCTGGCTGGCCCGGCTGCAAGGCGACCTGGAAGCGGCACGCACATTGCAAGGCCAGGCTTTAGCGATTCAGGAAACGATTGGGGACGAGGTGGGCATGAGCCGCTCATTGGAAAATCTGGCGATCCTGGCCAGCAGCCAGGGTCAGTTGGTCGGGGCCAGTGCGCTTTTGGAACGGTCATTGACCATTCGCCGCCGGTTGGGAGACCCAACTAAACTGCTCACCACCCTTAACAATCTGGCAATTGTGGCCTGGCAGCTCAAGGAGTACGGCCGTGCCGAAGCCCTTTACCACGAAGTTGAACTGATTAGCCGGGAGATGCACAACACCAGAATGCTGTCTCGCGGTTTGCATGGCCGGGGCACGGTGCAGCTCTCATTGGGCGATTATGCGGGGGCGCTGGCCTCGTTTCAGGAAGCCGTGCAAATCCGGCAAGAATTGGGCGACCAGCCAGGGTTGGCTAACTCGTTGGGTGGCGCGGCCGAGGCATTTCAGCATTTGGGTGATCCGGTCACGGCCGTGCGCCTCATCGCCGCCGCTTACAAATTGCAACAGCACATCGGCAAAGTCAGCGCCCCCGCCGCCCAGGCCGAAGCCGAAGAAAATCTGGCCCTCTTGCGGGCACAGTTGGGGGAGGCCGCCTTTACCCAGGCGTGGGCAGAAGGGGAGTTGTTGTCAGCAGCGACAGCGGTGGAAATCGTAATCCGTGATGCGTGAAATCACGGATTACGGACTTCGGATTACGCTCCGGTACGCCCAATACCTGCTTCCCGTGCCCGAATGATGGCCTGGGCGCGGTCAACCACTTGCAGTTTGTTAAAGATGTTAGAACAGTGATTGCGCACCGTTTTCTGGCTAATGTGTAGCTGACGGGCGATGTCGCCATTGTTAAACCCTTGCGCCAGCAGTTCCAGCACTTCCCGCTCTCGTTCCGTCAGGTCAGGAAAAAGTTCCGATGGGGCATTGGGCTTGGGTAGTGAAAAGTAGGCTTGCAGACGGGCGGCAATGGCCGGGCCAAAGAGGGCTTCACCCCGCGCGACTGCTTGAATGGTGCGTAACATCTCCTCCTGATCGGCCCCTTTCAGCACGTAACCTCGCGCCCCGGCACGCATGGCGGCAAAAACGGAATCATCATCTTCAAACATGGTGACGATGATGACACCGATGTGCGGGCTGGTTTGCACAATGCGGCGAGTGGCTTCGATGCCGTTGAGACCGGGCATTTGGATATCCATGAGGACCACGTCTGGCTGCAACTGTTCGGCCAGGGCAATGGCTTCAGCGCCGGTGGCGGCCTCGCCTATCACTTTCATATCTGATAGTGAGCCGAACAACGCCTTCAATCCATCACGGAAAAGGGCATGGTCGTCGGCAACAAGGATGTGGATGGGGTCTGTCATAGGGTTACTCAAGCAATAACTGCAGTTTTCAATAAGGCGTGGGTCAGTTCTGGACTCAGCAAACGGCCGTCATGTATAGCTGTCATAAAAATAGCCATATCTTTTGCTGTCACATATGCCCCACCATCAGGCGAACCGATAGGAGGGCGCATATAGATGGGGCGCTGCCAGGTGGTACGGCCGTCAATATCCATCACGGCCGTGTAGCTTTCGGCAACATCTGCCACAACATCAGCCATGTGGAAAAAGCCGCTGCGGTTCATGCCAGTGGGAGCAAAGAGGTTCTGTTGTATATAGTTGCGATAAGCCAGGCCGGTCGCTTTTTCTATCATCAGCCCTAGCAAGATATAACCCACATTGTTGTAACGCACGGCCGTACCCGGCGGAAAGTTAGGCGGCTTGTGAATGAACTGCGGTAAAAAATCCACCAATTCCGTAACGGCATAATTGGGCCGCTCACGCCACAAATCGGCGTAATCTTCCCCGGCTTCTTCGTCGGCGTCATCGGCAATGCCAGAGGAATGGGTGAGCAGGTGATAGACTGTCACGTCGTCAGAGATGGATGTGTGGGAAAGCCCAAGATAGGGGATAACGGCCGTGTCCAATCCCAGAATGCCTTGATCAACTAACTGCAAGATGGCGACGGCCGTGAATAACTTGGTTAACGAAGCCACCTCAAAACGGAAGTTCATATGGTTAGGCACGTGAAACACGCGATTCGCTTCTCCGTATGCCCCGGCAAAAATCTGGTGGTCATTCTGGGTTAACAGCACGACCCCCGAAAATTCACCGCACTCCGCCTTGTTTTGCAAGTAGACCTGCAATTTTTTCATCAGTCCTCCACACAATGCACTATGTCTAAATGGGCAGCACGGCCGTGACCCCCGTCCCGCTACTATCAGACACAATGGCAAACGAGCCGCCCAGTTCTTCCGCCCGTTCGCGCATGGAGGCCAGGCCGACGCCGGGCAGGTAGATGGCGGGCAAGCCTATGCCGTCATCGTGAATTTCCAGAGTGAGACGGCCGTCTACCCCCAATTGTACCGCGCAATACCTGGCCTGGGCGTGACGCAGGCTGTTGGTAATAGCTTCGGTGGCAATGCGGTAAGCAGCCACTTCGCTGGCGGCGGGCAAAACGGGCAGCAAATCGGGGGCGTGGAGGGTGATTTGGGTGTGGCCGTTGCTGTTTTGCACCGCAAATTCCCGCAACGCTGAAAGCAAACCAAGCTGATCCAGCGCCGACGGCCGTAAATCATGCACAATGCGGCGGATGTCCCGGATGATCTCCCCGGTTTGGCTTTTGTACTCCTGCAAAAGCTGGTCGGCGGCGGCGGGGTTGGCAACAGCGTAGTTCCGGGCGGCGTCCAGTTTAAGCGTCAGGCCAGCCAACGAAGCGCCGAGGCTATCGTGCAGATCGCGGCGTAGCCGCTGCCGTTCCGCCTGTTCGGTCTGGCGCAATTGTTCATTAGTTTGACTTAAGTCAGTGGTGAGTTTGAGGATATGGACGGCCGTGCCTGCCTGTTGTGCCACGTGTTGCAGCAGCCTCTCCTGGACTGGCGCAAACCCGCCCTCTGGCGTGGCGGGTGTTACCAGCAGCCAGCCGACCACGTTACCCTGATGGGATAGCGGAAAATGGTGTGGCGGCGCGGTCGCCGGGTCGCCAATGCTGGCGATGATGTGGGTGGGTGTGGGGGCGGCTACGGCCGTAAACGGGGATGGCAGGGTGTGGGCAATTGTTTCCAGCAGGGCGGGCAGGGTTTCGGTGGGCACGGCCGTTGCTTCCAATTTTTCGCCCAGTTTTGCCAGCGCCGTGAGCGGGTCTTCGGGCTTGCCATATAACCAGACGTTCACCCGCGCCTGCAAGCGTGCCCGTACCGGTTGGAAAAGCGCGGCAATCAGCCCGGTGGCGGCGATGGACAACAGAAAGTTGTTTTGCACCGTTAGTAACATGCCGGCCAGACCGACCAGCAGCCCATAGCCACCGACAATAAATGCGCTGAGCAGGCCATATACCAGTGTTCGGTTGATGAGCCGGTCAATGTCCCACAGCTGGTAGCGCAAAATGGCAATGGCAAAAGAGAGGGGGAAGAGCAGGGAGAGCATACGCACGGCCGTCACCCCCACAAAACGCACCGTCACCAGCGCCGTAAACAGTTCAGTCCCCAACCTTTGTTGAAACAGGTTCGGCACCTGGGGCACCGTAACCGCCGGGGAAATGAAGAGCAAAAAGTAATAGGTAAAGGGGGCGGCGGCAGCCACCAGTAATCCCAGCGCCGCCCACTTCACCTGCTGTTTTTGTACCGGGTCGGCTACGTGTTCATACCGGTCTAGCTGCGCCCACACGCCCACGCCGCACCAAAACAGCAGCAGCCCGGCCTGTACAGGCCAGGGCCAGTGGCTCATATCCAGGAGGGAGTTGGGCAGGATCAACGGCGGCAGGATGAGCAGCGCCCAGAGCACGGCCGTCACCTTCGTCCAGCGGGGCACAAAACGGCCGTCCGGGAAAAAATACAACATCCACACACTGCTCACCAGCCCCAGGTACAGCACCAGATAGCTGGCCGCCTGAAACAGCGGTTCGCCGCTAAAAATGCGGGCAAAAGTGGCAATGGGGATGACGGCGCTGTTGGCGGTGAGCGTGACGGCCGTGAGCAGCGCCATGCCCTCATCTGGCCGCTGCCGCACGATCAGCGCCGCCAGCAGCAAATGGGTGAATAACACGGCCGTGTCTAAAATGATCACATAGGCTGCATACCGGCCCGGTTCCAGGCCAATGTCGGCAAAACTGTCAGCATAAAAGGCCACCAGATAGGTGTGATAGGCCGCCAGACCGGGCAGGATGACGGCCGTGACCAGCAGTGCCAACAACAGCCAGCCCAGGCGAAACGGCCGTAGCCAGCGCGGCGATGGCAATGGGGCGTATGCCTGGTATGGTTGTATCTGTTCCATCTTCCACTCTAAAAATTATGAATTATGAATTATGAAGGTCATTCGGTGTTGAGCGTGGCGTCATTGTTTCCGCACTACCGGCGGCATGGATTGAATGTAGAGCCAGATGGCTCTGAGTTCATCTTCCGTCAAATGGCGCAGCCGGTTCTGCGGCATGTAGGTGATGTTCAATGAATTTGCTTCCGGTGTGCTTCCGGTTTTGATGGCCCAGATGAACTCTGCTTCTGTCCACTGGCCTAAATTGCCGCCAGTGGTGATGTTCATCCCCTCGCCCGGTTCGCTGCCGCCGCCCAGGTTGGCCTTGTGGCACTCCACGCACGCCAGCAAAACCAGGTAACGGCCGTATTCCACCGTAATCCCCGGCTCTGGCGCGGGTGGGCGGGGCGCGTCGTGGTCAATCACCAGCGCCGGCATGATGTCATTTTCCGTTTCCGGCAGCAGCAGGGAGATTAAAACAAAAGGTCGGGCCAATGGCCCCAATTGACGTGGTGGTATTTCTCGTTTGCCCGGCGGGATGGTTTGCAAATAGGCGATGATGGCGGCCACATCAGCATCGCTGAGATGCTGTAACGCGCCGGAAGAGACACCAATGAGGGCACGGCCGTCGCGTCCCACCCCATGCCGGATCGCTCGTTCCCAATCCGCCGTTGTGTAGACGCTGCCTACACCCGTCTGGTGCGATGACAGGTTGGCTGCCGGAATGCGGCCGATGAGCGGCTCATTTAGAAAGTTGGGGTCGCCTAGCAGACTGTAGGCGTGGCATTCCGGGCAGCCGCCGATCACTTCCACCAGATGTTTGCCGCGCGCCAGGGAAGTCTCGTCGGTAGGAATAGCCAGGTCGGCCGCCGGAATAGCGTAAACGCGCCGAATCTGGTATTCCGAAAAGGCAAACGTCAGCACCCCGCACAAGAGCGGCAGACCGATGAGAAGGACGAGGCAGCCTATCGCTTTTTGTTTCATCTGTTTGTTGCCGGTAATCGGTAATCGGTAATCGGTTTTTGCACCGATTACCGTTCACCGATTGCCGACTTCAAGGCTTTGCACCAGTGACCGTACCGTCTGCACGGCCGTTTGGGTGCCGGTTTTCAGCGATTGGATGTGGGATACGGCCGTGTCTGCATCTGTTTGTAACGCCTGGCGGGTGGAATCTACCTGGATGAGCAGAGCGGCTAACTGCGCTCCCAGGCCATCCCCCAGGGCGCGGCTGACGCGGCGGCGCTCTTCGGCCTGGGCCGTCACCAATTGCTGCCGCGTCTGGCGCAGTTCGCGGTGCAGGTACACGGTGTGGGCAGCGACGGCCGTTTGCCGGGCTATTTCGGTCAATAGAGTCATCTCGCGTGGGCTAAATGCCGCCTCACCGTCCCGGTAGCCTAGCAACAGGTGGCCGATGGGTTGCGATTGGTAGACCAGTGGCAGGGTGAGCAGGTGAGCAGGTGATGGGGTGATGGGGTGTTGAGGTGATGAGGTGTGGGGTGGGCAGGAAGCGGCGATTTGCGGTTGGCCGTCCTGGTTCAGGGAGATGGCGGTGTAGGGGAGTTTGAGCGATTGGGCGATGGTTTGTACGGCCGTGAGCAGAATTGTTTCCGGGTCAGCGGCCTGCTCCAGCCGTCCGCCAAAGCGGGTGAGCAAGGCCAATGGCTCATCCCGCTGACCATACATCAGGTGATTGACATGGCGTTGCAGCCAGCGGCGTAACGGGTCAAACAGGATAGCGATCAGCCCGGTCGCCACGATGCCCAGCAGCCAGTTGCCGCTGCTGCGAAACAAAACGCCCAACGCACCCACCACCAGGATGTAGAGCAGGATGACGACGGCCGTGAGTGCGCCGTATACGGCCGTGCGGTTGAGGAGCAGATCAATGTTCCATTTTCGATGGTGAAGGCTGGAAACGGTAGTGGGTTTACTGACCATACTGCATTATAACGCTAAACGGCCGTTCGCCTGACCTTTTCGCCATAATACTCAATCATGCCCAGAATCATGAACGCGGCCGTTAAGGAGACAAAAAAGCCCGCATAAGAAACCAGCAATGGCAAATCATAAGGAATGAGCGCCGGGTTTCCCCGGAAGATTTCTTGGGCAGTGGTTATATCGGCTACCATTTCATATGCAGCCAGGTAGATGACTAGAGAGAGAATCCCTAGGGCAAAACAATGCAACGCGCGCTGCTGCATCACCTTTCGCTGGCGTGGTCTGAATCGCTGCCGGTGGCTCACCAACCAGAACATGGTAAAGATGATCAGAATGGTGGTGATACTGATTACCATTGTGGGTTTGAAATAACCAAACCCGCGCATGTAATCATCTGTCTGCCAGCGATATTCCACTGGGATGAGGCTAAGGAAGGCGGCGGATAAGGGGAAAAACAGGGTGGCGCCAGCCAAAATCCCCCATAAACTGTGCAAAAAATCAAACAAATCTTGCAGCTCTTGCAAAAAGGTCATCTCTGCTGCTGGTTTTTCTTTTTCATCCATTGTAGATGTCATAGCTTTACCTCCTGATATGGTTGATTAAATCTTAAGAAGCCAAATCGTTTGCGGTTAAGGTCGGAAACGAGCATTTGTGAACTGTTATGAGCGCCATAAACCTTTGCGCCAGACCGCCCAGACCAGTACACCTGGTAACAAGAGCCAGAGCAGCAGGTAGGGGCCAAAGGCAAATGCAGTATGCATAACCAGGCGCGGGCTGACACGCGCTTGCCATTCTGGAAAGAGCAATACGAACAGCCAGAGCAGACAAAACCCAATCAGCAGCCCAGCCAGTGTCCAAACGACGAGGCGTGTAGCTTCTTGCTGGGTGTTGGTTGCTGCCTGATAACGCTTAAACTGGGCGACCAACAGCATGAGGAAAACGGCCGTGCCCAACCCCACCTGCACCCAAGTCGGCCACCAAACCGGGGCCAGGAACCACAGGCTGGCCCAGAGAGCAGTTATGATGAAGAACGGCCGTGCCCAACCTGGTAAAAACATGCCATCGGGAAACCAGCACCACAACCAGACAAACGCCACCAGACCCGCTACCCGCATCAGCCCTGGCAGATAGATCGCCGGGCCATGCATTCTTACCAGCCCGGTGAACAACGCCCCGTTGTTAAAAAAGGCAGCCGCAAAAAGCAGCAGGCTCACGGCCGTAAATCGGGCCATCCACTGTTCAGCCTGCCAGAAGACCAGCCAGAGCAGCACAATATACAGCAGCAGAATGACGGCCGTCAGGCCGGTGTGTGCGGTATGGGCATCGGTAAAACTCCATTGCTGCTGGCGGATCAGGTCGTTGACCGCCGTTGGCAAGGGTAGTGAGACGCTCATCAAGTTAGCCGCGTTGAGAAAGAGCAGGACGGCCGTGCCGCCAAACAACAGCAGCCAGCCAATGTGAACGGCATGGGGGGCGCTGGTATGGGTACGGCCGTGCAGCCATTCTGTCATGGCTCCCAACGTTACCCCATACACCAAAGGCACAGGCGCAAATAAGAGAAAACCGGTAAGGGGTGAAACCAATGCCAGCTCTCCTCCCGGTTCAGCCAGGAAAAATGGGGGTACCAGAAACACCAGCAGCAAAACAAGCCCATAAAGAGCGCCCAACCAACGCCGGGACAAAGACACCCACCGGGACAGTACCAGAAATAGCAGTCCAAATGGAATCCCCATCACCACGCCGATGAGCAAAATAGCTATCGTGCCACTGATGGTAAAATCGGGTGTCAAACCGGCAACCAGGGCAATGGCCCGCATGGAAAATCGGGCTATTATCCCAGCCACTACCCCTGCCACCAGACCGGCGCTGACGCCTACGGTGATATTGTTCAGATTGACTGCTTCATGCCCCTTCCAGGATAGGATGCTCATGATGCCCTCCACGCAATCAGGTTAGATAGCAACGGCCGTTTCCCGCCGCAGCAGCCACATCATCCCCAGTCCCGTGACACTACCCACAAACAAACCCATCATCCCAATCATCCATTCCCGCCCTTCACCGCTCAGGAAAACAATGATGGCAGCGGCGAGCAGGTAGCCTGTCACATTAATCAACGGCCAGAGTGTGGCCGATAGGCCCTGCTGTTTGAGCAAATGCCATTGCACCAAACCCATCGGCAGCCCTAAAGTTAGCCCCAAAAACAGGGCCGACACAATCTGAGGAACCTGCTCAAACACGTTAGACATCAGGGCGACACCACCGCTCATCACCACGGCCGTGACCAGCACACTGTATCCAATCCAGCGCCAGGCCGAAACACCTTTGCTGCGCAGTAACAGACCTGGCCCCAACGTGCCACCTAAAGAGAAAAATGCACCAAACAAGATGCCCGCCACCATCACACCTAACAGTTCATTACTTGCTTCGGCCACTGCTTCCCCCGCCCACCACATGGAGCCATAAGCCATCATGCCGAATACGACCGTGCCGATGGCACAACTCACCACCCACTGCCAACCAAACCTCCAATCCAACTGCGTCTGTCTTTCGTTCACGGTTATCTCCTTAAGATCACGGAATTACAGCAGATGCTATACACAAGACGAAGCCACTCTACATCTGATCGTGTCCCGCTGTCATGGGACGGCCGTCCCATGACAGCGGGACACGTTGTCTACAATCAGAAAAATCCTCTATCGCAAATACCACCCCCTTATGATTTCCTGCCCAGTCCAATCAATACCCCCACTACCGTAACCGCGCCAACGATGTGCATCGCCACCAGACTCAATTTAACGGTCATCGTTACAGGCGGTGAGGGAGCTAAGAGAGGGGGGATAAAGGATAAAAATAAAGCAACGGTGGCGATTTTCAGATAAGTGCGGATCGGCCGTTGCGCTATTTGTGACACAATTAAAAAGACAATTCCTGCTGCTGACGCAAAAACAGCGCTGAAAAGGATAATGTCACTCACCGGCAGTTGCCAAAGGACTGTCTCTGAACTACCCATTGGCGGTTGCCACCAAAATTCTGCTTGTTCACCGCCAATGAGGAGGTCAATATGGAACCCACGGGTAATGATGGTGTAGAGAATGACGTTGGCGGCCGTGGCCACGGCCGTGGCCAGCGGCGCCACCCAAAGCAATCTCTCTACAGAGGCCGCTTCGACGTTAATCCATGACGAAATCCCCGCCGATTTATACGGTCTGTCTGTCATCGCTATCTCCCAAAAAACGCAAACGAGTCCATTTCCATTAGTGACATTCCATTACCTTAACCGTTTCAATTTCATGTTCGTACTCTCAACCGGTTGCCGCCATGATCAGAGCAACGATTATCAGGCCAAAAAAGAGGGCGAACCCTATCCCCATTAAAACCAGCAGGCGATTAGCGCAAGAAGCGGTGCGTGATGGGTTCGGGTAAGTACCCTGGCAGTTCGGGCACCAGATGGCGTCCTGCCCAACCGGTGCGTATCCACAATGACGACATGTTCCAACTGACATGATAATCCTCACTTAGAAACCCGGTTTCACAGAGAAACCGGGTTTCTGACGTTTAATTAGTCTCAATCACGCCGCAAGCCAGCCGCCCACCCGCGTCGCCGGTGTTCAGTGTGGTCTGGTCTGGCGCGGGGGCGTAACGGGCGGGTATGTTGGCGTAGTTGTCCGGGCTGGCATGAACGATGATGGCGCTGCCGTCAGCGTCAAACAGTTCAGCGACGGTGAAGCGGTCTGTTTTGAATTGGGCAACGGCCGTGCCATCCCCATTCACCAGCAGCACCGGCATATCGGCCGCATGGTGTGGGTGGTTGTGGCCGTCTGCGTTGTAATGTCCGCCCGCCGACGTGAAATCGGGCGCGACGCAGTTGCCCACGGCATGGACATGGAAGCCATGAAAGCCCGGCGGCAGGTTGCTTGCTTCCGCGCGCACTTCTGTCATGGTGCGTTTGAGGATCAGCCGTACCTGGCCAATCTCGTTGCCGCCGCTGTCATGCAGCCGCGCCACTGCCACCACGTTTGCCTGCGCCGATGCTTGCATCACTCCAACCCCCAACAGAGCCAATAAAAGGGCCGCCCCCAGGATAATCCAGAGGCGACGGCCGTTAACCATAGAAAAAGTGTTCATCTGCTATTCCTCCACTACGGGTTCGTTTGGTGTAACCGCTTCCGCAGGTCAGCCCCGTTGAAACGGTTACATCAAACCGCATACGTTACAATTCTGGAGGCACAATAGCAGCAGGCGCGTCCCACTGTCACGGGACGGCCGTCCCGACCCCGCCGGGAATGTTGTCCCCACCCGATCAAAAAAAGCCGCTACCAACGGCTTTCACACGGTTGATAACGGCTTTCCGGTGTATGAATAATGTGAGCGACCGTTTTAAGCCGGTTTCACCTTCATTTCTGGCATTGGCTCTTCGCTCCGCCAGGCGCCTAGCCGATGCTGCCAGCCCTTGATCCCTTCTTGCCACAACCCGCCAAACCCTAACAAGGCGACCACCAGGCCAACCAG
>CAYXUZ010000124.1:11727-19657 GCA_964467705.1 uncultured Ardenticatenaceae bacterium | reverse complement strand
TGACCAGTTCAAAGTAGGTGGCAAAGGCGCGGGCGACCAGTTCGGTCTGGTTGAGGGTGAGGCTGGCGACGATGGATTCGAGACGGCCGTCAATATCAATCTGCGGATCCACCCGCCGCGCTTTGGATAACGCCCGGATGCGCTCTTCCAGTTCAAAAATTTCAATGCCGGATTGATGGCGAATCACCCGCCCTAAAATGTCACCCAGCCGGTGAATGTCCTCGCTGAGTTGTTTGAGGTTGTCGGTTGTGGACATGGGGCCTCTTTCGTGAGCCGTAATCCGTGAACCGTAATCCGTTGCTCATTCGGATTACCGTTTACGGGTTACTGATTACCGGAAACGAAGTTTTCGTAGTGATAAAACGCGGCGACGACGAGGGCGTGGGAAATACGGCCGTGCCGAATAAGGGTGGGAATATCAGAGAGGGGGATTTCTTCAATGGCGATGTCTTCCGCGCCGTCAAATTCCGGTTTTTGAATCTGGCGCGCCCCCAAAGCCAGAAAGGTGTGTAGCTGATTGTCCAGAAAGGCGGGGTTGGGGTCTACGCTGCCAATGTGGATGATGTGGTCGGCGACGTAGCCCGTTTCTTCCAGCAGTTCGCGCCGGGCGGCGTCGCCAGGAGAATCGTCTTCCGGGTCAACGATGCCGCCGGGAATTTCCAGGCAAACGGTTTCACGGCCGTGCCGGAATTGATGCACCATCACCACTTTGTCATCGGGCGTGAGGGGGATGATGTTCACCCAATCGGCCGCTTCCAGCACATAAAAATGGTGGATGTTGCCCGTGCGCGGTGAGCGGCGTGTATCTTTGCGGGAACGAAAAATACGGTAATCGCCCAGAATTTCGCTGTTGAGTTTTTCCCAATCTTTGACCATCGTTTTGCCAGGTGAGACGCACCCCAAAGTGCGTCTCACCTTATATACCACCACCAGCAGAGGGCGGAAACAGTCCTACGGTGTCGCCGGGGTGGAAGGGGGTGTCCAGGTCTACGGCCGTGCCATTCACTGCCACCCCATTCACCAGCCCATCGGGTATGCCTAATTCATGGGCCAGGGCTACGGCCGTGTCCCCACCCACCTGCCACTTAAACGGCTGATGAGGTGCACCGGGTGCCCCTTCTGGCCGATACCGGCGCAATTGTCCGTATAGTTTGACTTCAATTTCCACTGTGGGGGCATTTTGAGGATTGGAGATTAGGAGACTAACTGACCTGATCTCTTAATCTCCCAGTCTCCCAATCTCTATTCTTCTTCCAGCACCGGGCGAATACCCAGATAAATTTTGGGGCCGCCCACCGTGCGGAGGATGGTGTCTACCGGGCGTTTCACTTTTTCGGCCACTTCACGGGCCGTCATGGGCTGGTTGGCGTTTGCCAACAAGACGCAAAAAACAGCATCTACCAACGACATGCGTTCGGCAAAATCTTCTGGCAGTTGGTTGAAATAGGTTTGCACCATAAATTCAAAACCATCCACCGTTATCACTTCGCCCGTTTCTTCATCCACCAGATCAACCCGTTGGTCACCACCACTCTCCATCTCTACATCGGTTTCAATGGATAAGCGGGAAAACAAATAGGTTTTCAGGTCTAGCTCTGACTTTTGCCACCATTCATAGTCAATGGTGAACGGAGTCTCGGCCGTTACCCGTTTTAGAGACAAACCTTTGATCTGTGGGCGTGGATTGGTACTCAAAATCAATTCCTACGGGAGTAATTGGGTGACTGGGTAATTGAGTAATTACCTGATCACCTAATTACCTCATCACCTAATTACGTTTCTTGCCAACGGCTCTTGTCAAACTGCCAGTAATGGTCGCCGACCGGTTGGAAAGCCGGGTGACGTACCAGTTCGGCAAACAGGGGGCCAGGCGGTACGCGGCGGATCATGTTCAGGGCGCTGTACAATGTTTTGGCGTGGACGGTATTTTGCGGGTTGAGTTGGGCCAACTGCGGGAATATCTCCGCCAGCAAGGAAGCGACGGTGCGCTGCTGGCTTTCGGCACGCCGCCAAAGCGCGTCTATGGCCGCGACGGTATCTGTGCCCACGATCATCAAATCATCATAACCACAACTGACGGAGCGGCGTTTGAGTTCAAACTGGATGCGATGATCTACGGCCGTTGCCAGACGTACCCATTCCCGCTGCGCCCGCCGCCGGTCATAACCCAGGCTGAGGACACCCGGTTCCGGGCCGGGCTGCAAATGCACAAAGCCGCCAATGGGGATTTCATTTTTACTGTACCATTCATTTAAGCCAAAAAGGTAACGGCCGTCGCGCACCACCCAGGCCTGAATTTCCTCATTTGTTTCATCGTCTACCAGCAGGACGCGCTGGCGGGGGGAGTTGCTGGGGGGGAATAACGGCCGTATGCGCGAACTCAACGGAATGACCCCCATCAGCCGATGGGGGAAAAGCAGCGTAAACACCACCAACTGCTGTGCCTGAGGTGATTCCACCTCTGACCATTCGTCGTCCAGTTCTCGTTCCAGCAAAATGAGTTGGGGACTGAGCAGAGCGCGGTCATAGGGGATGGGCGAATAACGCAGCCGGTCGGGGATTTGCTGCACCCCTTCCGGTTCCAGCCGACGCAGGAACCAGGCCACTTTGCCGCGTGGAGCTACTTCATCAAAACGGCCGTCGTTCAACAGCGCATGATTGAGCGAAAAAATCAGCACTTCGGGCTGCACCCCACTGTCCATGTCCAGGTGGGGCACAATTTGTTCCGTCGGCAGCGGGCCGCCTTCAAACATTTCCAGCACCGCTTCGGCCAGATGCAGGTGACCAATGTTCACCTCGGCCATCAGCCCTTTGACAAACCATTGCTGGCCTAGCCGCACAAATTCGGCCCGTTTACCCAGTTCGTCACCCAATCTGGCGGCGATATTTGCCCCGTGTTGGCTGATAACCTGATCGACATTCACATCTACCAGTCGGGTCAAGGCGTCGCCATCGGTTGCGTTCAACACATGATTGGTCTTGAGTTCGGCGGCAAATTCGCGTTCCCGGCCATCTATGCTGACGGCTATCACCCGAAATGCACCCAGTTGGGGATTACGGCCGTCACGCGCGGCCGTGACCGCCCCACTGGCAAATTGCAGGGCCGGGAATACCAGTTCATCGCCAACGGCATAACGATTTTGGGGTTGATAAATAGCCCGGCCGGAAAGCAGCTTTTTAACGCGACTGTGCTCGTTTGCCACCCGAAAACGAATAATGACCTGGGCCAGGTCAACGGCCGTTTGCGGCCGTTCCACTTCTAGAAAATGGTTATAAATTTGCTCAATGTCAGCTTCAGTCAGGGCAAAGGTTGGGCCCCAATACTCGGCTGTTTGAATGCGGGGTTGAATCACAACAATCTCCTCTCAACAGGGGCAGGGCTTTTTTGAGGGATGCAATTCCCTTTGAATTTACGCTTCACACGCTGAGATGGAATCGCTATCACGAGGGAGGATTATACCAATGGCATGAGATCGTTGCCAGTACCCGTTATCTGTAATTGGACTTCGGCTTACGGCTTACGGAAACTCCATCTCCACCCACTGCATTGGATTGACCGGTACACCATTCACCCGCACATCCCAATGCAAGTGAGGGCCGGTGGAAAGGCCGGTGGAACCGCCCGCACCGATGGGTTGCCCGGTGGTCACGGCCGTGCCCGGCGTCACAAACATCTCCGACAGGTGAAAATAGGCGGTCATCACCCCCAGCCCGTGATCCAAAATAACGGTGTTGCCCCGTAGTTCTAGCGGCGCGGCAAACACCACCACGCCGTTGGCCGGGGCCAGGATGGGCGTGCCCACGCCCCCGGCAAAGTCCACACCGGTATGGTAAATCTCGATGGGGCCGCCGTTGTAGGAACGGCCGTCGCCATATCCGGCGGTCAGCACTGTTGTTGTGACCGGGTATTGAAACAACCCTTCCCAGGCTGGCGTCTCGGCCGTCTGGTTATAAAGAGAAGCCAGAAATTCATCTTCTTGCTGGCGTATTTGTGGGTCTAGCAGGCCGCTCAACTCCTCCGTTACCGTGATAAGCTGTGTACCAAAACCGGAAGAGATAATGGGTATCTCTTGTTGAAAGGGTGTCCAGGGCTGGCTGCCGGAACCGGCCAATTGTAATGAATAAATCCCCGGCTCGGTGAACGCATCAATGCCCACTAAAGCCACATACCCCTCGTCATAGGGAAAGAAGCGGAGCGGCTGCCCGGCCAGACTGCCGTTGGGCGTGCCATCCAGCAAATTTTGCACATAAATGGAAACGGTGCTGCCCTGTTGGAAGGCAGACGGCCGTACCTGTACCTGCGCCCATTCACCGGGGAGAGATTGGTACACGGCCGTGCCCGGAATCCGCAGCCGTTGGCCCGGAAAGAGGTAATACGGATAAGTCAGTCCATTGGCGGCCGCAATGTCAATGAGTGACAGGTTGTATTGCGCGGCAATCATCGGCAGGGATTCCCCGGCCGCCACCACGTGCGGCGTGCCCGTTACCGGCTGGGGCTGCGCCGACCCGGTGCGGCTGACCACCGTCAATGTCTGCCCAAAAGGCAGCGGCATCATCCGGTTGAGCAGCTTGTTTGTTGCCATAATCTCGTCTGGTGTGGTGTTAAAAAGGGCAGCAACATGCGCCAGCGTGTCCCCCGCCTGCACTGTATAAGCTGTCACCACCGCTTCCCCCTCGCCGCCAGGAATGATCAACTGCTGGCCGATAGACAGAGCGTCCGCATTGCTCAAATTGTTCACCGCCAATAAATCTTCCACCGTGATACCGTAGGTATTGGCGATGATGGTCAGGTTTTCTCCCTCCTGAACGGTATGCACCAGGGGGATAAAAGGCCCTTCAGCCGGTGGCGGGGTGGGGGTGACATCCTGCGCCCACACCGTGAGCGGCAGCAACAGAGCAATGATGATAGTGAACGGGAAAATGCCGAGGCGCAAAGAAAAAACCTTTGCGTTCTTTGCGCCCTTTGCGGTTTTATCAAACGTACTCATGGTTAGTCGCATACCTGGAACTGGATATGATCCCCCACCTGCACCTGGGCCAGGATGTCCGGGTGGCCTTCAATAACATAACGGGCCGGCGCAGGGGGTACATAAGACGGCCGCCACGGTTTGGCCAGCACCGTGCCCACCACTTCGCCCGCATCATTGACCCAGATGACACCTAGATCAAAAAAAACAAAAAACATGTGGATCGAGGTATTCACTTTGCCGTCAGCTTTATACACCAACACCAGCCCATCAGTCTGGCCGAGATGTCGCCGGAAAGTGAAGCCGCGCAAGTTACTAAAAAAATTGTCACACCATTTTGCCGCTGGAATGAGTACACGGCCGCTTTCACTATGCAGGATATTTTTTGCTCTCATCGGGCGGAAGTATAGTGACAGGGTGAGGGGGTGACAAGGTGAAGGGGGAAGGGGTGAACAGGTGATGAGGTGATCGCCGTGTCTCTCAGTCTCTTAATCTCCTAATCTCCTCATAAATTCCCTGTGCTTCGGCGAAATGGAAGGTGGGCGGGGTGGCCCAGAATTCGGCCAGGAAGGTGTTGCCAAACTGTTGCTCGTAGACCCAGGCTTGCAGGTACATTTCCAACTTGTCCGCGTCATGCACCAGGCGGGCAACGGGCGTGTCTCCTCCATGCAGCTCCTCCCACAATGTCATCCACTCAGCGGCAAACGGGGCGTCTGCCAGCATTTCCGCCATCGCGCCCCGCTCCACGTCTGTTTTGATGCCTGGTGGTAGGAAGCGCCAGGCTGGAGTGGGAATGTCGGTGGTCAACGCTTCGGGGAGATCGTGCAGTGCCGCCAGCGCCAGCAGTTTGCCCAGGTCGAGCGGCGCATCCACTACCTGCGCCAATGTGAGCGCGGTAAACACCACGCCAAAGCTGTGGGCGGCCACATTTTCGGCGTCCGGTACGCCCCGCTGCCCCCAGCCGGTGCGGGCGGTGCGTTTGAGTTGGTTGGCGTGTAACAGGGTTTGGGTCACGGCCGTGACGTTCATCTTTATCTCCGTTTGTAGTAGGCGATTCATCGCCTTAAAACGTTGTTGAAACATCTACTGCGAATACTTGTATTGCTTTTCCGTCGGCTATTATCACAGTAAAATACCCGCCGACAACCTGTATACCCGACAAAGTTGCCCTATGAGCAAAAGAAAGAAAGACAGGAAAAACAGATCAACCCACCGATCCTTGACTGCCTATCGCCGTTGGCTATTTGTGATGGGGGGAGTGGTGTTGGTCACGGCCGTGCTCCTGTTCTTTACCGAATATGAATCCTACGCCTCGCTTTATGATGCCTCATACGTGGGCAGTGAATCATGCGGCGAGTGTCACACGGTTATTTATGACCGTTGGCAGGAGTCGCCCCATGCCAAAATGACCCGCCTCCCGAATGAAACCAGCGTCGTGGGCAACTTTGTCGATGGAGAGTATTACCTGCCGCCACATGCCCAATTGACCGAACTGGACAGGCTGCCTGCCGCTAAGATGTACCGTCAGGGTAATGATTATTACATGGCGCTACGCCACCCAGAAAACGGCGATTATATCCCCTTCAAAGTGGCTTATGTCATTGGTTATCAATATCGCCAGACGTATCTCACCCAGGAATCGGGGGGTGTATTGCGACGGCTGCCGCTGCAATACTCGGTGGAAATGGGTGAGTTTTTCCCCTACTGGAATTTACAGGAGGGCAGCCAACCGTCGGTGGCCGATTTGTGGGCGCAAATGACCAGTCTGAACTCTGCCTGGAATTTGTTTTGCGCCCGCTGCCATACCACCCATCTACAAATTCTCGATAAGGATGTCAATCACACAACGGCCGTGACCGTCTGGACAGATGCCGGTATTGGTTGCGAGGCCTGTCATGGGCCGGGCAGCCAGCACGAGAACTACTTTGCTAGCAATTATGTCAACCGATTAGTCGCCTTTGTGAACAGTAAAGCGCGCGGGCAGCCGGTGGCCTACATTGCCAACGGCCCTAAACTCACCAGGGGAGAAGATCTCAGTGTATGCGGCCGTTGCCATGGCCCAGACATCAACATGGCAACCACAGAGGTATATCGCCTGTATGAGCCGGGTTACAGCCAGGAAGGGCGCATCAATGATCTGTCGCCCTATTTTAAACAGCAGCCGTTGGAACCGGGGCGCGATGCGCCGACTGTGGAAGTGTGGGATGATGGCGACCCCAAAGGCATTGCCATGGTTTTTCGCTCATTTATTGAGTCGGTTTGTTATGACCAGGCCGAAGTGCGGTGCTACGATTGCCACGACCCGCACAATAACAAAGCCCCAATTACACCAGGGTTGCTTTCGCCGTCCGATGTCAGTAATGCTTATTGCCTGGAATGTCATGGTGAACTGGCTGACCAGATTGAGAACCACTCGCACCATCCCGCCGGGACGGAAGGATCATTTTGCTACGACTGTCATTTGCCGCGTGAGATTTTGAGCATTGTTTCCGGCGTGCAGCGTTACGCCCGCACCCACACCATGAGTTCTATTCCTGACCCGGAAAATTCAGTAATTTTTGGCGTGGAGAATGCGCCAAATGCCTGTACGAACTGCCATGCTGACCAGACGGCCGTATGGGCGCGCGAATGGATGGATGAATGGTATGGACCGGCAAATGGTAGTCCGTAAATAATCAATGTTGTTTTCAGGAGAAATCTGTGTGAATAAACGACTGTTTTTTGCTTTTGGACTGTTGTTTCTGACGGCTTGTGGCGGGAATGAGGCGCTGCCTACGGCCGTGCCCACCGCCTCTTTGCCCCAAAATACCGATGCCCAGGGTAGCATTTCCCTGCCCGAAGCGGTGCCTACCGGCGAATTGGCGCCCCTGCCGCTACTGTCTGGTTTGTCCGATGGTGGCGGGCTGAGCGGCGGCGCTGCGCCTGGCAGCCAACCGGCAGCCGGAGAAGCGGCTGCTGGTGAA
>CAYXUZ010000124.1:7282-11717 GCA_964467705.1 uncultured Ardenticatenaceae bacterium | reverse complement strand
CCAAACCACTTTTACTCTGGATGCAAATTTACCGGGCGAACCGACAGAGGCCAACGTGCTGCGCCAGACCCCTGTCGGCGAATTGACGCCCGAAACTGCCCGGCAGCTTGCTAACCGTTTTGGCTTTACTGGCGACCTGTACCGTGAAAATATGCTGGCAACCGGCGACACGGCCGTCACCCTGCCGACCATTTATTACACCTTTGATGGCCCACGCACGTTTAGCGTTGATTCCTGGTCAGCCAACTACCAGGATAACAGCGCCCCCTATGATCCGGCCAACCCACCTGATTTTGCCAGCGCCAGCCAGACGGCCGTGCAATTCCTGGAGTCACGCGGCTTGCTGGACTTCCCTTACACTGTCCGAGCCGGGTTTGGTGGCGATGTGCTGGTGCTGCGGCAGGTGGACGGCAAGACGCTCAATCAGCCGGAAATCGTGGTTGGTATCAGCCCGGAAGGGCTGGTCAGCTACATCAGCTATCAGGTAATGCCCAGTCTGGAAACGGTAGGCAATTATCCGCTCATGCCAGCGGCAGAAGCATGGGCGCAACTACAAAATGGGGTTACGCTCAACAACATTGTCTACACGATTTATCCGGCGGCGGGCACGGCCGTTGCCAACTCCCCCGCCACGGCCCAATCCTGGTCACGCCAATATGCACCCGGCCAGACGGTGCAGCTTTATGGCTGGCCCAATGCCTTCCTGCCCGCCAGCGGCAGCGGAGCAGCCCGTGTGCAGCTCTATCCTTACCAATTAGCTGGTAACGAAGAAGTGATCAATCAGATTGCGGAAGCGACCGGACAGCAAATCATGGTAGAAGGGCTAATGGGGGATGACGGCCGTACGGTCACCGTCAACAACTGGTCGCCCACCGACCAGGAGCCGCTCACATTGCAGGGCGTCCTCCGGCGCGAAGGTGAGCTGGCCCTGCTGGAGACCACAGATGGGCAAACATATCAACTACCAGATGCCCCGACAGACCTGACGGATGGTATGGAATTGTTCGCCTTTGCCTGGAACAGCCAGTCGGCGGATGGGCCATCGCTGTTGCAGTGGGAACGGCTGGATGAAGCCATACTTCCGGCCGAACCGGCAGCCGACGCCCCCATAGAAATCGCGCCACCTGCTTATAAAAGCGTGACCATAGACACCGTGGAACTGGCCTATTTTGTAACCTACCTGTTTACTGAAGGGACAGCCGATGGCAGTGCGCCCACTGCTCCCACCATCTTGCTGCAACCGGCTTGGCGGTTTGCCGGGACGGTAAACGGTGGCGAGACAGTGGAGTTTTTTGTGCAGGCAGTGGTGGGGGAATTGGTACGGCCGTAAAATGGAAACGCGCCTCATCCAGTTTGGGCAGTAATGGCGGATGGTTTAGCGGTCAGGTGTCCAGGCGTCGATCAATTCTTGTGCCCAGGCCCGGTCTTCTTCAGAAAGTGGGGGGTAGGGTGGTTGTTGGTAGTTGAGGCTGAGGTCATAGCGGGCACGGCCGTACAAATCATGCAAAATCTCGTTCAATTCCACATGCGATTGCACAATAAAATGCCAGCTTCCGGCATTACGGACATAAAGATGATCTGCGAAGGGTGCGAAGGTTTTTAGCCAAACAGGGCGTCGTTTAGCTGATCGTCGCTGAGGCCGTCCAGGCCGGAGGGGGTGGCGCTGACGGCTTTCATGTCGGCGTAGAAGGTGTCGTCGTAGCGGCGGGATTTTATAGGGATGGGCATTTTCACGCCCCAACCGAGCAGCAGCACTTCTTCTTTTTCTTGCAGGCGGGCTAACATGCCGCGCAGTTGCTCACGCCCGGCCAACCCGGTGAGCACGGCGCGAATGTCATCTTCGTCTCCCAGCCAGCCGGTGATACGTGTGCCAAGCTGGCTCATCACTTCATCGTCAATCCCCGACGGCCGTTGGTCTACCACCAGCAGCGTCACAAAATACTTGCGCAGTTCGCGGGCAATGGTGCCAAAGGCGGTCTGGTTGGCAAGCTGTGGGTTGAGCAGTTTGTGGGCTTCTTCAATGGCAATGAGCAGGGGACGGGGGGCGGCGTGGCCGTGTGTTTTGTGCTGCTCCGTCTGTTTGACCCAGTGTTGGCGAATACGCCGGGTGAGGATGTTGGAGACCAGCAGGTAATCCAGGTCATTGTCGTATGCGCCAAAACTGAGGATGACGTGACGGCCGTTTTCCAGCTTATCCACTATATCCTTCACCGCGTCTATGGCCGGGCGCTCCACCACATACGGTTTATCGTAAATCAGGCTCAACTTGCGGTGCAGCGCTTCCGCCGCTTTTTCATGCACATTGTTAGCCCGCGCCCAGGCTGCCACCGAGTTGGCCGCCGGGAATGTTTTGCCGCTCTCCGGGTCAATGTCTACCGCGCCCGGTTCCAGCTTCATAAATTCGGCAAACCAGTTTTTGTCAAAGGCGCGCCTGAGCGCGTTGAGCGTTACTCCGGCCGTATCCGTCAGGTTCAGCGCCTCGCCCAACAGTTCAATGTCACCTGTCTGGAAGTCGGAGAGGGCAATTTCCAGGGTGAAGTCTGGCTGTTTGCCGCGCACCAGCGCCCCTCTGCCCAGCGCCGCCACCTGCACCTTGTTGCCAAACAGGGTACGCAGGCCGCGCACCGTGACCATGCGGTCGGTATCGGTATCGTCAAAGGCGTATTCGTTGTGCATGTCAAACACCAGCGCCCCGGCCACATCTTCGCGCATCAGCCCGGCCAGCATCATGCGTGTCAGGAAGCTCTTGCCGGTGCCGGTGGCTCCAAAAATACCGCTGGAACGTTTGACAAAACGGTTCAAATCCAGCCGCACCGGGTAGCCCTGCTCGATGGTGTGGCCGACGATGAACATGCCTTTGCCTTCCTCGCCAAAAATTTGGGCCACGTCGGCGGCGTCAGCCGGGCGCACTTCGGCGTGGTGGGCGGGCACGGTTTTTACCGGTTTGGGGCCGGGCATTTCCTGCCCCTTTTCCACCCGCGCCAGCCAGGCAGCCCGCTCCGGGTCGCCAAAATCTGGCCCTTTGTCCATGAGCAGGGTGGGGTACATCATCAGGGTGGTGTAAAGGGTTTTGCCGAGTAAGGCTTGTTGGATGGCCGGTTGCAGCCGGTCGGTTTTTTCGTCGGCGAAGCGGGGGTCGGTGGCCCCCAGTTGCAGGTCGGTGACCAGGCCAAAATAGCGGTAACGGCCGTCGTCACACACCACAAAACTGCCTTCCTGCACCCGGTCAGCCGGCACCGTCAGCCGAATGCGAAACCCTTCCTTCAGCCCACCGCCCACAATGTAACCAATGCTTGATGTCATATTGCCATCCCCTTTTGTGTCTCCTGATGGGATTATACCTGTAATTTGGAACGTGGTGTGTAGATACGTACAGATGAAAACACCAGCCACATGATCAATTTCTATCATGTGTACAATGGTTCTGATGAACAAGTAAAAGATCAGCAGATAAGAAACCTTCAAAAACAAATGGAGTGGCTGGTTGGTAGTGAAAACGATGACACAGGTTTATCTAGAACAGGCAAAAGAACGATTCATTGAATTGATTGAACTGGCGGCAAGTGGGGAGGAGGTGATCATTGCCCAGGGGTAACGGCCGTACTCCACACCCCCCTTCCGCGCCCATTACTCCGGTGTTGTGGCAGTGGATAATTTCTGGCGCAGCCGCTCGTAGGCGGGGCGGGGTGTGCCGTCCGGGTTGAGCAGGCTATAACCGCTCATTTCGTCTTCGGGCGCACGGCCGTGTACCAGATTCCACACCGTCACCAACTCCACAAACGGCCAGTCGTGGGTTATGTGGTCAAGGGCAGCCACTAGATAGTCGGCCTGTTGTTCTGGCGTTACCCAGGGCTGGTTTCCCTGGCCGATGGTGTAGCCCAACTCTTTGATCCACATCGGTTTGTCTACGCCATACGCCGCCAAAATGGTGCGCCATTCCGCCAGGCGCGCCAGACCAAGCCCGGTAGAGGCCGCTGCGGGCGCGTCCGGGTGCAGCCCAAAGCCATAGGCATGAACGCCCAACACATCAAAACAGTCGGCCGCGCCTGCCGCCAGCATCGCCCGCAAAAAGTCGCGGTCATCACGGGCGCGGGGCGAATTTTCATTGGTGGGGGCCAGGCCGGCCGTAACCACCAGAGTGTCCGGGTCTTGGGCAACACACCCACATAATCGGCGGGATCGGCCACCTGCCCGTCAAAACGACGCCAATGATCCTCCAGGTCGCCGCCGGAACGGCTCCATTCGGCGGCCAGATTGGGTTCGTTCCAGATGACGTAGCCGACAATGCGCCCACGGTAGCGCTGCGCCACGGCCGTGACAAAATCCGCATAAGCCGCCAGGTCAAAAGGAATCGCCCCTTCCTGCCGCGCCCATTCCGGCGGCATGTCCAGCCGTACCACCAGATGCAGCCCGGCCTCTTGCGCCACCCTTACCA
>CAYXUZ010000124.1:3985-7272 GCA_964467705.1 uncultured Ardenticatenaceae bacterium | reverse complement strand
CTGGCTTCCCAGGTGTAGCGACCGGGGGCTGGGTTCAAATCTCGCCAGGGAAACACCTGGACAATGGTATCAAAGCCGATAGTGGCCGCGTGGTGGGCCATCACCTCATCAAGAAAAAGGGTATGCACGGCATAACGCATCTCCCCCTTTGGTGACAACGGGGCATGGAAGGTGGTGGGTTGGTGAACGGCGGCGGCGAGGGCGCTGGGCGGGCGACCAAAGCGGTCACAGGCGGGGATGGTAGCAACATGCAACGGCCGTGTTCCCCCTTCACCACCAGACAATACCAGCAGCAGGGCACACAGCAAAAGCAACCGCCAACCGCGCTGCATGTTAAGGCGTGGCGGTGGGTTGTGGCGGTGGAATAGGGACATGGGAGGTTGAAGAAAATAGAAACGGCCGTTGCCGGTCACTTATATCCACAATAGCCAGACCATCCCAGGTTGCCAGATACACCAGATCATCCTCCACTGCCCACATCAAATCCAGCGGCGAAGATTGCCAGGCCATCTGCCCCAGCAACAGCGGGCGCTCTGGCTGGCTGACGTCGTAGACCCGAATGTGGGCATCGCTGGCCAAAACGGCCGTGTCGCCTCTAACCGCCAGCCGGGAATGGTAAAAACCGTCCGGTATTTCGGCAAAAGCCACTTCCTGGGGGGCTGTAGGATTGCTAACATCCACCACCCATAAACCATGCCCGGCCACCAGGGCATAGCGATGGGTGTCTGTCTTCAGCAGGGCCACATCATAACCAGGGCGCTGTTCTGGAATAAGCTCACCCAGAAAAACAGGCGTTTGCCCTTCACCGCTCACATCCGCCAGCCACAAGCCGCCCTGGCAGGCGCCGCTGCGAAAACTACATCCACCCCAAACGCCAAGCAGCAAGTTCTCATCCACTTCCATCGCGGCCAACCCTTGTGGCAGCCTGGCCACTTCTTGCAAGCTCTGGGGGGTAAGGTGCTGGAGCGTGTACACATTCTCCCAATCGCTGGTGTAAATAACATCACCGTGCGCCACCAGGTCTTCGGCCAGCGTGTGCGTGGTAAAGTACCCTTCAATGCGCGGTTTGGTGGGTTGGCGCACGTTTACCAACTGCACACCACCATCTGTTGGCCCTGTGTCGCCCCAACTTTCTTCCGAAGGCCAGTGGACGACGTAGGCGGTGCTCCCATCGGTGATAATCCGGCGCACACGCCCAGGTGTTTCCCAGGTGGCAACCAGGTGCAGATTGTCCGGGTCAGCAATGTCGTAAACCTGCACCCGATGTTCTTGCCCGATGTAGACGTAATGGTCATGCCCAAAACGGCCGTTGGCAAATTCAGGCGCCGGTTGGAGCCGACAGGCAGCCAGACAGCAAACAAACAGTCCCCCTATCAACATCATCTGTATTTTGGTCATCAACCATCCATTTAGAAGTTCAACTTCTTCGGAGAAGTTGAACTTCTGCTTCTTCCACGTTCCTACTTATACGCCCACTTGGCGGTGATTGTATGATGAGAGGGAGAGGGCAACCAAACGGCCGTTTGCTGTTTAGGTTACGTCTGGCCGATTGTGCATCCTGGGCAGATGTCACCTTGTCAGGTATAACGTCTTCTTAAACAGGAGAATCGAGACGATGCAAATAATCAATCTGCCCTCTGATGACATGGATATAATTGAACAGGCAACGGCCGTACTCCACACTGCCTTCCGCGCCCATTATCCCGAAGCCTGGGCTGACCTGGATTCGGCGCGGGCGGAGGTGGCGGAGTTTTTGGACCCGGAGCGGATTTGCCGGGTGGCGGCGGCAGATGATGGCACGGTGTTGGGTTGGGTGGGGGCAATCAGCGAGTACAACGGCCGTGCCTGGGAACTGCACCCCCTCGCCGTACATCCCGCTTACCAGGGGCAGGGTGTGGGGCGCGCGTTGATCGCCGATCTGGAAGAACAGGTGCGGGCGCGTGGCGGTGGCACCATTTTCTTGGGCACCGATGACGAAGACAACCAGACCAGCCTCAGCAACATAGACCTGTACCCCAACCCCCTCGACCACCTAGCCCGCATCCAAAACCTGAACCGGCACCCCTTTGAGTTTTACCAGAAAGCCGGATTTGTGATCGTCGGCACCATCCCTGACGCCAACGGCCCCGGAAAACCGGACATCCTCATGGCGAAACGGGTGGTGTGAGATGGATTGATTTAATCAAGGTCTTTCCTCGCCAGCAACCTCTTTCCGTTATCAGCCAACGCCCTCTTTGTACTCCCCTTTGACGCTGGCATCATTTTCGCTACAATTGATATTTTGTATCAATTACATGGAGGACAAACGATATGTATGATGTGATTATCGTCGGCGGCAGCGCGGCCGGTCTGAGTGCAGCGTTGGTGTTGGGCCGATTTCGGCGGCGTGTCTTGATTTGTGATCACCAGAAACCGCGCAACGCCCCGGCAGAAGCGGCTCATAACTTTTTTACCCGTGATGGCACGCCGCCCGCTGAATTGTTACGGATTGGGTGGGAACAGTTACGGCCGTATGCCACCGTGGAACATTGCCTGGCCGAAGTGGTGAGTATGACGGCCGTTGCAAATGGCTTTGCCCTGCAAACATCTGACGGCACTGTTTTGCAGAGCCGCCGGGTGCTGTTGGCTACCGGCGTGCGTGACGAATTACCACCCATCCCCGGTCTGGCCGACTATTGGGGCAAAGGCGGCGTGTACCACTGCCCCTATTGCCATGGTTGGGAAGTGCGCGACCAGAAAATTGTGATCATTGGCAATGGCGAGGTTGTTTCCCATTTGGCCGCCTTGTTGTCTACCCTCAGCACGGACATTTCCGCTTGTTTATATGGCGACCCACCGCCCACGCCAGAGCAGCTGGGCAAACTCCAGCAAATGGGAGTAATGGTGCATGAGGCCGGGATTGAAGCCATTGAAGGGAATTCCGGGCATGTACAGGGGATTCGTTTGGGTGACGGCCGTTTACTACCGTGCCAGGCAATCTTTGTGGGCACAAAACCACAGCAGCACAGCCCGTTGGCACGCGAAATCGGCTGCCAGTTTACTGAACAAGGCTATGTGCAGGTGGATATGTTAGGGCGCACCAGCGTGCCTAATGTGTATGCGGCGGGTGATATGGTCACGCCCTTTCATCAGGTAATCATGGCGGCGGCTACGGGGACGGCCGCGGGCAGCGGGATTAATGCGGACATTGTGTTCAAGGATTCAGAAAGGGCATAAACTTGTGTTTCATCTGGTGGCAAGTGGCAAGTGGCAAGTGGCAAGTGGCAAGTGGCAAGTGGCAAGTGGCA
>CAYXUZ010000124.1:0-3885 GCA_964467705.1 uncultured Ardenticatenaceae bacterium | reverse complement strand
TGGCAAGTGGCAAGTGGCAAGTGGCAAGTGGCAAGTGGCAAGTGGCAAGTGGCAAAGGGCATCATCTGGCATTTTTGTCACCTTGTCAGATGTCACCCTGTCACCTTGTCAACTCTATCAGGGGAAAAGAGTCTCATTGGTCGTCACCCGCCGCCACAAGAAAAAGCTCAAACCCAGAATGAAGCACAGGTAGCTGCCTACCATAAGCAGGCACACCAGACGCAGCCATAAAGGTATCCCGTAATCGCCCAGCCATGAGATGTAAAAGGTGACTGCTGCCAGCCAGCTTACCGACAGGCCCAGCAGAATGGGATTGATGCGCCGGGCAAGTGGCAGCCGTCGCCAGGTGGGCGAGATGAGCAGCAGAAACGAAACGGCCGTTGGCCCCAAAAAGAGCATGAGCCAGAGGAAAAACCCTGTTCGACCCAGATAATCGGCGGCGCCAGAAAAGGCAAACAAAAGAAAGGTCAGCGCCGCACCCAGCGCCAGGTACAGGATGCGCAAGATGGACTCTAGCTGGCGTTGCAGGGAAACGGCCGTTGCCGATTCCAGTAACTCTTCATTATCAAAAAGATGTTGTTTCATGGTTATTCTCCGTCTTTTACAGAATCAATTGCTGCTGCCACATCGGGCCGGGCAAAAATACGAATGTTGCGTTCAATGAAACGCGCCAACAACTGCTGGCCTGCTGACGTGAGTGTGTAGTAACGGCGTGGCGGCCCCACATCCGAGTTTTGGGTCTGGCTTTGAATCAGGCCATTCTCTTCAAAGCGTTTGAGCGCCCGGTAGATGCTCTTTTCATCGGCCGTCACCGTGCCCTGGCTCATCTCGGCAATCATCGCCGTCATTTCATAAGCGTAGGCGGTACGGCCGTGCAGCAGCAGGAGCATCCAAAAAGAGAGAAGCCCCTTTTTATAGTTGTCTTCCCACTGTTGTAACAGGTCATCTAATTGCGCCATACTGTCATTACACCGACTATTGTACCGTTAGTTGAATACCACTGCCGGTAGAATACAGGTGTTTACGGCCGTTGTCAACCAGCCCACGCAAGATATTGGTGAACCTGATTGGCGAAATGTTCTCCTGGTACGGTATGCTGGCAGCCGATTATTTGCGTAAGTTTAGCAGTTTACTGTCATAAGGATGGCCAGCCTTGCGACTTATTTGTCAGGCGCAACGCCTGAGTACGGGCGCAATCACCCCATCACCCCATCACCTGCTCACCCCATCACCGATCAGGCACGGCCGTTCAAATACCCCCGTAAAAACTGTCCCGTATACGATGCCTCCACCCGCGCCACTTCCTCCGGCGTGCCCTGGGCAATCACCTCGCCGCCCCGGTCGCCGCCTTCCGGCCCCATGTCAATCAACGTGTCTGCCACCTTGATGATGTCCAGATTATGCTCAATGATGATGACCGTGTTCCCCTTGTCCACCAACCGGTTCAGGGCCACAATCAATTTAGCCACGTCGTGTGAATGTAGCCCCACACTCGGCTCATCCAGAATATAGATGGTTCGCCCGGTGGCAATTTTGGATAGCTCCCGGCTCAATTTGATGCGCTGCGCCTCGCCGCCGCTGAGGGTAGGTGCCGGCTGCCCCAACGTAATGTAACCCAACCCCACGTCCATCATCGTCTGCAATTTGCGGGCGATGGGCGGGAAATTCTCGAAGAATTGCAGCCCCTCCTCCACGCTCAAATCCAGCACCTCGGCGATATTCAGCCCCTTATAACGCACTTGCAGCGTCTCCCGGTTATAGCGCGTGCCGTGGCAAACATCACAGGGCACATAAATGTCCGGCAGAAACTGCATCTCAATCCGGTTTTGCCCCTGCCCCTCACACGCCTCGCAGCGGCCGCCCTTCACATTAAAGCTAAACCGCCCCGCTTTGTACCCCCTTACCTTGCTCTCCGGCAAATTGGTAAACAGGTCGCGGATGGGGTTGAACAGGTTGGTGTACGTGGCCGGGTTAGAGCGCGGGGTACGGCCGATGGGCGACTGGTCAATCTCAATCACCTTGTCCAGATGTTCCAGCCCTTCAATCGCCTGGTGTTTACCCGGCAGCACTTTGGATTTGTAAAAGTGCTGGTTCAGCTTTTTTGCCAGCACTTCAATCAGAAACGAACTTTTACCACTGCCGCTGACGCCAGTTACACACACAAATTGCCCCAGCGGGATGCAAATATCGGTGCCTTTCAGATTGTTCTCAGTGGCGGCAATGACTTTGATAAATTCACCCGTCCCTTTGCGCCGCTTGCGGGGTACGGGGATGCGCTCACGGCCGCTCAAATACGCGCCGGTGATGGAGTTTTCATTGGCCGCCACCGCTTCCGGCGTACCTTCGGCGACCACTTCGCCGCCGTGCAGCCCCGCGCCCGGTCCCAGGTCAATCAGCCAGTCGGCGGCGCGCATGGTGTCTTCGTCGTGTTCCACTACCAGGACGGTATTACCCAGGTCGCGCATCCCTTTGAGGGTGTGAATGAGGCGGGCATTGTCGCGCTGGTGCAGGCCAATGCTCGGTTCGTCCAACACATACAACACGCCCATCAACTGGCTGCCAATTTGGGTAGCCAGGCGGATGCGCTGCCCTTCGCCGCCGGAAAGGGTGCCGGCCGCCCGATCCAGTGTCAGGTAATCCAGCCCGACATTAACCATAAACTGGATGCGGTCGCCGATCTCTTTGAGGATGGGGCGGGCGATGAGTTGTTGGCGCGGCGTGAGGGGGGAGTCGCTTTCGTGGCGCAATTGGTTGACCCAGGGGAGGAGGTGGATCACGGCCGTGCGCACCACCCCGTTGATCGTTCGCCCGTCAATATCCACCGCCCGCGCCACCGGATTCAGCCGCGAGCCGCCGCAGGTTTCGCAGGGCATGTCCACCATGAACTCTTCCAGCTTGTCGCGCACATAATCGGAGGTGCTTTCGTGGTAGCGCCGCCATAGGTTGGGCACCACGCCCTCATATTTGGTGCGGTATTCTCGTTTGTCGCCGTCGCGGTTGACATAATACACTACAATATCTTCCTGACCGCTGCCGTGCAGCAAGATGTGAAGCTGCGCGTCGCTCAGGTTTTTGACGGGGACATTGGTGGGGATGTTGAAGTGAACGGCCGTAGCCTGCAAAATTTGCCAGTAATACCCCTGCCGATCCTCCGTCGGCCAGCCGATAATGGCCCCATCTTCCAATGACAAATCCTTGTTGGGCATCACCAGGTCGGGGTCAATCTGTTTGGTCGTGCCCAAACCCTGGCAGGCCGGGCAGGCCCCGTGGGGGCTGTTGAAGCTAAAGGTGCGTGGCTCAATTTCCGGGATGCTGGTGCCATCATACGGGCAGTAGAGATGCTCCGAGTACAACTGGTCGCTCTGTTTTTCCGGGTCGGTGACATCGTTGATGATGACAATGCCGCTGCCCAGCCGCAGCGCCGTTTCTATCGAGTCCGTCAGCCGGGTGCGGGCCGCCTGCGCTTCTTCACCATCGTCATGTGGTTCATGGCGGATCACCAGCCGGTCTACCACCGCTTCAATGCTGTGGTTTTTATACCGGTCCAGTTCAATTTCTTCATCCACGGCCCGCACCTCGCCGTTCACGCGCACGCGCACAAAACCGGCCTTGCGCACATCGTCAAAGATGCCTTCGTGCCGCCCTTTGCGGTCGCGGATCAAGGGGGCCAATATCTGGATGCGGCTGTTGGCGGGCATGTGGGCCACCGCGTCTACGATTTGTTCGGCCGATTGCGGGCTGACGGGACGGCCGCACTCCGGGCAGTGCGGCGTGCCCACGCGAGCATAGAGCAGGCGCAAATAGTCGTAAATCTCCGTCACCGTGCCCACCGTGGAGCGGGGGTTGTGGCTGACTCCTTTCTGGTCAATGGAGACGGCCGGGCTG
>CAYXUZ010000123.1:10324-19799 GCA_964467705.1 uncultured Ardenticatenaceae bacterium | reverse complement strand
CCGTCGGCAGCCCATTTTCCGCAAAAAAGCTCTTTTCGCGCAGCCGGTTCTGAGAGATGTGCAAAGCCTGGGGACCGGGGCGGAGGGGGGCGAATTGTTGGCAGGCGACGGCCGTGTCCGCCGGAACATTCTCAAACTCATACGTCACCACATCCACCCCCCGCGCAAAAGCCCGCACCGCATCCAAATCTTCATACGCGGCACAAATTTCCAGGTCGGCCACCTGACCGGCCGGCGTGTCTCGTTCGGGGGAGAGGACATGGAGGCAATAGCCCATTTGCCGGGCCGCCAAAGCCAACATCCGCCCCAACTGCCCACTGCCCAAGACACCAATCGTTGAACCAGGAACGATCAAACCTTGCATATGACTTAATGTGAAGTGAAGTCCATGTACCAACGGAACAGGTTTATCACCAATAACAGTGCGCCTTCCCAACGCGCCAGACGCCAGCCGCTGCGCATTAAGATGACTACAAATACCACCATACCGCTTAACAGCATAATGCTGCTCAATCCCGCCGGGTCTATGATCATCGGCTCTGTCTGAATAAGACCGGCCACGCCTAATATCCCCAGCAAATTAAATATGTCACTGCCGATCAAATTACCAATAGAAATATCAGAATGACCACGCAGCACCGCTACCAAAGAAGTGGCAAACTCCGGCGCCGAGGTACCGGCAGCGATAATAGTCACCCCAATCGCCCATTCCGACAGGCCAAAAAACTCGGCTACGGCCACCGCCGACTCCACCAAAAAGTGCCCACCAACCAGAATGAGACTTAGCCCCAGTAAAAACAAGAAGGGATCACGCCGTCGAAACTCACCTTCGGGAATTTCATCTGTGGGAATCTCGCGTTGGCGAAATAGATAGAACAGATAAATAAAAAGACCTAGTAACAACAGACCGCCTTCATAAGGCGCCAGGTACAGGTCGCGCATGAAAAACAACAATACTAGCGTTGTGCCAATCAGCACTATGCCATCCCGATACACCAGCTTGGGTGAAGTGACGATAGCCCGAATGGCCACCACCGTTCCCAAAATAAAACCGAGGTTGAAAATGTTTGAACCAACCACATTACCCACGGAAATATCCGATTCTCCCTGTAAGGCGGCCGCCACCGTCACGGCCAGTTCCGGGGCGGAGGTGCCCATGGCCACTATGGTCAGGCCAATAACCAGTTCAGAAAGTCCAATATGGCGGGCGATACGGGCGGCTGATTCCACCAGTATGTTTGCGCCATAGGCCAACACAATAACACAGATAATGATGATCGCGATGTTAAGAAATATCATAATCCTCTTCTCAAAAATAGGGTTGATAAAGTGAAAGAAACAAAAAGGACAACGGCCATGTCGCCAGCGCCAACATACGGCCCAGTTGCCTACTACCTAAGATGCCAATAACACTACCTGGAATCAAGTTTTTCCCACTCACCGAGAGAGCATCCTCGCTACCCCTTGTAGCTGGTCCATTAAAAATTCCGTAAATGTGCCTTTTTGGATTGGTGCTTCTAGACCTTGCCCTTCACCCCAATACCATACTGGAGGGTTATCACCCGTTTTTGGCAAATCAAACCAAGCCATCACATAACCTTGATGAGAAAAGAAGGCCAGGAAATGCTCAGACAAATTAAACGCAAGATTATTTTCGGCCAGCAACCCAGGTAGCCATTCTGTGTTTCCCATGGCATCTTTGAGGAAACAATTCGTTCCGGCAAAAATGCCTTGCTCATCAAGTCCCATCCACGCTAGATATTGTTGGTAAGCTTGAGGCAGCGAAAATCCTATTGATTGCTCAAGTTCCATTATTTCCTGCTGGCTACAACCTCTTGGTCTGCTAAACCAGGAAATATGGTGTCTATAAAATCGTTTAGCATCTTTCAAATAGTCCATTGAATATTTTGTAAAGACCGTTATCTGTTTCCAATGGGTAATCCAGTGGATAGCACTTTCTCTGTTTGCTCCTGCCGGAAATGGTGAAGCTTTTGCCGATATTCCGAGTATTGGTTGCCCAGGATGGCAATGGCTAACAGAGCGGCATTTTTGGCCCCGGCCTTGCCAATCGCCAGTGTACCCACCGGTATGCCGCCCGGCATCTGCACGATGGAAAGCAGCGAATCCAGGCCGTTAAGGGCATGGCTCTGAATGGGCACACCCAACACCGGCAGCACCGTCTGTGCCGCCACCATGCCCGGCAAGTGAGCGGCCCCACCCGCCCCGGCAATGATCACCTGCAAACCGCGCTGTTCGGCCGTACTCGCATACTCCGCCATCCACTGCGGCGTGCGGTGTGCGGACACCACTTTTGCTTCATAGGGTACGCCAAACTGGTCGAGCACGGCCGTAGCCTCCCGCATCGTCTCCCAATCCGATGTACTCCCCATAATCACCCCAACCAAAACTTGTTCGTTCATAATCTTTTTTAACGCAGAGACGCGGAGGCGCAGAGAATGTTTTCTATTGAAGTCCCTGGTAAATCCACGGCTCTATTCCTCCAGGCCATTTACTACACGGTGAACACCACGTTTCACCAGCTTTTCGCCAAAGTTGATGACCAGCCCCACACACAAATCGAGAAGACGCAAATAAGTCAAAACTTGCGCTTCAAAGATCGTGTTGTATTGGGTTGTGGCTTTGCACTCCACAATGATTCGCTTTTCCACGAGCAAATCGAGCCGTAAAGGCTGGGCAAGTTGATTACCCTTATAGCGGATTGGAACGTCTATTTGCTGTTCAACCAGCAGTCCACGCTGCCTCAGTTCCCAAACAAGAGCCTCCTCATACACTTTTTCTAGCAGGCCAGGGCCACCTAATGTGCGATGAACTTCTATTGCCGCACCAATTATTTTGTCAGTAATCTCATTCTCTTTCACCACCAACAACCTCCCCTGAAAACCTATCTCTGCGCCTCCGCGCCTCAGCGTTAAAATTTCGCCTCCAGGTAATACTTCAACATCGCCCGCCAGGTGGGCCAGTCGTGGGGCATGTCGTAGCCCCAGAGGTCGAGTTCGTGCGGGATGCCTTTGCCTGCCAGAATGCCCGCCAGCCGCCGCGACGCATCCGGGTTCTCATAGTTCCCCTGCCCCGTGACAATGTGAATGTGTGATTTCTGCCGCAGCATCGGCAAAAAATGGTCGTCGTTCAGCGCCGGCAGATAATCCACCGGATTATTGAAATAGATGTTCTCGTCGTAGTAATCCTGTTTGTAGTAACCACGAATATCATAAGAGCCGCTCATGGCGATCATACCATCGAACAAGTCCGGGCGGCGGAAAAGCTGGTTGGCAGCGTGGAACGCACCCAGGCTGGCCCCGCTGGTGATAATACCCACCCGTCCCTGGCAGCTATTCCAGATGTAGGGCACGACTTCGTTGCACACATAATCATTGAACTGCTGCTGGCGTCCGGCCATGTGGCTGGCGTGTAGATACGGGTTCAGCCACGCCTCCCGGTTGATGCTGTTAATCGAAAAGACCTTCACCTTGCCACTGTCAATGACCCCCGCCAGCACATCAATCACCAGGAAACGTTCATATTCCAGGTAATCGGCGGCAGCCGTGGGAAAAAGCAACAGCGGAAAGCCGTAATGGCCGTAGGTGACAATTTCCATATGTTTGTTCAAACTGGGGCTGTGCCAGCCGTCTAAATGGCGGTGCATGTGTTCCTCCTGTTTCAGTAAGCAGTGAGCAGTACCTTATTTACTGCTTACCGCTCACTGCGCACTCTGCATACAAATTGCGTCTAATACGTCCCTGAGCCGGTTGTTCGCCCGGCTGAAATACTTGTCCGGTTAGTTTTTCATAGGCGGCGATGTAGCGGGCGGCGATTTGGGCGATGAAGTCGGGCGGCGTGGTGGGCGGGTCGCCATCGCCACGATAACCTTGAGCAGCGTACCATTTGCGCATGAACTCTTTGTCGAAGTTTTCCGGCTCGTCGCCGCCTGGTTGGTAGATGTCGGCCACCCAAAAACGGCTGGAATCGGGGGTGTGGATTTCGTCAATGAGGGTCAATTTGCCGTCCACCAACCCCATTTCATATTTGGTGTCCACCAGAATGAGGCCGGCCTGAGCCGCCATTTGCTGGCCGAATTGGAAAAGGGTCACGGCCGTTTCCTCAATCTCCATCCACATCTCCCGCGGCAATAGCTTCTGCTCCAAAATCTCGGCACGGGTCAGGGGCAGGTCATGGCCGCCTTTGGCCGCTTTGGTCGTAGGGGTGATGAGTGGTTCGGGCAGGGGATCGTTCTTTTGCAGCCCATCGGGTAAGACAAAGCCATACGGCCGTCGCTCCCCTTGCTCATACAAATACCATAATGATGTCTTGGTGACGCCGGTAATGTAACCGCGCACCACAATCTCCACCGGCAGCGGTTCCGCCTCGTAGGCGATGGTCACGTTCGGGTCGGGCACGCTGATGACGTGGTTGCGGGCAATGTTGCCCGTCTGGGCAAACCACCACGCACTTAACTGGTTAAGCACCTGCCCCTTGTAGGGAATCGCGCCTAAGACCCTGTCAAAAGCAGAAATACGGTCGGTGGTGATGAGGGTACGACGGCCGTGTCCCATGTACACATCCCGCACCTTCC
Organism: uncultured Ardenticatenaceae bacterium; assembly: GCA_964467705.1. Classification (GTDB taxonomy): domain Bacteria; phylum Chloroflexota; class Anaerolineae; order Promineifilales; family Promineifilaceae; genus CAADGU01. The sequence continues at coordinate 15,208 of CAYXUZ010000123.1, read as the reverse complement.
CCTCATACTTTGCCCCCAACTCTGGGAAATCCGTGCCCGTCAGACAATAGGGGATGGCTGCTAGAAGTTCGTCGTGAGTTAACATAACTGATCCTCGTAAAACGTAAAGCGTAAAACGTAATTACGTTTTACGCTTTACGTTTTACGCATTCCTGATCCCATTCTCAAACAATCGCAACCCCAACATCCCCCGCTCGCCACGATGGGCGCGGGGGTGCTGCCAGGGGAAAATGTGGTTTTCCGGGTGTGGCATCAGCCCCAGCACATTGCCCGCCGGGTTGCACAAGGCGGCAATGTCCAGGATGGAGCCGTTGGGGTTGGCCGGATAGGAGGTTGGGAAATTGGCGGTGGTCGGTTGGCTGCCAACCGCGACACCGCGAGATTGAGAGATTGACTGCCTACCGCTCACTGCTAACCGCTCACTGCTTACTGAATAATAAAGCGGTATCAAATTCTGTGCCTGCAACATCGCCGCCACCACCTCATCCTGCACCGCCAGGCGGCCTTCGCCGTGCGCCACAGGACAGTAGACCGGTTCGTCCAACGCTTGTGTAAAAAGGCTGGGGCTGGCCGGATTGGGCTGCAAATAGACCCAACGGCACTCAAATTGCCCGGAACGGTTAAACGTCAGCGTCACCCTTCTTTCCTCTCTTTCTTCTTCTTTGCCCCTTTCCGAACTTTGCGCCCTTTGCGTAAAATCTCCCGGCAACAAACCAGCCTTTACCAATGTCTGGAAACCGTTGCAGATACCGAGAACGGGACGGCCGTCGGCCACAAATCTTTGAAGTGCCTCCCCAAATTCATACCGCAAATCCAGCGCCCACAACACCCCCGCGCCCAGGTCATCGCCATAGGAAAAACCACCGGGAATCACCAGCATATGGTAATCGGCCAGCCGCCGTTCCCCGGCCAATAGCTGGTTCATATGCACAATTTCCGGCTCGCCGCCCGCCAACTGGCAGGCCAGCGCCGCGTCATGGTCGCGGTTGCTGCCGTTGGCGTGGAGGATTAAGACGTTGACAGGGCGAAGGGGTGACATGGTGACACGGTGACGCGGTGATTGGGCAACATTTAGCACTTTGTCACCTTGCCACCGTCCGATTGTTGCAATCGGCGTCACCTTGTCATTCACCACGCCACGCCACGCCTCCTCCATCTCGGCAACAGTCAACGAGAATAAGGAGTCTCCGGTACGGCCGTTCATCACCAGACTTTCACCCCCCACCACACCAATGCACTCGGCTGGCACATCACCCATCATCGCCCGGAAAGCGGCCTCGTCTTCCGGCCGAATCTCCACCAGAAAACGGCTCAACGATTCCGAAAACAGAATGACTTCGTCACTGGCATAATTCGCATGGTAATCACGCGGGATACGCATGAGCTGGGCTTCCAGGCCAATGCCGCCAGCGATGCACATCTCCGCCAGCGCCACACCAATCCCCCCTTCGGCGCAGTCGTGGCACGCCTGCACCAGCCCGGCCTGCATAGTCCGATGCAACCGGCACATCCGTTCCAGGCTGTCCTTAACCGGGGTGGGCGGCGTATTGTTGCCTTCACTGGCGGGGCCGCTCACCAGATTAAAATGGCTGCCACCCAATTCAGCACGGGTATCGCCGACCACAAAGAGGAAGTTGCCCGCCTGCTTCAAATCCATCGTCACCGTTTTGTTGACATCGGGCACAATGCCCAACGCCGAGATGAGCAGCGTACCGGGGATGGCATGTTTTTCGCCGTCCGCACCGGTGTATTCATTATTCAGGCTGTCCTTGCCGGAGACAAAGGGAGTTCCAAAAGCGACGGCCGCATCGTAACAGCCCTGGGCACAGCGCACCAACGCCCCCAACCTGTCCGGCAAATTGGGATTGCCCCAACAAAAGTTATCCAGAATGGCGACCTGATCGGGGTCAGCGCCCACGGCCGTCACATTCCGCATCGCCTCATCCACCGCCGCCCAGGCCATCTGGTACGGGTCGGGGTAATGGGGGTTGATGCCGTTACTCAAGGCGACGCCTTTTTGAATGATGAAGGATGAATTAGGAATTATGAATTGGGAGGGCTGGGGAACGAGAACGGTGGCGTCGGAGGGGCCATGATTGTGCGCGCCGGTCAGCGGCTTCACGGCCGTGCCCCCCTGCACCTCATGGTCATACCGCCGCACCACTTCCTCCTTGCTGCGGATGGTGGGGTGAGAGAGCAGGTGTAAGAGCGTAATCCGTAATCCGTCATCCGTCATCGGTTTACGGGTCACGGATAACGGCTCACGGGTTACCGGCTTCCACTCCGCCGTCAGCCGCCGCGTGGGGATACCATCGTGCAGGAAATCGGCTGTCAGGTCGGCTACCACTTTGTCGCCGTAGTGGATGGTGAGACGGCCGTCGCCCGTAAACGTGCCCAGGATAATCGCCTCCACATCCTGCCCGGCGCAAATCGCTTGCAAGCGGGGCAAATGGCCGGGCGGCACAGCCAAGACCATGCGCTCCTGCGCCTCGCTGAGCCACATCTCCCAGGGGCGCAGGCCAGGATATTTCAGGGTGATGGCTTGCAGTTGAATGGCTGCGCCCGTCTCCTTCGCCATTTCGCCCACGGCCGAAGAGAATCCACCCGCGCCGCAGTCAGTAATAGCCGAATACAGCTTTTCGTCGCGGGCGCGGAGGATAACCTGCTGTACCTGTTTTTCCATGATGGGGTTGCCAATTTGCACGGCCGTGCCCGCAATTTCGCTGGTGGCCGTATCCATTTCCATGCTGGAAAAAGTGGCCCCGCGCAGCCCATCCCGCCCCGTGCGGCCCCCAATAGCGACCACCAGATCACCGGGCTGCACGGCCGTGACGTGTGCTCCATGTGGCAAAATCCCCAGGCAACCACAGTAGACCAGCGGATTGGCCGTGTAGCCAGGGTGGTAATGGATGGAGCCGTTCACTGTGGGGATGCCCATTTTATTGCCGTAATCTTCAATACCGTGAATGACCCCATCAGCAATACGGCGCGGATGCAGCACTCCGGCGGGCAAATCGTCATGCGCCATGTCCGGCAGGCCAAAACAGAGGACGTCAGTGTTGGCAATGGGGCGGGCGCTGACGCCCAACACATCCCGCACCACCCCACCCACGCCGGTATTGGCCCCACCAAACGGCTCCAGCGCCGACGGGTGGTTGTGCGTTTCCACCTTAAACGCCAGGTCAAACTGCTCGTCAAAGGCGATGATGCCCGCGTTGTCCACAAAGGCGGAGAGCACCCAGGGCTTGTTCACCTTCTCGGTAGCGGCGCGAATGTATGTATTGTGGACGCAATGTTCGCTCCACGTTTGCGCCAGCATTTCCAGTTCCACATCGGTCGCAGCCCGCCCTTCAGCGTGGTAATAGGATTGGATGGCCTGCATTTCGGCCAGATCCATGGAGAGCCGCCGCTCGCGGCTGATGGTCAACAGTTCGTCGTCATCGGCTTCGCGCAGATCAATTAACTCCACCATATCGTCGGCTGGTTGGGTCGCCACAAAGGGGGGCTGAATGGGCCAGCTGATGGCAAAATGCTGGATGACGGGGTTGGCTAATAGTTCGGCGGCCAGGGTGTGTACGGCCGTGTCGTCCAGTTCCCCCTCCACTTCATACCGCTGCCCTGTCGCTGCCCGCTCAATGCCATCAATCCCAATCAGCCGCGCCGCCCGCACCAGATTCTCGGCCGGGGGATCGGTGACACCCGGATGCAGCATCACTTCAATGGTCAATGGTAACTGTTCACTGTTTACTGCTAACTGTTCACTGATTACCGATAACTTATCACCGATTACCACTCTTTCCGTCACCGCATCCGCCAAAATCTCCCGCCCAATGCGTTCCACTTCCGCGGCCGTGAGATGGCCCTGGATGAAATAAAGGCGGCTGGGGTAACAGGCAGTCAAACCGGCCAACCCCAGTTGGTGCGCGGTGTTGACCAGTTTGTCGCTGCTGCGCCGGGTACGGGGGTGGATTTCCAGGCGGTAGACGGCCGTCATATCATGGTCTCCAGACATTCACATTCCTCAAACGGGCGGGGTGCGCATCCTCAGATGCGCATCTGAGGATGCGCACTCCGCCAAAACAAATAAAAAAACTCCCTTCAACTATGTGTGATGGGAGTTTTGGTTTGGTAAGTTGTTGGGTTTATTGGGCAATTATGCCTCTTCGCCGTTGGAATTGTAACGCAGTTACTTGTACCTGACATGCGCATAATCGCCCAAAACGAAAGCCGTTTATCATTACTTTTGTAACGCTCAGGCAGCAGGCTGGCGTAAGGCAGAGCGTTCATAGATAAAGTCGAACGCCATTTTCCACACAATTTCATGCACTGGATCAAGTGGCCGCATGAGTTCATGCCCCGATTCAGGAAAAAATTTGATCTTTTTATCTGATCCTGGCAGCACTTCATACAACCGTTCCACACTGCCCGGTTTCACGGCCGGATCGTGCCCGCCATGAAAGGTGATGGTAGGGATGGTAAGCTGGGGGAAAAGGGTACGGCCGTATTCCGCCATTTTCAACATTTCCACCACCGCCGCCACCGGCAGGCGCGTCATCTCCGGGACACGCTTTTTCACGTCGGGGTCGTCCAGGTCTAAATCGGGATAAAAATCTTGCACCCGCTCCCGCACCAGTCGCTTCATACTCTTGCTGGGCAGTTTGGCCGGGTAAAACCAGGTCATAAACGGACGTAGTAGTTTCATCATCGCCAGCCGATTGTCCGGGGATTCATAAAGGGGGGTGAGCATAATCAGGCCGCGTATGTCCTGGTTGTGCAACGCCAGATGCGCCCCCAGAACAGTGCCCATCGAATGACCCATCAGAAAAATTTCATCACAGATGGTACGGAAGTGAGCTAATGCTTCTTCAGCCGAAGCGAGCCAAT
>CAYXUZ010000123.1:6300-10290 GCA_964467705.1 uncultured Ardenticatenaceae bacterium | reverse complement strand
GGGTATAGCCTTTCATCTTGTCCGGCCAATGACCATGCCCCGGCAGCAGCGGGCAATGCACGGTGATACCATGTTCCGCCAGGTAACATGCCATGGGGTGGGAACTGAGTGGGCTGCCCATAAAACCGTGCAGCATGAGGATACCCACACGGCCGTGACTGCTGCTTGTGGTGTGTTCGGTATAGGGCAAACGTTCTTCGGGGACGGGATAATCAGGTTGAAAAGGCATAATACTTTTTCCTGCCAGCTTGTTTTTAGCGTTCCTTACAGGCAAAAGTATATAAAGAAGGGATATTGGCGGCAAACACAAAAATGGGCTATTTGAGGATGGTCAATAGCGCCAGAGAAATGGTGGTAGCGTGGCTGATGCTGGCGATACGGCCGTCTAGCAACGCATACCGTATCTCTTTGAGGGAAATCCATTGGGGTGATGCTGCGGTCGTAGGGGGAATGAACGCGGTAGTTGGTTTAACTTTTTGGGCGCAGAAAAAGTGCCCAACCCCTTCATGACCGCAAGAGTCGCTGAAGTAGCTACTGAGGTAAGTCCAGTCATTGGTGGCATAACCAGTGTGGATGTGCAAGAGGCGCTGCACGGCCGTGAGCGGGTCCTCTCCCTGCTCAATCCCACCACTGAGCAATTGCCAGCAAATACGGCCTGAAAAAAGATCAGCCGTTGGCAAAATGAGGGCTTCCTCGGATTCATTTAGGATAAGCGCATTGACATAATCGCCCGCACAATCGGCTTTTGACGGCGGTTTATTTTCATAGTCCAGCAACAAAACTGCATCCATTGTGTTGGGTAATGGTCTGGCGACATCCAGGGTTACGGCATATTGTTCCAAACTGGCCTGGTCAGTTACTCCCTCTGTCATTTTATTTTACCTACCTTGCATTGCTTACGGTACATGGCTACTATAAACAATCAGTTTGCCATGCTAAAATTACAATTAAAGTTTCGTTAGCATCCGGCCAACCTGAACTTGAGGAGTTCGCACACCCACATGCTGCCCTCCTCATCCTTCAAATTTCCCATGCTGAGGTATGCGCCGGGCAGGAACCAAAGGCGTCCGCCTGATACACGTTGGAAGAAGTAGAGCGAGAAAAGTTGGCGACGGCCGTAGAGCAAACCAAAGCGTGACTGAGACGACGATACCCCTGGTAAATCGGCAAACGTGGTATTCTAGACAGAAAAAAAGGGCTGCGTTATACTTTGCGTCAGCCGAACGAAAAGTAATCATCAGCAAAATAACAGGAAATAACCCAATAACCAACAGGGTATTGTTTTATCATTCGTGGGGCAGCATATTCTGGCAATAACACTAGAATCTTAAACAAAGCCATCAGAATAGATTGTTTCTCAATTGAGTAAACCCATAGTGGAAAGGATGATGAGAAGACAGCATCATCTATCGGAGAGTTTGTCATGGTAGAACAAGATGTGGTCTATGTGACCGAAGAAGGTCTACAAAAAATCAAAGAAGAATTGACTTACTTAAAAGGTGAAAAAAAGCATGAAATGGCCGTCAAATTGGAGGCGGCCATTGCTCAGGGCGACCTGAAAGAAAACGCCGATTATCACGCTGCCAAAGAAGAGGCGGCTTTTGTGGAAGGGCGCATTAAAGACCTGGAAGATACGCTGCGCCGGGCACAGATGATTGCCGATACCGGTCCCTCGGATGTGGTGCGTGTGGGTAGTGTGGTTACAGTGGTGGAAGACGGCTACGACGATGAGGAAACCTACTTTATCGTTGGCGCACACGAGGCGGATCCGAGCAACGGCCGTATCTCCAACGAATCCCCCATTGGGCAGGCATTGCTGGGGGCCAAAAAGGGACATGTTGTTTCGGCCAGCACACCCGGCGGTGTGCTGCGCTTACAAATTAAATCAATTTCCTAAAACACCACCCGGGTTGGTAACAAAACGGCCGTCTCCGGGAGACGGCCGTTTTATTTTCCCCATTAGCCACTTTGCCCAAAACGGATTATCATTCTGCGGGTTTTGACACACAAAACCATACCCTGACCTATCTTTGAAAACCGTGAAAATCCGCGAAGGACGCCAAGAATACGAAGGTTTTCTTCGTTAACCAACCACTCTGCGCCTCTGCGTTAAATTATTCCTCAAGGAGAACTGGAGAAAGCCATGGCCAAAGCAAAAGTTGCCATTGTTGTAGACAGCACCGCTTATTTACCCCAGGAAGTAGTGGATCAATATAACCTTCATGTGGTTCCTCTGCTGGTCAACTGGGAGGGCCAAAGCCTGCGGGACAACGTGGACATCAAACCCAATGACTTTTATGCCCGGCTCAAAACGGCCAAAACAATGCCCACCACTTCCCAGCCATCACCCGGCGATTTTAAGGTGGCCTTTGAAAAGGCAGCGGAAACGGCCGAAGCCATTGTCTGCCTCACCATCTCCCAACCCCTCAGCGGCACCTATGCCTCTGCCATTGCCGCCCGCCCTATGGTAGAAGGCATTCCTATCGAAGTGGTAGACTCCCGCTCTACCACCATGGGGTTGGGTTTCATGGCTTTAGCGGCAGCCCGGGCCGCTGCGAATGGTGCTGATTACAAAGAAGCCGCCAACGTCGCCCGCGCCCTTATTCCCAAAATGCGCGTGGTGTTTGTGGTAGACACGCTGGAATTTTTACATCGTGGTGGGCGTATCGGGGGTGCATCCCGTTATATCGGTACCATGCTCTCCATCAAACCTATTTTGCACCTGGAAGACGGCAAAATTGAGCCGCTCGACCGGGTGCGCACCAAAAACAAAGCAGTGGCCCAAATGCTGCAAATTATGAGCAATGATACAGTCGGCAAGAAAACCCATGCGGCCGTCATCCATGCCGCCGCTCCTGCCGAAGCCGACCAGATTTACGCCCGCGTCCAGGGCCAGATCGCCCCCGAATCCCTCTACCTGACGGAAATCAGCCCCGTCATCGGCACCCACACCGGCCCTGGTGCAGTGGCAGTGGTGTATTACACCGAAAATTGAGTAATTGGGTAATTGCCCAATTACTCAATTACCAACCTATGCTAGACAAAATCCAAAAAGTCGTCGCCCGGTACGAAGAGATTGACCGGCAAATGAGCGACCCCTTCATCCTGAGCGACCACGTCAAATTGACGGAATTAGCACAGGAACGCGCCGAACTGGAGCCGCTGGTCAACGTCTATCACACCCACGAACAGGCGACACAAGAACTGGCCGAAGCCAGAGAATTGGCCGAACTGGAAGAAGACCCTGACCTGTCAGCTATGGTCGAAGAAGAAATTGAGCGGCTAACAACGCGGCTGGAAGAACTGGAAGGGGAGATGCTCAAATTGCTCATCCCCAAAGATCCACGTGACGACAAAAACGTCTTCATCGAAATCCGCGCCGGTACCGGTGGCGATGAAGCGGCGATTTTTGCGGCCGATTTGTTGCGCATGTACACCCGCTATGCTGAAGGCCGGGGCTGGAAAACGCAAATCGTGGATGAAAACCGCATTGGTGTAGGCGGCTACAAAGAAGTCATTATTTCTGTAAAAGGCAAGGGGGCGTATTCCCGCTTCAAATTTGAGAGCGGCGTTCACCGGGTGCAGCGTGTGCCTGTTACCGAATCCCAGGGGCGCATCCACACCAGCGCGGCCACTGTGGCCGTGATGCCGGAACTGGAAGCGGTGGACATCACATTGGACGAGCGCGACCTGGAGATCACGGCCACCTTCTCGGCCGGGCCGGGCGGCCAGCATATGCAAAAGAACCAGACGGCCGCCCGCATTGTGCATAAACCGACGGGCATGATGGTCAAAATTCAGTCGGAGCGTAGCCTGACGCAAAATAAACAGTTGGGCATGGCAATTATCCAGGCGCGTTTGCAGGAGATGGAGGAGGAGAAACAGCACACGGCCGTAGCCGCCGACCGCAAATCACAAGTAGGTTCCGGCGACCGCAGTGAAAAAATTCGCACTTACAACTACCCCCAATCCCGCGTTACCGACCACCGC
>CAYXUZ010000123.1:0-6284 GCA_964467705.1 uncultured Ardenticatenaceae bacterium | reverse complement strand
TACAACCTGCCCGTCGTCATAGATGGCGACCTCGACCCCTTCATAGATGCCCTCACCGTCGCCGACGAAGCCGAAAAGCTGGCCGCCACCGAAAGAGAGTGATGTTGTGTTTTGGTGTTTTAGTGATCTGGTGATCACTAAAACACCAAAACACAACAAAACTAAAACACTAAAAAATGGGCGAACTGAAATACAAACCACGTGGTTTACACTTTGAAGAATTTGAAATCGGGCAGGAGTTGGTAACGGCCGCACGCACCATCACCGAGGCCGATATTGTCAACTTTGCCGGGCTGTCTGGCGACTTCAACGCCATTCACACCGACGCCGTTTATGCCGCCCAGGACACCTTTGGGCAGCGGGTGGCGCATGGGCTGTTGGTGCAATCCATCGCCACCGGATTGATGGTGCAATCCGGCGTTATTGAAGGCACTGTATTAGCCTTTCGTGAACTGACGGCCAAATTCAGCCTGCCCGTTTTTATTGGCGATACCATTCACGTGCAGGCCAGCGTCACCGAAACGAAGGAGTTTCGTCGGCTGGGCGGCGGAAACGTTACCATCAAGTACAGCGTTATAAACTATGAAGCTAAAACGGTACAGCGTGGCGAGTGGATCATGCTGATTAAAAGCAAGCCGTAATTGGGTAATTGAGTAATTGTGTCATTACCCGGTTACTCAATTACTTGATTACCAAACAATGAACGACGAACAAGATACCCAACAACCGATAGTTAACCCCGAAGACGACACCCCCACCGGCAAACGGCCGTTGCAGCAACGGCCGTCTCCGCCCCCACCCCCCTCACCCTCTCAAAAAGCAGAAACCGCCTCGCTTTTTGACCTGATGGACGCGGGCGATGACCCCACCATCACCCTCAGCGGCATGGTGGATGAGGCGGCCCATATGGCCCCCACCACCCCAGCCCCGCTGGCCGCGCCGGAACTGACGCCCCGCGAACGGCCGCCCATCCACGATATGGACGCCACGCAGGTACGACCAGACCTGGCCATACCCGGCAACCGCCAGACTACCCGCACCACCCAACCACCAACCACACAGTCAGCGCCCACCGCCATGTCACCTGCGCAGCCACCCACCCGGCAGCAACCACCGTCGCCGCAACCAGCACGGCCGCAGCCACAAGCCCAACCCATCCGCCAACAACCACTGCCGCCGCAACCAGCCCGGCAGGCGGCACCTGTACGGCAACCCGCCCCACCTGCCGCACGTGTGGCCATGCCACCACAAGAAGTGGCCCCCCGTCCCATGCGCCGCGCCAAACGGAATTGGAGCGGCTGCCTCGTCCGGGGGTTGGTGGTGCTGGTGGCCGCTTTTTTGGTCGGTTTTATGCTTCTGATTGCCGGTTCGGCCTTCGCTTACCGGGCCATCGCCGCCGACCTGCCGGAAATTGGCGACCTGGAAGCCAAAGCCAGCAGCTTTGAAACGGCGCGCATTTACGACCGCAACGGCAATGAACTTTCCACCCTGGTAGACCCGGAAACGGGCAACCGCATTCGCGTGCCCCTGGCCGAAATTTCACAAGAATTAATTGACGCTACCATTGCCACGGAAGACGCTCGCTTTTATGAAAATCCCGGCTTTGATCCGATAGGCATTACTCGCGCTATTTTCCAGGCAGCGCGAGAGGGGGAGGCTGTTTCCGGGGCCAGCACGATCACGCAGCAGTTGGTACGGGCGCTGGTGTTGAGCGAAGAAGAACGATCAGAGCGCACGCTACGCCGCAAGATTCGGGAGATTATCCTGGCGGCGGAGATGTGGCAGAAGTATGACAAAGAGACGATTTTAGAGCTGTATCTGAACGAGATTTACTACGGCAATCTGGCGTATGGCATTGAAGCGGCCGCACAAACCTACTTCAATAAGTCGGCCAAAGATTTAACGCTGGCGGAAGCGTCGCTGCTGGCCGGGCTGCCGCAAGCGCCTGCCTTTTGGGACCCTTACACAAATCCTGAGGGCGCGCTCATTCGCCAGACGCAGGTGCTGAACCAGATGATTGCCGAAGGGTACATTACCTTTGAAGAAGCGCAGGCGGCGCAAAATGAAACGGCCGTGTCCATCTACAACATGACCCCACCGGCTGCGCCCCAAGTCCGTTACCCGCACTTTGTCTACACCGTCTTGCAGCAGGCGGAAGCGTTATTGGGAGCGCAATCCATTTATCGTGGTGGACTGCGGATTTACACCACACTGGATCCGCAAGCGCAGGAATTGGCGGAAACGGCCGTAGCCGACGCCCGCGCCGCGATCAACAACGCCGGCGCCAATAATGCCGCCATGGTGGTGGTGCAACCCGCCACCGGCGAAATTCTGGCGCTGGTTGGCAGTGCAGACTTCAATAACGAGGCGATTAGCGGCCAGGTGAACATGGCCCTTGCTCCCCGCCAGCCCGGTTCCAGCATCAAGCCATTGGTCTATCTCTCCGCCTTTGAAAATGGCTGGACGCCGTCCACGCTTATCTGGGACGTGCCCACCTCCTTCCCGGATGGGGCCAACCCGCCCTACCAGCCCAAAAATTACGACGATGCCTTTCATGGGCCGCTGCGGGTACGGCCGTCGCTGGGCAACTCCTACAACGTCCCGGCCGTGAAGGCGCTGGAATTTGTGGGCGTGTGTAACTTCATCGCCAATGTGCAAAAGTTGGGGCTGACTTCGCTCAAAGACGACGGCTGTACCACCGTCGGCCAGCCGCAAAATTATGGTCTGGCGCTGGCGTTGGGCGGCGGTGAAATCAGCCCATTGGAGATGGCCGGGGCGTTTGGTGCGCTGGCGAACCAGGGGCGGTTTATCGCGCCCTTTGCCATCAGCCGCATTGAAAATCGGCTCGGCGAAATCCAGTTTCAACAGACGCCGCCGGGGGCGGAAGCTCTGGTGGTGCGCCCGGAACATGCCTATTTGCTCAGCGACATTCTGTCTGACAACAATGCCCGGCAGCCGGAGTTTGGACAAAACAATGCCCTGGTCATTCCCGGCCATCGCGTGGCGGCCAAGACGGGCACATCCGGCAGCAGCCGTTTTGATGTGCGCGATAACTGGACAATTGGCTATACACCGGAAGTGGTCACGGCCGTGTGGGTGGGCAATACCGACAACTCTCCCATCGGCCAGAACGCCTCCGGTGTGGAAGTGGCTGCCCCCATCTGGAACCGCTTTATGAGCCAATACCTGTCCAACCGGACGCCGGTAGATTTTCCACGCCCCGGAGGCGTGATTGATGTGGAAATTTGCGCGGATTCGGGGGCACGCCCTGGCGCAGGCTGTGGCAGCCGGATCGTGGAGCGCTTTGCTCAGGATCAGCCGCCGCTGGAAAGCGATGCCGACTTTAGCCAGGTTATTCCCATTGACTTGTGGACGGGTCTGCAAGCGAATGAGCATTGCCCGGAATCGGTGCAAGAAGCCACCTTTTTTGACATTCTGGTCAGCGGCCAACCGGCCGTGTGGGAGCGGGAACGGTTTGTCGCTCAGCAATGGCTGGAAACAACAGGTGGGGGACAGGCATGGGCGCAGGCGCGCAACATTGCCATCCCGCTCACACTGCCGCCAGCGCAGTCTTGTGATGAAAACACGCCCCGCCCGGAAATTGTAATCAACCAGCCTACTGAACGGGCCGAAGTATCTGGTATTTTTGATATTGTGGGAACGGTGAAAGGCCCCAATTTCAATGGGTATCAGGTGGAGTATGGCCTGGGTGAGAATCCTGGCGGATGGGGGTTGATTCAGGAGCGACGGCCGTCCCCGGTGGAAAACGGGGTGCTGGCAACCTGGGACACAGCCAATACGGGCGCTATCGGCCCGGTGACAATCCGTGTGTTGTTGTTTGGCCCGGATAATCCTTACAACCCGGAAGCGGGGCCAACGGTTGTTGAAAAGCGGGTGGTCGTGTTGATAATCGAACCAACAGGTACGCCGACGGCGACACCAACAGATACGGCGACGCCCACCAATACACCCACGCCCACGGAGACGCCGACGATCACGGCCACGCCAACGGAGACACCTTCGCCCACCGCAACGGGCACGGCCGTGCCCCCTACCGAAACACCCACTGTACCCCCCCCCACCGAGGAGCCGTCGCCAACACCTACCTCGGAAATTGGCCCACCGGCGGAGACGGTGACACCGTAAATTATGAGCCGAAACCCGTAATCCGTAATCCGAAGTCCAAGTTCGAATTACGGATTACGAATTACGAATTACCATGATGAAGTATACGGCCGTTATCTTTGACCGCGATGGGGTTTTGACTGACTTTGACTTTGAGCAGGCGTCTGCTTATTTTGAAACGATATTACCGCTGTCTATGCCAGAATTGTCGCTGCGCTGGCAACAATGGGGGAATCAGGTCGGTTTTCCAGACAGCCTGGCCGCCGAAGCGATCTTTTGGCAAGGGTTTTGGCACGGGCTGGCGGAGGAGTTTCAGTTGCCAACGGCCGTGCAAGAGCAGTTGCATCAGGTAGCCTACACACGTTTTATGCATCCCTTTCCTGAGGCACGTGCCGCGCTGTTGGCCGCCCGGCAACATGGATTGCCTACAGGGGTGCTGTCCAACTTTACATTGGCCAGTCTGGCGGATTCATTGACGGCCGTTGGTCTGGCCGACCTGATAGACGAAGCCTGCGCGGCCACCGTTATTGGCGTGGCGAAACCCGATCCTGCCGCTTATCTGACCATTTGCCACGCTCTGAACGTACAGCCGGAACAATGCCTCTTTTTTGATGATGAGCCGCTCTGTGTGGACGGGGCGCGGCAGGTAGGGATGGCGGCGTATCTGGTAGACCGGCAACGGACTGAACATGATCTGGCGGCGGGGATTGTGTGTGACCTGACGGCCGTGCCCCTTCTTCTCACTTAAGTACTATCCCTCTCTCCGCGCATTAGTACCATTATGCCGCTGAAATTGACGGCCGTGACCGCTATACTCCTCTCAACCTGAAGCTGTATCAATTTTCACCGAGGAGTTAGCAGTGAAACCCACCATACTGGTTGTAGACGATGAACCCCATATTCGTGACATGTTAACATTGCTGCTAGAAATGCATGGTTTTGCCGTTTCTACAGCTATAGACGGCGCAGACGCCTGGGAAAAAGTATGCCAAAACTCTCCAGATGTCATCATTCTGGATGTGATGATGCCGATAATGGATGGTATTACTTTTTGCCGGAAACTGCGTGCCTATCCTGAAACAACACACGTTCCAGTCATCATGCTCAGTGGCAAAACACAGTTTGGCGCTGAGGCCGAAGGACTGGCCGCCGGAGCCAATTTTTATATGTGGAAGCCGATGAAAACACCGGAATTACTGACCAATATCCGCACCGTTTTAGAGCAAGTGACTGTACCTGTTTAAAGAATGTAAACCGTAATCGGTTTGCGGATTACAGTTTACGGATCACTCACTACGGAGAGGCCAGCTTCTTCACCCGCAAGGATAGTACAATCAGCACAATCCCCCCGGCGATGCCCCAAATTGCGACCGCATACACCAGGGCTACGGCCGCACCGAGCAAATTCCCCAATACCAGAAAGCCAAAAACGATATACAGAACGCCCAGGAAAAATCCGGCCCAGGAGCGTTCGCGTTGCTCACCCTGGCGGCGTCCAGCAAATATCGTCACCAGGCCGTTAATGAGGGCTGCGATACCCAAAATCAACACCGCCAGGCTGGGAACCACCACCGTTGACCAGGCCATATTGCGCAGCACCGCCAGACCGGCAATGATAGAGATAATCCCGGCTACGACCACCCACCATTTATGCTCCGCCACATGCCCGGCTAATGCGGCCACAATGTTGAAAATGCCGGTGATCATCCAATAGATGCCCAACAAGGCGATCAACACGGTTAAGGTTTGGGCGGTAGCGGTGAGCAACAGGATACCGATGATAAGGGCGGCGATACCTTGCAATAAAAATACCCACCAGGTATTGGCGGCGGCCTGTTTTGCCTGTTCCATTTCAGCTTGACTCATGGTCATGGTTTGTTTCCTCCTTCATTCACACCACAAGAATTGACATAAGCAAACGTATTATAACTCTGTTACGGCCGTTTTCCAACTTCTGGTCTGCCTGTTGTGATACAATCCGGTAGATTGTGCGAGGAGAAAACGATGTTCACCAACTGGATGCCCCCTGCTGATTGGATTCGGCTCACGGCCGTAGACGCCCACACCGCCGGCGAACCCTTGCGCATTTTTACGGGGGGCTGGCCAGAGATTCCTGGCGACACGATTTTGGAAAAGCGCCGTTTTGCCCAGACCCACCA
>CAYXUZ010000122.1:7222-19897 GCA_964467705.1 uncultured Ardenticatenaceae bacterium | reverse complement strand
TCATATTGCCCATAGTGGCCTGCTCACCCAAATAGACAAACGCTTCCGGGAATAAACCAGCAATAGACTCGGCTTCTTGTTGGGCATAGGGGATGGTGTCATCGTCCAGCCCCATGATGAGCGGCGTGGTGGGGTAATTGCCATCGGCCTGGGTGATCATGTGGTGCAGCACGGTGGCGCTGGGGGCGTAGGAGATGGTTTTGTGATCCAACAGGTGGTCACGGCCGTCATACAACGCATGAAAAGGAACATAATGCAGCAGCCCATGGGGGATGATGATCAACTCTGCGGCCGTGAGCAGATGGGCGATGGGCTGTAAAACAAGTTGGTATAGCTGGTGCAGGGCGTCGGTGGCGCTTTGGTGCAGGGCGTCAGCATAACGGCCGTGATACGCCGACCCGTAGCTAAACTTGTTCATCTGAAAGCGCAATTGCCCTAATGCCTCCGCCAGGTCACCCATTGGCAGGTGAATCCGCTGGCTCCACACGTTTTCCTGAGAAATACCAAACACCAGGATGTCCGTTTGGGTGGTGTAAAACTCCAGCACCATCACGCCGGGGCGCAGCTTTCCACGAATGTGCGGTAGGGAGATTGTCCAGATGGGGTAGTTGGGTACCGTCGCACTGTCTCGCCGCCAGCGGTTGAGCAGTTGTTGGATGGTCTGTTCGCGTTCGGTCACGGCCGTTGCCAACCCCTGCATCTGCTGTACCGACCGCTCGTTGCTGTCTGTCTGCCCGCCATGCAGCCGGTTGTAATACCAGTTCAACTCCCGCTTCAGCCGTTCCAACTCGGTCAGCAGTGCCGGGTCTACGCCCACGGCCGTGGCCCGATTCACCTCCTGCTCCAACAAATCCAGCAGCGCCCGCGACTTCGCCTGCTCCACCGTGGCAAACGCTTCGTTGACATCCTCCTCGCCACCCGCTGCCAGGCAAAGCAAAATATGGGCTTCATACACGCGCAGCTTGTCGCTGAGGAAGGCGATTTTGTAATCCTCCGCGCCAATGGCCGCCTGCATTCGTTCAATAGCGGCAATGGCAATGCGGTAATGGGCGCGGGCCGTGTCTGGCTGGCCTTGCTGTTGGGCAATCTGGCCCAGGCCATCGTAACAGGCATAGGAAATGGCGGGCAACTCGGCCGGTTGTAGCTCTTGGAGCGCCCGGTTGAACCGCGTTTCGGCTTCGGCCAACTGCCCGGCTTGCAGCGCCGCCTGCCCGGCCACCACCAACGCCTGCGCCGCCCGGCTAGGCAGCCCAATCTGGCGGAAGGTGGAGACGGCCGTGTCCGCCTTCTGCCCCGCCAGCCCCAGATTGCCCACACGCCGGGCAAACACCGCTTCGTACAAATCGGTGAAGGCCAGCCACAACTGATTGCCCTCCTGGGCAAAGATGGCACGGGCTTGAGTGAGGGCGGCGTCAGGGCTACGGCCGTCCGCCAGATGGGCCAGCGCCACCGCTTCATTCAGCCACAGCCGCCCCGTTTCCCAGTGCATCTCGGCATTCTCGAAGGACGGCCGTGTGGCCACTGCCAGTTCCAGCGCTTCCGGCCACAGGTTCAGCGCCAGGTAAATGTCACTGCGATACAAATCCACATAGGCCACATCCACCGCGCTGCCCTGCGCCTCAAACAGCTGCCGCACGGCATTAAACTGCTGCAACGCCCGCTGGTATGCACCCTGATAAAAAGATAGCTCTGCCAGATTGTGATCTACCAGAGCTACCAGATGTTCCATTGCCCCATCGGCAAAAACGGGGCGCGCCTGTTGGTATTGTTGCTCCGCCTGGGTGAAGTTATCCAGCGTCATGTGGATGTTGGCGGCATTCACCTGGGTCACGGCCACATAGTAGGCGTCGTTTTGGGCGGCAAAAATGGTTTGGGCGGCATCATAAGCGGCCATCGCCTCCTGATGGCGACCCAGGCGGTAGAGCATGGTGCCCCGGTTGAGCTGCATTTTTGCCAGTGCGGTCTGGTCGTTTTGTGCCTGAAAAGTGGCGCTGGCCTGGTCGGCCAGTTGCAGACCGGCGTCATACTGCCCCAGGTACATCAGGGCGTTAAGTTGCCCTACTGCCACCCGCGCTGCTGCCAATTCCAACCCCAGCGATTGGTACAAAGCAGCCGCCGCTTGATACAAATCGAGGGCGGCGCGATGGTTGCCGTTGAACCAGTGCGCATTGGCTTCCAGGTGCAGCCCGGCGGCGGCTACCGACTGGTCGGCCCACTCGTTGGCCGCCAGGGTGAGCGCGTGGGCGACGGGGAAAGCGGTTGGCGGATTGGCGCGCCAGCGTCGCTCAGCTTCCGCTTCCAGGGCGGCGATCAGGGCGGCATCTCTGGTGGGCGCGTGTTGTTGCAGCCAGCTTCGCTGCTGATCTTCGGTTTGGAGGGCGAGGAGGGAAAGTGGGTCAGGGGCGGTCATCCGGTCAATGTCGGCGGCGCCCAGGTGGGCGGCACCCCAGCGGGCGCGTCCAGGTGAATGAGCATGTCGTGGTTTTGCAGGGCAACAGACAGGAGGTATTCCCCTTTTTCAAGCTGAGAGAAGGCGAAACGGCCGTAGCCATCCGTTAATCCGCGTCGTTCTTCCCCCGTTGCCAGTTGGCGCAGGTTGAGGGCAATCCCTTCCAACTCTGGTGCGTTTGCACCACCCAACAGTTGGCCGCGCATGGTCACGGCGTCGGTCTGGGGTTCGTTCACCACCTGCAAATCGAGGTCATATTCACCTTCGTTGAACAAAAGATGGCGTTCTGGCAGCCCCCCCCCCACTCCGCGCGCGCCCAGAGGCGTGGCTTGTGCCCAACTGTCAAATTGCAGGTCGGCGGTTTGCGACTGGCGTTGCGACGGCTGTGCCGCCACCCGCTTCATTTGCTGCCGAAAAGCGGCCTGTGCCCGACTAAACAGGGAAGCTGAAGGGGTCGCCAGATCGCCCGCATTGGCCCGCAGCCTGTCTAGCAATTGCTGCGCTTCGGCCAGTTGTTCACGGCCGTGTGGGTTTTCCTGTAGATAGGTTTCCACAACGGCGCGGTCTACGGCCGTTAGTTCATCCTGTAAATAAGCAATTAATATCTCTAAATTGATCTCTCTCATACGATCCTTACAGTGGCAAAATTGGTGGTAAAAATACAATTCGTAACCCGTAATCGGTAAATCGTAATCCGAATCGGCTCACGGATTACGGATTACGGCCGTTCCAGTCGCACAATCTCCTGATGCAGCCGTTTGAGGCCACGCGCCCGCAGCGGGCCAATGCTGCCTTCAGAGATACCCAGGTCGCGGGCAATTTCTTCATACGGCCGTCGCGGTTCTTCAAAAAAGAGGGCACGTAATAGTTGCTGGTCTCGTTCCGGCAGGCGGCTCAGGGCCGTTTGCACCAGATGTTGCTGCTCTAGCTGTTGCAACTGCTCCTCAATGGTCGGCGTGGGGGCATAAAGCGTGTCGTGCAGGGGGTCGGCGTCGGGAGCGGCGGGCCGGTGAATGCGCTGCAAACAGGCGCGGCGGGTGACGGTCATCAGCCAGGAACGCAGCCGGTGGCGGTCTTCCAGGCCAGGCAGCCCTTCCAACAAAATGAGGCAGGTCTCCTGGAAAATTTCATCAGCAACCGACTTGGAGAAGCCGAAACGGAGGGGGATGGTGTAGATGAGACGGCCGTAGCGGGCCAACAAGGCCGCCCAGGCTGCTTCATCACCGCCCAGACACGCTTCTATGAGTTGAACATCAGGTGTAGCTGACCAGTCAGTAGGGGAATTGAGCGGACGTGGTGTGGCGGGTTGCGGTTCAATATCCAATGTGACCTCGCACCAATACGAGTGAAGTAGTACATCGAGGTGGTTGGCGGACGGCCGTCGGCTAACCAGAGTGGTTATAACATTCGCCAGATTCTTTGTCAAAGCTATGGACTGCCCGTTCATCACAAACCCGGTATAATCGGCACGCCTTTGCATCTGACAAGGTGACAGGGTGACACGGTGACAAGGTGATAATGAGAGGATGACGGTAGCAATCAATGTAGCAAAACTGGAACGGACGTTTGGCAGCGGCGAAAACAGCGTCCGTGCCCTACGAGGGGTAGACTTGCAGATTAACGCCGGGCAGTTTGTGGCTTTGAAGGGGCGCTCCGGCAGTGGCAAGACCACGTTGCTCAACTGCCTGGGTGGATTGGATGAACCCACGACGGGTAGCATTGAGATTTACGGCCGTGCCCTACAAGGTCTCTCTGACAAAGAACGCACCGTCTGGCGGCGCGCCGAAGTTGGTTTCATCTTCCAATCCTTTGGTCTCATCCCCACCCTCTCCGCCTTTGAAAATGTGGAACTGATGCTGCGCATCGCCAAAGCGCCACGCCAGGAACGGGCCGAACGTGCCCAATACTGCCTGGATTTGGTGGGGCTGAGCAAATGGGCCGGGCATCGGCCGTATGAAATGTCCGGCGGGCAGCAGCAGCGGGTGGCCATCGCCCGCGCCATCGCTAACCGCCCCCGCCTGATCCTGGCCGATGAACCGACCGGGGAATTGGACAGCGAAACCGCCCAGGATGTGCTCACCCTCTTTCGCCAGATTGTAAAAGAGGAAGAAATGACCATGCTCATGGCCTCGCACGACAGCCTGGTAGACGAGTATGTAGACCAGGTATTACACCTGCAAGATGGCGTCATTGCCCAGGTGGTACAGAATGAAAATTGAGTACAGTGTTAACAAAAGCAATCTGAACTTTCTCCTGTCATTCCGAGGTCTTCCGAGGAATCCCTGCGCAGTGTTAGTTGGTAGGGATTCCTCGCTCCGAAGACTGCGCTCGGAATGACAGGCCAACTTTGATGTGTATTTGGAGAAATATGAAGAAGATCACGCTCAACGGCCGTTGGCAACTCCACAAAACAAACGAAACTGATACCGTCAAAGACGCCATTCCCGCTACCGTGCCCGGCTGTGTGCATACCGATTTGCTGGCGGCGGGGCAGATTCCTGACCCCTATTTCCGGGACAATGAACTGGCGGTGCAGTGGGTGAGCGAAACGGATTGGACGTATCGGCGCACGTTCACCGTGCCTGCCGATTTTCTGGCGCACGAACGGATATTGCTGCATTGCGCCGGGCTGGACACGCTGGCCACGGTGACGGTCAACGGCTATTCCCTGGGCCAGACGGATAACCAGTTCCGCGCCTGGGAATTCGACGTGAAAGCAATTTTACGGCCGGGTGAAAACGAGATTGTGGTGGATTTTGCCGCACCGCTGCCTTACGGCCGTGCCCGCGAACAAGAACGCTCCCTGCCCAATTGGGGCATCAATGTAGACAAACACCCCGGCGGCAATTGGCTGCGCAAATCTCCTTGCAACTTCGGCTGGGACTGGGGGCCGCGCCTGACCACCAGCGGCATCTGGCGCGACATCGAACTCATCGCCTTCAACACCGCCCGTCTGGGCGATGTCCACATCCTGCAAGACCATGCACAGCCGGGGCAAGTGGTCTTGACGGTGAACACGACTGTGGAGAACGGTCAATCCTTCGACAAGCTCAGGACAGGTTCGTCAATGGAAAATGGTCAATTATCAATTGAAGTCGCCTTTCAAGGGGAAGTAGTGGCCTCAGCCACTTGTCAATTGCCCATTGATCATTGCCAATTGGCAATTCCCTCCCCGCGTCTTTGGTGGCCGAATGGGATGGGGGCACGGCCGTTGTATGAGGTAAAGGTGACGCTGTTGGCGGATGGTTTTGAACTGGACAGCGTGAGCAAACGCATTGGCCTGCGCACCTTGAAGCTGGACCGCCATGCCGACCAATGGGGTGAATCGTTCCAGTTTGTGGTTAACGGTGTGCCCTTTTTTGCCAAAGGGGCCAACTGGATACCGGCGGATACTTTTGTTTCCAGCATCACCCCGGAACATTACGCCCGGTTGCTGCAAGACACGGCCGTCGCCAACATGAACATGCTGCGCGTCTGGGGCGGCGGCATTTATGAAGCCGACATTTTCTATGACCTGTGTGACGAATTGGGTATCTGCCTCTGGCACGATTTCATGTTTGCCTGCGCCACCTACCCCACCTTTGACGAAGCGTGGATGGAGACAACCCGGTACGAACTGTCTGACCAGATTCGTCGCCTGCGCCACCACGCCAGCCTGGCGCTCTGGTGTGGCAACAACGAAATGGAGCAAGGATTGGTGGGCAATGAGTGGACGTCATACTGCATGAGTTGGGAGGATTACGGCCGTCTCTTTGACCAACTCCTGCCCCAACTCATCCAGGAACTAGACCCACAAACCGACTATTGGCCCAGCAGCCCACATACGCCCGTTGGCAACCGCACCAACTTCAACAACCCCAAGGCGGGTGACGCCCACATTTGGGACGTGTGGCACGGCAAAAAGCCATTTGAGTTTTACCACACCTGCGAACACCGCTTTAACAGCGAATTTGGCTTCCAATCCTTCCCCGAACCGCGCATGGTGACCCGGTACACCCAGCCCGAAGACCGCAACATCACCAGCGCCGTCATGGAACATCACCAGCGCAGTGGCATTGGCAACCAGACCATCATCCATTACATGCTGGACTGGTTCCGCTTCCCCACCTCGTTTGAAAACACGCTCTGGTTGAGCCAGATTGTGCAGGGTATGGCGATGAAATACGCCGTGGAACATTGGCGGCGCAGTATGCCACGCGGCATGGGCACACTCTATTGGCAGTTGAACGATTGCTGGCCGGTGGCGAGCTGGTCGTCGTTGGATAGCGACGGCCGTTGGAAAGCCCTGCACTATCTCGCCAAAAAGTTTTATGCCCCGCTGCTGGTCTCCGGTCTGGAAGACCCGGAAACAGGCACGGTGAAAATCCACGTGACCAGTGACAGGTTGGAGAGCATCGAAGGCACGGTAAGCTGGCAGTTGACGACGGTGGATGGGGAAACGTTGATGGATGGCGGCACGGCCGTGACCATTCCCCCCAACCAGAACACGCTCATTGAAACCCTAAACTTGCAACATGCCCTGGCCGCACACGGCCCGCGCCGTCTGCTGCTCTGGCTGGCCCTGCAAGTGGATGGGCAAACCATTTCCACCAATCTGCTGCATTTCGTCCGCCCCAAACATCTGGAACTGCCCGATCCGCAGTTAGAAATGGCAGTGGTGGACGATACTCATCTGACGCTCACCGCCCGCAAACCCGCCCTGTTTATCTGGGTGGAATCGTTAAAGGAGGACGGCCGTTTCGCCGATAACTTCTTCCACCTGCGCCCCGGCGAAACCGTGACCATTGCCGTGCAAACGGCCGATGGTTCGCCGATTACACCAGAAAATCTGCGTGTTCAATCCCTTTTTGACACATACCAGCCGTAGAGACATCCGATTTCGCAAGCAACCTTTGGTTGCCGAAATCAGATGTCTACCAGGCGGATCATAAAAACGGCCGTCCGCTACGTATATTTCCTACGATAAACCAACGAACCGTCGGAGCAGCCGCCACCTGGGAAGAGGTGTGCTAAAATCCCCGATACCGAAGTGATGAAGCCAAAATTCATAATTCATCCTTCATAATTCATAATTTTATAGGAGCAATACATGGCTGAAATTGAAGCTGTCGCCAACCGTATTATTGAAAACGTCGAGCGCGTCATTGTGGGCAAGCGCCCGGAAGTGCAACTCACCGTCATGGGGCTGCTGTGCCAGGGGCACATTCTCATCGAAGATGTGCCCGGCGTGGGCAAAACGGTGCTGGCTAAATCCCTCTCCAAATCCGTCGGCTGCGCCTTCCAGCGCATCCAGTTTACGCCGGACATGCTGCCCAGTGACGTCACCGGCGTCTCCGTTTTTAACCAACGTGACCGCGAATTTGAATTCCGCCCCGGCCCCATCCATGCCCAAATTGTGCTGGTAGACGAAATCAACCGCGCCACCCCCAAAACCCAATCCGCCCTGCTGGAAGCGATGGAAGAAAAACAGGTGACGGTAGACGGCAATACTTACCGGCTCGGCCCACCGTTCATGGTATTAGCCACCCAAAACCCGATTGAATACGAAGGCACCTTCCCCCTGCCAGAAGCGCAGCTTGACCGCTTTATGCTGCGCATTCGCCTGGGCTACCCTGACCGGGCACATGAAATTGAAATTTTAGACCGGCAGCAACATACACATCCAGTAGACGGGTTGGAGCAAGTGGTGTCGGTGGAAGAATTGTTGGCGGTGCAAACGGCCGTGAAAGACATCTACATTGACACCCTCGTCAAAGAATACATCGTGGAAATTGTGCGCCAGACGCGGGAACACCCCGACGTTTACCTGGGTTCCAGTTCTCGCGGGGCGCTGGCCATGTACCGGCTGGCGCAGGCCCGCGCCGCCATGCTCGGCCGTGACTATGTGCTGCCCGACGACGTGAAAGCCCTGGCCAGTGCCGCCCTCAGCCACCGCATCATCGTCGGCCCCGCCGCCCGCATCAAGGACGTGGAACCGTCCCAAATTGTGCAAGACATCCTCGACCGCATCCCGGTGCCAGGCGCACAGGTGAAAGCATAAAGTTGCTGTGGCCGGTGTCCCCACCGTGCCACCACCGCACACTATGAGAAAATATCTCCGCCGTATCCACCTCGGTCAGCGCCGTACCACCGTCATTGTGTTGGCAATTGTGGCGCTGGTGGGCGGGCTGATGACCGGGCGCGACATCTGGTTTAGCCTGGCTTATCTGTTGGGGCTGCTGCTCATCATCTCCTTCATCTGGGCGTATGCCAACATCCGCTTTGTACACCTGTCCAGGCTGACACGCACGCGGCGCACACAGGTGGGACGGCCGTTGGAAGAACGCTTCACCGTGCGCAACACCTGGTATATCCCCAAACTGTGGTTGGAAGTGCGCGACTACGCCACCCTGCCCGGCCACTTTACCAGCCACGTCGTCCACAATTTAGGAATGCGCGATTCCTATAGCTGGCGCGTCAACACGATTTGCCGCGAACGCGGCCGTTACCAGCTTGGCCCGCTGCGCCTGCGCACCAGCGACCCGTTTGGCCTCTTCCCCATGGAAAAGGACATCACCCCCACCACCAATGTCGTCATCTTCCCCCTCACCTTTGACATTCACACTTTCGCTCTGCCCATCGGCATCTTGCCCGGCGGCGATGCCCTGCGCCGCCGCACCCATGTGGTCACCACCAACGCCGCCGGGGTGCGCGACTATGTGCCCGGCGACAGCTTCAGCCGCATCCACTGGCGCAGCACCGCCCGCCGTGACCGCCTCATCGTCAAAGAGTTTGAACTCGACCCCCTGGCCGACATCTGGATCGCGCCGGATATGTCCATCTTTGATCACGCCTCCGCTGCCCGCTCGACTGCTTCCGGCACACCTGCCGGCGATATACCCTCCTGGCTCACCCCAGAAAAGTTTACGCTACCGGAATCTACCGAAGAGTACACCGTGACGATTGCCGCTTCGCTGGCGCAATACTTTTTGCGCCAGGACAGGGCGGTGGGCATGTTGGGGTATGGGCAAAGCGCGGAAATTGTGCAGCCTGACCGGGGCGAACGGCAGCTCAACCGTATCCTGGAAACGCTGTCCGTGCTGCGGGCTAAAGGGCAGGTGCCCATGAGCGATATGCTCAATGCGGAAGCGCATTTGTTCCCACGCGGTACCACCCTCATCATCGTCACCCCCTCGCCGCGTGAGCAGTGGGCGACGGCGTCCCGCCAGTTAGCCCGGCGCGGCCTGCGGCTGGTGACGGTGCTGGTCAACCCGGCCTCCTTTGGCGGCAGCCGTTCCACCGATAAGCTGGCGGCCATGCTGCAAGCCAACGGTATGGTGACGTATGTGGTCAATAATGGGGATAACCTGACGGCCGTGCTCAGCCGCACCGCCCGCCAACCAGGGCACTTTTCACTGACGTAAGCAGTGAGCGGTAAGCAGTAAGCAGTTCCGCCTACCGCTCACCGCTCACTGCCAACTGCTCAGTGATCACGGCCATCACATCCTCCTCCCCCACCTCATCGGCCACAAATACCTGCCCTATGTCACGTAGCAAGATAAAACGCAGTCGCTTCCCCACTTTCTTTTTATCGCTAAACATCGCCTGGTAGATGGCCTCGGTGGGCAACTCGTTGGGGATGCGGGTGGGTAAGTCAACCTGACGCAAAACTGCTTCTATCCGCGCCGGCAGGGCTGCATCACAATGGCCCAATCGCGCCGAAAGATGCGCCGCCGCCACCAATCCCATGGCCACTCCCTGACCGTGCGTCACCCGGTAGCCGCTCACCTGCTCAATGGCGTGGCCGAAGGTGTGGCCCAGGTTGAGTAGGGCGCGACGGCCGTGTTCAAATGGATCCTCCTGTACCACATCCCGCTTGACGCGAATGGCCTCGCTGACCAGCGTTTGCAGCCGCACCGGCGACATGCTACGCAGCCGCCGCCCCTCGTCCTCAATTTGCATGAACAGGCGGGGATTGCTGATCAGGCCATGTTTGATCACCTCGGCCATGCCGGCGGCAAACTCGGCCGGGGGCAAGGTTTGCAGGGTGGCGATGTCGGCGAGCACGGCCGTAGGCTGCTTAAACGCCCCGACCAGATTCTTGCCTTCCGGCAAATCCACGCCCACTTTGCCACCCACGCTGGCATCCACCATCGCCAGCAGGCTGGTGGGGCACTGCACAAAAGCCACACCGCGCATGTAGGTGGCGGCCACAAAACCGGCCATATCCCCCACCACGCCGCCGCCCAACGCCACAATCGTGCCCGTGCGGTCTATGCCCGCCGCTAAAAGCTGGCTGTACAGTCCATTCACGGTTTGCAGCGTTTTGTGCTGCTCCCCGGCGGGCACGGTCAGCACACAATCCACCGCACCACACTGCGCCGCGTAGAGGGGCCCCACATGATCATCGGTAATCACCGCCACCGGCCCGCTAATGTTTGCCAATTCACGCAATCGCGACAGCAATCCGCTGCCCACCATAACCTGATATTGCCCATCGGGATGTTTCACATTGAGTTTCGTTGCTTCGTTCATGGCCTACTTCTTTCAACTTCTTCGGTTTGTTTCCTGCTTCAACCAGTAGCGGATCCCCTTCCCGGCCAACGGCTCATCGCCGTAGCGGGGAATGACGTGCAGATGGGCATGGAAGACTTCCTGTCCGCCTACTGCACTGACATTCCAGCCAACGTTATAACCATCGGGAGCGTATTGCTCGTTAAGCCAATTTTTCACGCGCTGTAGCAAGGTGTAGGTATCCTGCCATTCAACGGCCGTCAACTCAAATACCGTCTCTCGATGTTGCCGGGGAATAATCAGCCCGGAGCCGATCAAAACGGTCTGCGGCTGTTGCAAAAACAGGCACGAACCGTGTTCCAAAATGATTTCCGCCTCATTCAGCCAGGGCCGGCAAAAGGGACACGGCCGTGTCATCATCTTAGCGCCCCTTCGCGTCCTTCGCGGATCAAACTATTAATTTCCTCAACTACTTCGTCCGCCGTTTGGCCCGTGGTGTCAATTTGGGGGTAACGGCCGTACCCCGCCGCTCGTTCTGCCAACAATTCCCGGATACGCGCCGCCGGGTCGGGCACGTTGAGCAACGGCCGTCCATCACCACCCACCCGTGCCACAATCTCCTCTGGGGAAGCGGTCAGGCAAAAGACACGGCCGTTGGCTTCCAATGCCGCGGCGTTGATCGGGTCAAGCATCAAACGGCCCCCTGTAGCAATCACCAGGTTAGATTGGGTGGCTAATTCCAGGGCTACGGCCGTTTCCAACCCTCGGAAATACACCTCGCCTTCTTCGGCAAAGATGGTGGGGATGGTACGGCCGTCACGCCGCACAATCAGTTCATCCGTATCCACAAAGCCAAGTCCCAACCGCGCCGCCAGCAGCCGCCCGACCGTCGTTTTGCCCGTGCCCATAAAGCCGGTTAACACAATGTTTCTTGTCATCAGATTTCAGATATAAAAAAACCGCCCCACATCTTGGAGCGGCTCGGTACATGACCCCGGAAGGACTCGAACCTTCAACCTCGGCATTAAGAGTGCCCTGCTCTGCCAGTTGAGCTACGGGGCCTTTCTCGTCAGACGCGGCGGATTATACAAAATTTTAAGGCAAAAACCAATGTTGACAAAACCGGCCAAATGTTCTAATCTACCCCTGTCTATACGAAAACAGGAGACAGATGACACATGAGCGATAATTTGCAACAGACCTTAATACCTGAAAGTGAACTCCCCCCGGCCGTGGGACCAACCGCGCCGCCGGTGACGGCCGATGCCTCCATTCAGGCCGCGCTCGGCGCGTTTGAACAGCACATGCGTGACGAGGGATTCGCTCTGAACACCAGCAAAGCGTTTGCCAGTGATGTGCGGCTGCTGGGCAAATATCTGGGCATCGGCCAGCCCATCGGCCAGATTGGCACCAAAGATTTGAACGACTTCCTCAATTGGCTGTTGTATGAACGGGGCGTACCATGCAGCCCCAAGTCGTATGCCCGGCGGGTGACCACGTTGAAGGTCTTTTTTGCCTGGTTGAAGGAGTGTGGTGCGCTGGTGGAGGATCCGGCTACGGCCGTGATCCAACACAGCGTCCGCAGCCCCATCCCCACCCTACCCTCCGAAACTGACATCGAAAACGCCCTCGCCGTCTCCCAACGACTGCGGCATGGCGAAGGTGACCGCAAACCAGACGCCCGGCCACACTTATTGCTCACTCTGCTGCTAAAAACCGGCATCAAAAAAGGG